>JAFAWA010000130.1 GCA_019242155.1 Terriglobia bacterium | reverse complement strand
TTAATCCGAGCCACTTCCCCGTCGTGGCCATTCCTGGAACGCCTGGCGCTCCTCCCACGTACTTCATCGATCAGAACGGCGGACGTCCGGCCCGTATGTATCAATATAGCTTCGGTGTGCAGCGCGAGATCGTCCGGGATGTGGTGGTGGAGGCCAGCTACGTAGGGGACCGCGGGATTTGGTGGCAGAGCACGGCCGGCTCACCCGCCGTCAATTACAACGCCAACACCCCGCAGTCGCTGTTGGCCGACGGGCTCGACATCACTACCGCGGCTGCCCGAGCCATCCTGGCCGCCCCGATCGGCAGCCCGGCTGCCGGGCCGTTCATGAACAAGCTGCCGTATGCGAATTTCCCACTCACGGCCACGGTCGCGCAGTCTCTGCGGCCGTTCCCGCAGTTCACTACCGCGCCCGGGGGGCTGTGGGCCCCATTAGGAGATAGCTGGTACAACTCCTTGCAGGCCAGGGTGATGAACGGCTATCGCATGGTCTCGATGCCAGCCTCAACTTTACCTGGTCAAAGTCGCTCACCAACGGCATCGAGGGGCAAGAGAACGATGTTTTCAATCGGGGTCTAAACAAGTACCTCTCGCAATACGACCGGCCGTTCGTCACCAATATCAACATCAGCTACACGGTGCCCGCGCCTGGCTGGACCAGCAGCAAGATCCTGAAGCACGTCCTGGGCGGCTGGCAAACTGGAGCGCTCGCAACTTACGCCAGCGGGGCGCCCATCCTGGTTCCCGCCTCGGCAAATCTGCTGAACACGTATACGTTCGAAACCGCATCGTATCTGAATCGCGTCCCGGGAGTACCGCTGTTTCTCAAGAACCTCAACTGCCACTGTTTTGATCCGACCAAAACTCTGGTGCTGAACGCGGCGGCGTGGACCTCTCCGCCTCCGGGTACGTTCGGGACCTCCGCGGCGTATTACAGCGACTACCGGGCCCAGCGGCATCCCGTCGAGAACTTCTCCGTGGGGCGAACGTTCCGGATACGGGAGCAGATGAACCTCACGATCCGGGCCGAGTTCATAAACATCTTCAACCGCACCGTATTTCCTGCCCCGAGTGCAACGAGTCCGCTGACCCCGCCGACTTGCTTCGTGTCGGGTAATAACGGCCCTACCGGCGCCTGCCAGCCGGGTTCGACGATCGCTTCGGGCTTCGGGTTTATTCAAACGGCCAGCATCCCCGGCACGCCGCGGCAGGGACAGATTGCCGCCCGCTTCCGGTTTTAAGCGAACGATTCTACCAGAGACCGGCCACCGGACTCCCGTTAGCCCGTCAGTCGCCGGGCAATCTGGTCCAGGCTCGTGACCTCAAAGTCCGGCGCGCATTCCATCGCCTCGCCGGATCGATTGCACCAGCAAACACGATACCCAAAGGTCTTAGCACCCCAGACGTCCCACCAGTTCGAGGATACGAACAGCATGTCCTCGGCAGCTAAGCCGAGGGCCGCCACTCCAAGGGCATAGGCGCGCGGCGAGGGTTTATACACTTTCGCCGTATCGACGGAAATGACTTCGGTAATCCGCGAATCGAGGCCGCTGCTGCCGACCGCCGCGCTCAGCATATGCGGTGATCCGTTCGACAAAATCGCTAGCGGATACCTCTTCAGCGACTCCAGGGCCGAGGCCACTTCCGGGAAAATCGGCAGAGACAGGTAAGCCCTAAGGAGGGCATTGCACTGACTAGCACTCAGTTCGATGTGAAGCTGCCGGCAGGACGATTGAAGCGCCGACTGCGTCACGTTCCAGAAGTCCTCGTAACGATCCATAAGCGAGAGGAGCCAGGTATATTCAAGCTGCCTCTGGCGCCAGAGCTGTAGGAGAGTGTCATGGTCCGGATCAATTGGGAAGATCCCTTCCAGCACTACCGCGCGCACGTCAAATAGGGTGCCATAGGCGTCGAAAACGATCGCCCGCGGCCTCATCGCGATGGTGCCGTCAGCGGGTGAGTTATGTGGATGCGAATATCGAGCTTGCCGCGCAGGGTGTTCAGCATGATGCACCCCCTGTCGGCAACTTCGACCAGCCGTTCGAGTTGGTCGGCCGAGCCGCTCGACGTGACGTTCATAACAACCGACGAAAAGCGCGCCGGTGTTTCTGCTAAGGTGCCGACGACCTCGACGCGGACCTCAAAGAGATCGACCTTGCGCGCATGAATCTCCGCGAGCAGGTTGCTCATGAAGCAGCCGCCGATGGAGGCCAGGAAAAGCTCGCCGCCCATAGGTCCCTGGTTCGAACCGCCCTTTTCAAGCGGCCTATCAATCAGCACGCGGTGGGCCCGAACGCTCGCTTCGGACGCGGAACCCGAAACATGCCGCAGCTCGACTTTTAAGTTGTTCATGACTCCTCCCTTTCTGCGCCGGCGCTGCCGCAAAGCGCCGCCCGCCGTTAAAAAGCGAATTTTGCGGCAAACTGGATGACCCTCGGCCCGCCACCGCCGCCGAGCGCGTAGTTGGGATTGTAGACCGTGGTGATCTGGCCGAAAGTCGGGGCGCTCAGAGCCAATCCCGGACTTCCCCGCAAGAAAAAGTTCGGCAGGTTGAAAGCCTCGGCGCGGATCTCCAGGCTCTTATGTTCGGTAACGGGAAACAGGCGCGAGAGCGCCGTATCCACCAGGAATGCACCGGGGCCGAAGACAGTGTACGTGCCCAGGTTCCCGAGCGTGCCGAACGCTGGCTGTGCGAAGGCCGCCGGGTTCAGGTAATTCAAAAAGCTGCCCGGGCCTGTGTTGCGCACCGAATTCGGCGCGACGAGATTGGGCCGCTGGGTTAAGGTGTTGTCGTTCAGAGCGCGATCCACACCAGTGGTGATCAACAAGGGCGAGCCCGTAATGTAACGGATAATCGGAGAGATTCTCCACCCGCTCACTGCTGCGCGAACCATGCGGTTCTCGAAACCCGGCAATTCATAAGCGGCCGACAGATTGAAGTTGCCGCGCCGGTCGAACACGCAATTGCCGCGATCGTAACGGCGATTGTTGGGGTCCTGATACCCGGAGCCTACATTGGGCGTCGTGAACTCCTGGCTGTAATCGCCGATGCAATGCGACCACGTGTAGTTGCCGTTAATCGTAAGTCCGTGGGAAAACCGGTGTTGCACAGCCAGCACCAGGCCGTTGTAGCTCTGTGTGCCACCCGGATCGAAGACGTCCACGTAGCCGTAGTATTTGCCGATGTTCGGATTGATCAGACTCAGCAGACGGCGCTGATTGTAATTCGAAACGGCGTTGCAGTTAGTGAGGACGCCGGAGGGGCAGGTTCCCACAGGGTATTGACTGGGAACGATCTCCGGCTGATTGAGCTGCGTTGAAGTCCACAGGTGCTCGGTTTCGTTTCCGACGTAGCTGGCGGAAACCAGCCAGTTTTGCGAGATCTGCCTTTGGATGGTCAAATTCCAGGAATGTAGCTCCGTAGCAGGCATGTTATACGGCAGCGTCAAGTATGGCGCATTCAACGTGAAGGTGTTGAACGAGGTGATCGGATAGGGATTGCCGCCCGGATAGGTCGACCACGGATTGTCGAACGGAACGGCGTTGACCCTTGTCTCGTCGCCGAACGGCGGTGCCACAGTCGTGTTGATGAAGAATTGCCCGTTGGCGAAATCGTAAAACAGACCGTAGGAAGCGCGGACGGTCATCTTGCCGTTGCCGAATGGATCCCAAGCGAGGCCGATTCGAGGCTCAAAGTCCTTATAGTGCCCGTATTGGCCCGACTTGCCCGGGAACCCCGGATCGCCCGGGAAGTAGAGTCCGGCCGGGGCTGTCGGATGCGTCTGGCTGACGATGCCCTGTTCAAAGCGCTGCAGGCTGAAATTGTAAACCGCTCCGTTGGTGATGATCTGCGGGAACCACGGTTCCCACCGCAGCCCCAGATTTACTGTGAACCTTTGCGAGACCTTCCAGGTATCTTGCGCATAAAAGCCGGCGTACCATTGCCGCATAAACAGAGTGTTGGGCGTGGATTGATCAAGCAGTTGCAGCTTACCCAACATGAAATCGGCGAG
>JAFAWA010000118.1 GCA_019242155.1 Terriglobia bacterium | reverse complement strand
GTATCGCGCGGCGCTTCCTCACGGGTGAAGAAGCCGTTCCTCCAAGAAAGCTAAAGTAGGAGATCGAATGCACCTGACGCCCAGGGAGCAGGAGCGCCTGTTAATTTATGTCGCCGCCGACGTTGCGCGGAAACGCCGGGCCCGCGGTCTCGCGTTGAACTACCCCGAAGCTATCGCCATTTTGACCGCGGACATCCTAGAGTGGGCGCGCGACGGAAAACCGGTGGCCGAAATTATGACGCTCGGAACCAAAATTCTTTCGATCGCCGACGTGATGCCCGGAATCGCGGATATGATCCACGAAGTACAGGTAGAAGCAACCTTCCCGGACGGCACCAAACTCGTCACCGTACACGATCCGATCCAGTGACCAAGGTATGAAACCAGGAGAGTACTTCTTAGAAGCGCAGCCTATTGAAGCAAATGTGGGGCGCCGCACTGCGAAAGTTATCGTGAAGCACACGGGAGATCGGCCGGTTCAGGTCGGGAGCCACTATCACTTCTTTGAAGTGAACAACGCTCTTGCCTTCGAACGGGAAAGCGCGCGTGGAATGCGGCTGAATATTGCGGCGGGCACTTCGGTGCGTTTCGAGCCCGGCGAAGAGAAGGAAGTCGAGTTGGTTGATTTTGCCGGTGAGCGGCTAGTGCTGGGACATCAGGGTAAGGGGAACCGATGAGCCTATCCATTCCGCGCGCCGTCTACGCCGACCTTTACGGACCAACCAAGGGCGACCGCGTTCGACTCGCTGACACCGAGTTGATCGTGGAAGTGGAAAAGGACTTCACGGTCTACGGCGACGAGGTCACGTTCGGCGGCGGCAAGGTTATTCGTGACGGCATGGGCCAGAGTTCGCGCGCCACCCGTGCCGATGGAGCACTCGATCTCGTAATTACCAACGCGCTGATCATCGATCATTGGGGCATCGTTAAGGGTGATATCGGAGTGCGCGACGGACGCATTGTGAAGGTCGGGAAGGCCGGCAACCCGGACACCATGCAAGGCATCGACCCCGCTCTCGTAATCGGCGCTTCGACCGAAGTCATCGCCGCCGAAAACCTGATCGTGACCGCCGGCGCGATCGATAGCCACATCCACTTCATCTCCCCGCAGCAGGTGTACGAGGCGCTCTCGAATGGGATCACCACCATGATCGGCGGCGGAACCGGTCCGGCCACGGGCACCAACGCAACTACATGTTCGCCGGGCGCATGGAATATCGCCCGTATGCTCGAAGCGGCTGACGCATGGCCCATGAACTTCGGTTTCCTCGGAAAAGGCAATGCGTCCACCGAAGCGCCTCTTAAAGAGCAGGTGCAAGCCGGCGTCTGCGGTCTGAAACTGCACGAAGATTGGGGAACGACGCCTGCTGCCATCGATACCTGCCTGCGCGTGGCGGATGCGATGGACGTGCAAGTGGCGATCCACACCGACACTATCAATGAGGCCGGTTTCGTGGAAGACACTATCGCAGCAATCGCGGGGCGCGCGATTCACACATATCACACCGAAGGCGCGGGCGGCGGGCACGCACCCGATATCATCCGCATCGCAGCCCTACCGCACATTCTGCCGTCGTCGACCAACCCCACGCGGCCCTATACCGTCAACACCATCGCGGAACATTTGGACATGTTGATGGTGTGCCATCACCTGAACCCCATGGTGCCGGAGGATGTCGCGTTCGCGGAGAGCCGTATTCGTCCCGAGACGATCGCGGCCGAGGACATCCTGCATGACCTGGGTGTCTTCAGCATGATATCGAGCGATTCGCAGGCGATGGGTCGGATCGGCGAAGTAGTTACCCGCACATGGCAAACGGCGCACAAGATGAAAACGCAGCGCGGGGCACTGCCCGAAGATTCCGCGCGCAACGACAATTTCCGCGTCAAGCGCTACGTTGCGAAATATACGATCAATCCAGCGATTACGCACGGCATTGCGGAGCATGTCGGATCGATCGAGGCGGGTAAGCTGGCGGATCTGGTGCTGTGGAGACCCTCGATGTTCGGAGTAAAGCCGGAGATGATCGTGAAGGGTGGGTTCATCGGCTGGAGCGTAATGGGGGATGCGAACGCGTCCATTCCTACGCCGCAGCCGGTCCTCTACCGCCCGATGTTCGGGTCGTTCGGAAGAGCCACCGCAGCGACCGCGCTCACGTTTATTTCGCAAGCAGGACTCGAAGGCGGAGTTGATAAGCTGTTTCATAAAAGAGCCGTCGCGGTACGCAACTGCCGCGGCATCGGAAAGAAGAATATGGTGCACAACGCAGCCATGCCGCGCATCGAAGTGGATCCCGAAACGTACGAAGTGCGCGCCGATGGCCAGTTACTAACCTGCGAACCGGCGAGCGAATTGCCGCTGGCGCAACGCTATTTCCTGTTCTGAAAGAGGATCCGCCGTGAGAGCATACCGAGTCGGAATCGCCGGACCAGTAGGAAGCGGAAAGACTGCGCTGGTCGATCAGTTGAGCAAGAAGCTATGGCCCGAAGTGAACCTGGGCGTGGTAACAAATGATATCTACACGAAGGAAGACGCCGAATTTCTAATGCGCCAGGGCACGCTTCCTCTCGATCGTATCCGTGGAGTCGAAACCGGCGGGTGTCCGCACGCCGCAATCCGCGAGGATGCGTCGATGAACATCGAAGCGATCGAGGATCTGGAAAGCACGCACGCGGGTCTTGAACTGGTGTTCGTAGAAAGCGGCGGAGACAATTTAGCGGCGGCTTTTAGCCCGGAGTTAGTCGATATCTCGATTTATGTGATCGATGTTTCGGGAGGCGATAAGATTCCACGCAAAGGAGGTCCCGGCATCCGGCGCAGCGGTCTGCTCCTGATCAACAAGATCGATCTGGCGCCCCACGTGGGCGCGTCGCTCGAGGTGATGGACCGCGATACTCGGCGCATGCGCGGCGAGTTGCCGTTCGTCTTCACGAATCTGAAAACCGGTCAAGGGTTGGCGGAAGTACTCAGTTGGCTGAACGAGCAGCGTGCCCGCGGGCTGACGGCATCAGGCATACCATCAGTCGCCGAGCATCACGATCACGGACACTCGCATAGCCACTCACACGGGCATTCCCACTGACGAAGCTCCAGACAAGCACCGAGTTCCGCAGTTTGAAGGCTAATTCTGCCCGGTTCCCTACACGCTTAAGTGTGCCCGCACCATATCGTCCGTCAGATCGCCGATCTCTCCCGCGGCCACATGCCGCCCTTTGTCGAGTATGCAGAACTCACTTGCCACACGGCGGGCGAACGGAAGCTTCTGCTCTACCAGCAGCACGGTCAGGCCTTCCTGTTTATTCAGCCGCAGGATGATGTCACCGATTTCGTGCACAATGTTGGGCTGAATTCCTTCTGTAGGTTCGTCAAGGATGAGCAATTTTGGTTCGAGCACCAGCGCGCGGCCGACCGCGAGTTGCTGCTGCTGGCCGCCTGAGAGATCACCGCCGCGCCGCCTCATCATCTTTTTCAGCACGGGAAATAAGTTGAATATGCGGCTTGGAATCGAACGCGGCCCATTCTTTCGTACACCTAAGCCGACCCGCAGGTTCTCTTCCACTGTGAGATGCGAGAAGATTTCGCGGCCTTGCGGGACGTAGCCTATTCCAAGCTTGGCTCGTTGCTCCGCGGGGCGCTTCAGTAGATCCTGTCCGTCGAAGTTGATGGCGCCCGAACTCGCGGCCTGCAGGCCCATGATGCATTTGAGCAGTGTCGTCTTGCCCATGCCGTTGCGGCCCATCAGGCACATGCGCGAACCGGCGGGAATGTTCAAATCCACATCCCACAAGGTGTGACTGCCGCCGTAGAACTGGTTCAGAGACTTAATCGCCAGCACGCTACACTCCCAGGTAAACTTCGATGACGCGCGGGTTCTGCTGCACCTTGTCCATATCGCCCTCGGCGATCACCTGGCCTTCATGGAGCACCGTCACGCGCTTGGCAATGGAGCGAACGAAGTGCATGTCGTGCTCGACCACCACGATCGAATGCTCGCCTGCTAAAGAGAGCAGCAGCTCGGCGGTATGTTCGATCTCGTGCGGCGTCATGCCCGCTACCGGTTCATCCACCAGCAGCAACTCCGGATTCTGCATCAGAAGCATTCCGATTTCGAGCCATTGTTTTTGGCCGTGAGCCAGTATTCTTCCGAGCGATCCCAGATGCTCGGAAAGACCGATGATATCGAGCACCTCATCGATCCGTTTGCGCTCCGCGGGCGAGATGCGGGCGCGCAGCGTCTTCAGAAATGACCTGCTGCCCGCCAAGGCCAATTCCAGGTTCTCGAAAACCGTCAATTGCTCGAATACGGTCGGCTTTTGGAACTTGCGGCCAATCCCGGCCGCGACGATTTCTGCTTCGGACAACTGCAGCAGGTTAATGGCATCGCCGAAATACGCAGTACCGGAGTCGGGCCGCGTCTTTCCTGTGATGACGTCCATCATCGTAGTTTTGCCCGCCCCGTTTGGGCCAATGATGCAGAGCAACTCGCCCGGATCGACATATAGGTTGAGGTTATTGAGCGCCTTGAAGCCGTCGAAGCTGACGGTCAGATCTTCGAGATAGAGTCTTTTACGGCGAGCGGCGTTCAAGGTTATGCCTTTTGTGCTTGCACTCGGAGAGGCGCAGCGGTCTTCCGGTTAGTCGAGACCAGACCCACAATGCCGCGCGGCAGGAACAGAGTCACCAACACGAACAACGCTCCGAGGGCATAGAGCCAGGCGTCGGGAAACACGCCTGTGAAGTAAGTCTTCGCGTAGTTAATGAGCACTGCGCCGGCGATGGCGCCGTAGAGTGTTCCCCGCCCTCCTACCGCTACCCAGATCACAATCTCGATGGAGTTGATCGGCGCAAATTCGCTCGGATTGATGATGCCGATTTGCGGTACGTACAGCGCACCTGCCAAGCCGGCGATGATAGCCGAGAAGACGAAGACCCAGAGTTTGAACGATTCGACCGGGTAGCCGAGGAAACGAGTGCGGCTTTCGGCATCGCGGATCGCGCGCAGCACACGGCCGGCCCGCGATTCCACAATTCCGCGGCAAGCGAGGTAGCTCGCGCCAAGCGCGAGAGCGGTGAACAGAAACAAGACTACGCGCGTTTTGTCGGAGTGCAGATCGAACGAAAGAATGTCCTTGAAATCTGTGAACCCGTTGTTTCCGCCGAACCCCATGTCGTTGCGAAAAAACGCCAGCATGAGTGCGTATGTGAGTGCCTGTGTGATGATCGAAAAGTAGACGCCGGTGACTCGCGAACGAAACGCGAACCATCCGAAGACGAGCGCCAGCAGCGCCGGGACAACCAGCATCATCGCTAGGGCGAACGGAAAGTGATTGAAGCCATACCAGAACCATGGCAGCGACTTCCAGTTCAGGAAGACCATGAAATCGGGCAGGATGGGATCGCCATAAACTCCACGCGGCCCGATCTGCCGCATCAGATACATTCCCATCGCGTAGCCGCCGAGCGAAAAGAAGACGGCATGTCCCAGGCTGAGAATGCCGCAGTAACCCCAGATGAGATCGACGGCCAAGGCCAGCATTGCGTAGCAGAGATATTTGCCGATGAGCGTGATACCGAAGGCGGACAAGTGAATCGCCGACGAGGGCGGTACAGCCAGATTGAGAACCGGTACGGCGACGGCAACCAGCACCAGGATGGCGAGAAACCAAGCGCCGCCGCGATCATGGCCGAGAATTCCGTAGGAAGGACTTGACATGCTGCTTGGCACTTACTTGTCCTCCGCCGCTCGTCCCGAAGGCGGAAACAGCCCGCGCGGCCGGATCTGAATGAAAAGGATTAGTGCGACGAGAACGAGGATCTTGGCCAAAACGGCTCCAGCATAGGGTTCGAGCAGCTTGTTCACGATGCCCATGGACGTACCGCCGATGAGAGCGCCCCACAAGTTTCCAACCCCGCCGAATACCACCACCAGAAACGAATCGATGATGTACGACTGGCCCAGGTTGGGACCCACGTTGGTCAGTTGGCTCAGCGCAACTCCGGCAACACCGGCGATACCCGAACCCAGCCCAAACGTCATGGCGTCCACCAACTCCGTGCGAATACCCATCGCCTTCGCCATTGAACGGTTCTGCGAAACGGCACGGATATCGAGGCCGATGCGCGTGCGCTTCAGGACCAGCATACTCAAAGCGAAAATGATCAGCGTGAAGATGACGATGTAGAGGCGATTGTAAGTGATTGCGAGTGCATCGTTCAGGCGCAGCGAACCGCTCATCCAGTCAGGCGTGATTACCGAGCGATTCAGCGCGGAGAAGATCGAGCGCACGGCCTGTTGCAGGATCAAACTGACCCCGAAAGTAGCCAGCAGCGTCTCAAGCGGCCGTCCGTATAGGAACCGGATAATGGTGCGTTCCATCAGTACACCGATCAGCCCCGCAACCACAAACGCCGCCGGAACCGCCACCAAGATAGAGAGGCCGATGTGACCGGGCATGGCCAATTGCACAACATAGGTGGTGTAGGCACCGAGCATCATCAGTTCGCCGTGCGCCATGTTGATAACGCCGACTACGCCGAACGTAATTGCGAGCCCAATCGCAATCAGCACCAACACCGACCCAAGGCTCAATCCGAAAAATAAGGTCTCGACCCCGGAATAGAAGTTGCGCCACATGTCTATGTTCGACACGGCCGCAGCGGCGGCATCACGTATCTTCTTATCGCTCTCCACGAAACCGGCGCCGTCGGGAGATTTTCCGAGCAGCAGCGCCAGCCGGTTCCTCACGTCCTGGCTTATGCTGCCCTTCAGCGTGTTGACGGCGTCGAGCCGCGCCTTGGCATCCGTGCCGTCGAGTGCCGCGAGCGCGAGCGCCGTGGCAATTTCTCTTTTGACTCCGGCATTCTTCTCAACCTTCTCCTGCACGCGCAGGAGCGTTGTTGTCTCCTCATCGAGCGAACGCGACATCTCCCGCACGGCATCCAACCGCACTTCGGTATCGTCGCTCGATAGCGCGAAACGCGCTACGGTTTTTCGCAGAGCCGCCCGCAGGCTGTTATTAGTGCCGATAGCCGTGACCGTATCATTGGGCGCGATTCCGGCACTCTTCAAAGTAATGGGGTCGATTAGACTAAGCGGATCCTCGTCGGCAGTTTTGGCAAGGAAGATGTGTTGATCACTATTGCGGTAATAGAGCCGGCCTTCCATGAAAGCGGTGAGGACCTGGCGAAGATTGCGGTGGCCGGTTTGACTCAGACGCTCGACGATGTGGGCTTTGTCGGAATAAGTCGCTTCACGCAATTCGCCCAGCGTGGAGAGAAACGTTGCGTCTTTGGCCGTTTGGGCGTACAGAGAAGCCACGCCCAACAGAGTGAGCGGCAGCAAAAACAGCCACCGCTCACCCCGGTGAAGTTGCCGCATTATTTGTAGTTCTGTCCCGAACACTTCTTGGTGACTTTGTTGTAGTTCCCGCAGTTCAAGCTTACCCAATCGGCTTCAATATCCTTGCTGCCAGGCAGGTAATCGGACCATGCGTCACCCGGCACCGTCCCCGGGGATTTCGAGACCACGTTGAACTGCCCATCCGCCTTAACTTCGCCGATATAGACCGGCTTCGTGATGTGATGGTTCGGCAGCACCTTTGCAATACCGCCCGTAAGGTTCGGCGTTTCGGTTCCGGGAAGGGCGGCCAGCACCTTAGCCACGTCCGTGGATTGCGCTTTCTCGACCGCCTTCACCCAGAGATTGAACCCGATG
Source organism: Terriglobia bacterium (assembly GCA_019242155.1). GTDB lineage: Bacteria > Acidobacteriota > Terriglobia > Bryobacterales > Bryobacteraceae > PSRJ01. Next base: position 14,305 of record JAFAWA010000118.1, on the reverse strand, counting down.
TAGTGGGCCTCCATCGGATCGTTGGTGGTGCGCTTCGGATTCTTGATGAACGTATGCCATTGCTGGATGAACGCCTTGTTCGCGGGCGTGTTGATGCTCTCGAAGTAGTTCCACGCAGCCAGGTGGCCGACCAGCGGCTTGGTATCGAGGCCCGACAGCTCTTCTTCACCTACCGAAAAGGCGACCACCGGAATGTCTTCCGCCGAAATCTTCTGGTTGCCCAGTTCCTTATAGAAAGGCACGTTAGCGTCACCATTGATGGTCGAAACCACGGCAGTCTTCTTACCCGCCGAACCGAACTTCTTGATGGCAGCTACGCGCGTCTGCCAATCGGAGTAGCCGAACGGGGTGTAGTTGATGGAGATATCTTCCGGTTTCACGCCTTTTGAAAGCAGATAGGCTTCGAGAATCTTGTTAGTGGTGCGCGGGTAAACGTAGTCGGTTCCTTCCAGCACCCAGCGCTTCGCGCCGACTTCCTTCATCAGGTAATCCACCGCAGGGATGGCCTGCTGGTTCGGCGCTGCGCCCGTGTAGATCACGTTTTTGGAGGACTCCTCGCCTTCGTATTGCACCGGGTAGAACAGCAGGCCGTTGTCCTTCTCGAAGACCGGCAGCACGGATTTGCGGGATACCGAGGTCCAGCACCCGAACACCACCGCGACCTTGTCTTTCTCGAGTAACTGCGCCGCCTTCTCGGCAAAAAGCGGCCAGTTCGAAGCGGGATCCACAACTACCGGCTCGAGTTTCTTACCCAACAGTCCGCCCTTTTTGTTTTGTGCATCAATCATCATCAGGATGGTATCTTTCAGCGTCGTTTCACTGATCGCCATCGTGCCCGAGAGCGAGTGCAGCACGCCGACTTTGATGGTGTTCTGTGCGGAGGCGGCACTAGATAATACGATGCCGGCCGCAAGGAGCGAAGCCGCTATCGAGGGTGCAGAACGTTTCATAAATTGGTTCCTTCCTTAGAAGCTGAAGAGCGATCTCTCATATCTGGACCTGCAAGCCGAGACCGGCTGTCCAAAAGTCGTTTTTCACCGCGTTGAATCTGGTGTTGGTATAGAAGGCAGTCAGGCGCGCCTTGAATTGCTTCATCACATAGCTGAAGTTACCTTCGGCAGTTTTCTGGTTATAGGCGGGGTTGAGGGCTTTGATGCCGTGCGTGAAATCTGCCTTCGCATATTTCCCCAGCACTTCAAACTTTCCAATGCCGACCTGCTTCGGAAACAGATAGCTGGCGAGTCCGTACGCGCCCTGGCTCTTTCCATACGATGCATCGTAGCCGCCCAGTCGGTTGTAGTTCGAATATTCCGCTTCGATGTTGATAACGCCCATGTTGCGCAGCTTTTTCTCGAGCAGAAAGTCCGCCGTCGTGGCGGTGCGGCCGGATTGAAATTGCGTGGCACCGCCGATCGCAAGCAGATTCTTGTCGCCGTAGTACGTGCCGTTGAGATAGTAGCCTTCTTCGATGTCCCAGAAATCGACCTGAACGCGCGCGGCCCCGATCACAGTGGAGTTGTTCGTTGCCGAGCCGCCATCGAACGCTCCCAACGAAACCTTCACCCGCCTCTTGGCGAAATCGCCCCAATAGGTCACACCGTTATCGCGGCCTTGGAAGACGAACGGGTAGCCGTCCTGCACCCCGTCCTGGTAAACAGCCCAGTTGTGTGCGAAGAACGGTCCATAGAGATTCGCGCGGTCGCTCGGCGGCAGGAAGCGTCCGGCCCAAATGTTGAAGTGGGGGGAGATCTCAATACGAGCGACGGCGTCCAACACCCCGAGCTTGTTCGTCGCGCTGTCGTAATCGGTATTAAACATGAACTTGATCTGATCAGTGACGTCCCCGTTGATATAGATACGCACGTTGTCGACTTGAAATTTGTCTGTGCCGGGGGCGCCATCGGGCTCCGTGTGGTCATAGCTGGTTCTTAGTCCGGCGCCGACCGTGACCGGACCGATCGCAGTCTGCGCGTGGGCAAACGGAACCGAACACAGCAGTCCCGAATAGAAGAAGAAAAGGGGGGAATATCGTTGCAGAATGAACTTTCGTCTATGGGTGACACATCGTTGAGGCATGAAATGTACTCTCTCTTTTGGCCGCCCGGGGGCGCCTATTTTGATTTATTTGTTGTTACAAATGCAGCCAACGTGTGAACTGTTAAAAGCCAACGTAAGTCACAAAGCGGCGCTCTGAACGAGCATTCTGAAGAAAGCTGGTGAGACCGCGGTTATTGTTGACGGCGCTGCTGATTAACCAAAGGGCAGCTAATCAGCGAGAGTGGGCGGCTACTTGGCAGAGGGCGGCACGGGATCGTGGTACCGCGAGCCCCTATTGTTTCAAAAAATTAACACAACCACGAGTGTGTGTCTAATAGCTAATTCTGATCGGGCACGCAAAAGATTTGAATGGTCCTGAGGCGATTGCTCGATCGCGATCTAAATGGCTGATTGCGGGGCTCAGCTTCGGGGATGAAAGCCTCGCCGCTGGCAGGCAAAGGCATCGATATTTCCGAGGAGGATATCGCAGAGCTCCGGCGCGAGATGTGGGGCAACTTCCCACGCGAAATTGAGTGAACGGACTGGTTCTTGATACACACGCCTGGATCTGGTACATCACCAATCCAGCGCGATTTGTCTACGTTCGCGCTCCAGACGATTGGTGGAGCGGCATCCGGACGACAGCGTTGTTTCGTGCCGTCGATCTGCGTTGACGATTTGGTAGCAAACTCGGCTGGTCAGTTGTTTGGAGGCGCGGGTCGGAATCGAACCGACGAGTAAAGGTTTTGCAGACCTTGGCCTTACCACTTGGCTACCGCGCCTGAGAGCGGGATCTAATTGCAAAATAGCGCGTTGCGGATTCTTAGTCAAATCGTTAGGGCACCAGCATCACGGGCGCTTGCCAGAATGCGGCTTTTTGGCCCGCCGGGTCTAAAACGGTTACCTGGCAGTTGTACTCGCCAGTTGAAAGATTGGTTAGTGACAGGCTGAATTTCAGCGGCACGGTTTTTAACCGATTGTTTAGCCCTTCACTAACCGGTAGCGGGGGCGTCTCGAACGCTTTTGCCTGGCCGCGATAAAAAGTTACAAACGCGACTAAGGGTTGGGTAGCCGCGGCGGAGGGCTCGTAGGCCTGCAGGTAGACGTACATGTCCCGGGCTTTGCTGAAGACCCGGGTTACGCTGGGAATGAGTTTCTGGCCGTCCTGTACCAGGGGATTCGCCGTCTCCGGCCTGTCTTTATCTTTAGCCGAGGCGTTGTAGAGCGCATCGCGAAGGTCAACGCGCTGGCTGCTTAAAACCACGGAACTGATCGGTATTCGCTTCTCCTCTTTATTCAGATTGGGGATCACGAACTTACTCTCATAAGTTCCGATCCTTCCGGTTTCGGCGTCGCGGACGAGAAGTTTGATCCGGTATGTTGCGGGGAGGAGCGTGTATCCACTGGCCCACTCCACGGGCGCTTTGGCAAGTTCCGCGGCGGTTGCCCCGCTCAGCTTGACGTCTACCTTGTCACGCAGGTTTTGAATGGTTGTACCGTACTCGTCCTTGATTTCGCCGATGAAGTCGAGGAGCGTGTGTTCGGCTCCGCCGCGCTTGGCGAGCGCCAGTTCGCGGCCTGGAATCTTAACCATCACCGGGACGAAGTACTCAGCCCGGTTTAACTGGAAATAGTCGATCTCCATGGCGATGGTAAGTTCTGTAATAGGGTCGCCTAACATCAGCGCGTCCTCGAGTTGCCGCTCTTTATCTACGGCTGTGAACTTACTGAACTCTTTGCCCGCAAAGTAACCCTGCCGGTACTCCAGACCGGCGGCCGAGCCGTTGTTAAGCGCAATCTTGATCCGCCGGAACTTACCGTTTAGCGCAGAGTTTGACGTGTAATAGCCCAAAACGTAGTAACTCGAAAACGACTTCTGCGCTTGCACGATGCCGCGGCTCAGGTCGTTATAGTCCAGTAGCGCCTTACCGCCGGTATCTGCAGCCAGGGCGTAGAGAGTATCTTGCGAGCGCTCGAAATTTCCAGTTACGGCCAGCGCGGAGGTGCCGGTATACATTCCGATTCCGCCCGGTGAGCCTTTGGTGGCATCGCCCAGGGGCGCTTGGGCCACCAGACCCCGTGCGTCGATCGGCCACAACGAGACTCCTGCGCGAATCGCGGCATTGACGGTGGCCTGCAGTTGGGCCTGGTTGTTCGTGCCGTTCAACTTAAGACCACTCGCGAAGTACACCAGCGCCTTCTTTTCGTTGAGGCGGCCCAGCATGTGGGCGGCCGTCTGGAGCGCGGACAACTGCCGGTCCGTGTTGAAGATGTTGAATTCGCTATCGTCCTGGCCGAAGGCCGCGCCGGTATCGGCGGTGCTGTCATCGTTAGTGAGATCTCCGGCGTTCTCATCCTCACCAACGATCAATGTGTCAATTATGCGCTCGAGCCGGTCGCGGTCATCGGTAAAATCCTGCAACACGCGGACGGAGCCTTCCGCAAACATCAACACGGCCATTAAGTCTTGCGGCGTCATCTGCGATTGAATGAACTTTTGAGCAGCAGTGAAGGCGCGCAACTGGTCCGCGGCCGGCATGGCGCTCATATCGAAATACAAAGCCAAAAGCCGGCGGTCGCGGTAGCGAACGTTTCCCGGCTGTTCCGCCGAGATCTGGCTCTGCGGATATTTATTGAAGGGATTGGGCTGATGATTTTGACGATCCGGCGGTGTCGTGTCGTCGATAGCCGGAAGCTTTTGGAATTCGAAAAAGCGAATGGTCTGCGGGGCGCCATCTTCGGTTACGGTGAAATCGCCGGCGCTCAGCCCCTCTACAGGACTGCCTGCTTTGTCCTTCACTTCTACGGTTTCGATTACCAATTGGGTGTTGGTTTGAAACGTTGCCGGGCCCGCCGCGCCGGGAGCGGCATTCTGTCCGATCTGTTGGGTGAAAGCCGGAATGATATACAGCAGCAGTGCGGCCGAAAGCTTTCTCATGGGTCAGAACCTCAGACGTAAATTGGTTTGCAGGCTGCGCATGGCATTGGCTTCGGTGGGCAGCCCGAACTGCGCGTTGCCTACGATGGTGTCCCAACTGGGGAAGGTGACGTGATTGACCGGATTGGTAGAGTCGACACGTAAATCGAGAGTCAGGCGATCGTTCATGCGAAAGGTTCGCTGCAGAGACGCATTCAGACTGAACTGCGAAGGGCCGGTGATGGAATTGCGTCCGGCGTTCCCAAATTGACCGGGCAGCGGCGCAACAAAGGCTGCAGGGTTGAGCGAGCGTCCCACCGGAGCGTCATAGAGCGGTGCTCCGGTGTAGTCGGGCCGCAGATTGCCGATTGTGGCTGTTCCCGCAGTAGGGGCGAAGTACACAGGGTTTAAGGGCAATCCTGTGCCGGCTGTAAGCTGAGTGACTACTGTCCATTCCTTGAAGAGCCCGCCCTTCCAGCCGCTCGCCAGCGCGCCTCCGCGAACGCCGATGCCGGTTGTGTACTGAGCCTGTAACGTAACCAAATGGCGCTGATCGAAATTGGAGAGCCCACGCTCGGCGCTGAGATCGAGCCAGTTTTGCGCAACTACCGCGCTCGCGGTGCTCGTGGATGGTCCCGAGGAGCCGGTGGCGCCTGCCGCCGGCGTAGTGGGGGACGGCCCGGGTGCTGCTGTCGCAGGGCCTGTTTGACCGGCCACGCCTCCCGCGACCAGCGTGCCCGGTTGGGTTCGCCCGCCGAGTGTGGCGTCATCGATCGATTTCGAAAAGGTGTACTGGAGAGTGGCCGTTATCCCGTTATGGAGCCGCCGGCGCAATTGAAGCTGGCCGGCCTCGCGGGTGGAGTTGCCGTTGGAAGTTAAATAGGCGTAACCGCTGGGGCAGGTGGGGCAGGGATTTACCCCGCCGAGCGGATACGTATTCGGGAAAAACTCCTGCATGCCCCGCGTTCCTTTAATGCCCAGATAGGTGGCGACCATCTGTAGGGACCATGGCAGATCGCGCTGCACAGATAGCTGCCAATTTTGCGCGTAGCCGATGCGGAAATTCGGATCGGCGGCGAAGGTGTTTCGCGTGGTCGCGGGCAAAACATTGAAACCGTCAGCGAGCGTGAGTGGACTGGCCGCGCTGTTTTGGACGCTTAAACTTTTCGACAGCGGATATTGCTGCGCCATCTGTATGGCGATGGATTGATAAACGGACGTGTTGTAGTAGACCCCGTAGCCGCCGCGCACCACCATGGACGATGCGGAGAAGGGCCGCCAGGAAAATCCGATGCGCGGTTGGAATCCGTGCTTGTCGGGGTTCATGAGCGAGTCAGGATAATGCCGGCCAGTCAAAGCTCCGAGTGGATTGCTTGCGATTACCGGAGCTTCAGCCGAATAACCGCTTGCGATGTCCAGATTCACCAGGCGGCCGTAGAGTTCCGTGATGGGGCTGCTGTATTCCCAGCGCACTCCGGCATTCAATGTGAAGCTTGGGCCGATCCGCCAGTCGTCTGTGATGTACGCATCGTAAAGCGACGCACGAAGGTACTTGTCGGCGTTGCCGAACGCAATCGAACTGGTATCGGGTATGCCCAGAAGAAAGCCGGCGAGGTCGGAACCCGTCGCCGCGCCTGTGAAGGAGAAGGCGCCGCGCGGATTCTGCTGCGACCAGTAGTTGAACTCCTGACGCCGGAAATCGCCGCCGAAGGAGACATTGTGGCGGAAGTGGTTCCAAAGAAGATCGTACGAAACGGCGCTGGTCTGGTTCCGGTTGTGAGTGGCGGTGGCATCCGAAAGGGCCGTAATGCCGCTCGCGAAAGCCAGGCTGGGCGGCCCCCAGTTGAGTGGATCCTGATTGTTGCCTGTGATTCCGGCTGCGCCTGAAATATTTTCGCGATTTGCAAAAAACGGCGTGATTCGCGTGGCGAGGCGGCTGAACTGAAGGCCCAGGTTGCCATAGAGGCGTTGCGTGAACGTGTGGCGCCAATTCACCTGCGTGTTGATTCCCGCCGAATCCGTGTTGTCGAGAAAGCCGAACAGATTCGAGCTATCGGTTCGGATGTTCTGATACCCGATAACTCCGGAAAGCAGGTTTTTGCGATTGATCGCCTTGTTCATACGCGCCTGAAACGCATCTTGATGGGTGGCGCCTACTACAGGGATCTGGTAGTTGTACGACGTGCCTCCATTGAAGTTGGGCAGCGGATACAGGCTTAATAGAGCCAGTGCCTGGGGAGAGAGGCGGGTCCTGGGAATGGTGTTCCCGGGAAACGGCAAACCATTCGAAGGGTCGATGCTCGTGCCCGGCGTCTGTGAGAGGTCGCCGTTGCGTTGCGCCGCAGTGGGTACAAGGCCGGTTTCGGTGGTCGCGTTGCGGTTGCGCGTCCATTGGTATCCGATGAAAAAATTGGGGCCGTTGCGCCAAATGTGCGGGATCTTCAGGGGACCGCCGAAAGTAAGCACGCCGGTAACGTGGTTGTAAGCCGGTTTGCTCGTGTCCTGGCCGGTTAAGGAATAACTGCGGGCGTCTAATCCGGAGTTGTCGACAATCACGCCGATGCTGCCGTTATATAGAGACTTGCTGCCGAAGCGTGCATTGCCGAAGGCCGGGCCGAGCGCAAACGGCGAAGTGGCACCGTTATTCGCGCTGCCGTTGATGAGAAAGCCGTCCGACGCGCGCTGGTTGAGTTCGCCCGCGTTTTCGTTGGCTGCCGGTTCGTTCGCGGGCGCGGGAGCCGTGGCCGCCGCATTGAGTTGCGCCCTTTGAAAGGGAGTCTTCGTGTTCGCCGGTGCAATCGGGGCTTTCCCCTTGCGGGTTTTGTTTCGTGCCTCTGTGACCGGAGGAGGCGGCGCTGTTTGGAGTCCAGTGGTGCTGAGGGCCGGAGTTGGAGGGGGTGGCGCGGGCGGCCCGGCTGCCTTGATTTCATCGAACGGCAGCATCTTGAGTTCCCATTGGGGACTGGGCGCGCCCGGAGCGACGGCTATTTCGCGTTCGATCGGCGAAAAGCCGAGCATTTCGATGCGGATCGCCCAGGTGCCGTCTGCCAGATCGGGGAAAGAATAGACGCCTTGGGGATCGGTAACGGCGGTGAGGGTCTGGCCGGCTCTACTGGCCGTGATGGTGACCCCGGGAACCGGAAGGCCGCCGAATCGCACCTCGCCGTGGTGCTCTGAAGCGCACAGAGCCCAAGCAAACAGCAGCGGGGTGAGAAGAGATCGCATCTCAGTCTTGGACGAACTAGTCTTCGGAAGGCTGTTGCACAGAATCGATTACCAGCATCTCCACCGGTCCCTTTTGAGACTCCAGTTTGAGCCCTAATTGTTCCTGCAGGGCGGTAAATAAAGAAGGACCGTTGGGATCGATGGGCGGAAGGGGCGGAAGGCCGGGGGGAGGTCCTGCGTCCGGAGGCCCTCCAGGAGGCGGCTTGAGCTGCGCTGAATCCGGTGTGTATTCCAGACTCACGTCGTACCTTCCGGTAAGCCCGGTTTTGTCGAGGACGACTCGCCCCGAAAGGCGCGAAAGGCTGTCCACTAACTGACTAATAGAAATCTTTTCGCCACCAAACCTGCCGGGGAACATGAAAATTCCACCGCACGGAAGACCAGGCGGTTTACCGGGTTCGGGCGGGGGCGGTGGACCCGTTGCGGCGGGACACTCACCTTCCGACTGGTGGAGCTTTCCTGGTTTCGACACCACGAGGGCATATACGGGAACTTCCTTAGTGTCGCGGTGAATTTTGAGTTGAAACCGGCTCTCGAGCAATGTCTGCAACATCGGGAGCATTTCCTCGAACTTTGCGTTGCCTTCCGCCTTGGCGGTTATATCGAAGCGGTCGGAACTGATCCATCCTGGGCCGCCCGACACCTGGAAGTCTTTCAAGCGATACGCAAGGGTGATGAGAACGCGCAGCGGGGCGTTGGTGATCGTGAAGCGCCCGCCGGGGGAAGGCCGGACCGCGATAAACCCCTGCCCCGACTTGTTGGCCTTTACGGAAGCTACTTCGAACGCCGGCCGGGGTTTGGCATCCGCGTCGGACTGCGCCCGCAGCCGGGGAAACATCACACCTATTCCGACAGAAAGGACCATCACCGTGACCCTTGCTCGACCTGGTCTGGTCTGGTTCCGGAACGGCATAGACTCCTCGCTTTCGGCGGATAACAGTTAGTGTATAAATACGACGTTGGGACGTGTAAAATCGTTCGCGGTTCTGATATTTTCTTGCATCGGTAGTACCAGCCGAGCCTTTGCCTGAAAACAATGCTATTTAATGCACGTCACAGAAAGGCACCTGTGGATCGCCCGGCACAGTGGGTTGAATCCGGCTGCACGCGCGAGTAACCTATGCGGGGAGACCGCAAGATGCGTTTAATCCCGTTTGGGTTGATGCGAACGAGTGCAAGCCGGTGTTTTGGCGATTGCGGGCCTACGGCCGCTCGGTTGGTCGCAATGGCGATGTTTTTGGCGATTGCGGCCACGGCCCAGAGTACCACGGCAGCCCAAAAAACCTGGGCTCCGCCGCGCACGGCCGACGGCGCGCCCGACCTTCAAGGTATCTGGAGCAACGCCTCGATTGTTCCGCTCGAACGTCCTAAGGAACTCGAGGGAAAACAGGTTCTCACTCCGGAGGAGAAACTCGCCTACGAACGGAGAGTATTTGCGCGGTCTTCGAGGGAAAAGCCGCCGGCAGCAGGGAATGTCGGTACCTACAATGACTTCTGGTGGGATGCCGACTCGAAACGGGCACTAAACTTTCGCACCTCTTTGATTGTCGAGCCGGCCGACGGCAAAGTTCCCGCGCTTACTCCGCAAGCGCAGCAGAAGGTGCAAGCGGAACGCGCGTATGCCAGAGCGCATCCCGCGGACGGCCCGGAAGACCGCTCTTTGATGGAACGCTGTCTGCTTTTCCCGACTACCGGGCCGCCCATGCTGCCCAGCTTTTATAACAACGTTCAGTTCGGTCCGCTCACCACGAATTATCAGATCGCCCAGACCCGGGACTACGTGACGATCCTGGTGGAGCTGAATCATGACGTCCGCATGATTCCACTGGATGGCCGGCCTCATCTCCCCGCGAATGTCCGTCAGTGGCTGGGCGATGCGCGCGGGCGCTGGGAAGGCAACTCCCTGGTTGTCGACACTACAAACTTTACGGATAAGACCAGATTCCGAGGCGCGGATGAGAATCTACATCTCATCGAACGCTTCACCAGAACCGATCCGCAAACCTTGCTCTACGAATTCACGGTAGACGACCCAACGGCATTCACCAAAACGTGGAAAGGCGTGGTTCCGATGATTCGAAGCGAGGGTCCTCTATATGAGCACGCCTGCCATGAAGGGAACTACGGGCTGGCCGGTATTCTCGGAGGCGCCCGGGCGGAAGAAAAGCAGGCGCTGCATTGAATATAGCGCACCGCCGTGGCGAGAGTGCTTACAGATGATGGCCCGCGCCTATGCAGGATTTCCCCGCCAGCCTGTGAACCGCATTTCCACGGAACTTTTCTGAGCCGGAAGGCAATTAAGAGCAGGAAGGCAAAATGAAGAAACTACTTGCAATAAGTTTTCTCAGTCTTACGGGGATAGTGCTGTTTGCGCAAGGCCCGCGGGGCGGCCGTTTCGGGATGCCCGGTGCGCCGATCCGAGGTATCTTTTCGCGGACGCCTGTGACCGGCGCTCCGTTCTCTGCCGGGGTGACGTATCAAAGCCAGCAACTGCTGGCCGGGGGCAACCAGATCACGCGGACCGATCAGGAGAAGGTGTACCGGGATAGCCAAGGCCGTACGCGAATCGAACGGACGATTACTCCGCCGGCGTCGTCGAGCCAACAGGCGTTCACCGAAATCACGATTACTGATCCGGTGGCCGGATACCGGTATGAGCTGAATTCCGCCACGATGACGGCAGTTCAGTCTTCACTGCCGAAGGCGCCGAGCACCTCCGGGACTGCGCCGACCAGGCCCGCGCGGCCGAACGCACCTGACGTTACGACCACGAACCTGGGAACACAAACGATCAATGGCGTTCTCGCGACCGGAACGCAGACTACAGAGACCATCGCAGCGGGCGCGATCGGCAACACGCAGGCCATCCAGATCGTCCGGATTTCCTGGGTCTCGAGTGATCTGAAGATACCGGTAGAGATCAAGACCAGTGATCCGCGCTTCGGTTCTACGGATATGGAGGTAACGAATATCGTCCGGTCCGACCCGGCAGCCTCGCTGTTCGTTGTGCCCTCCGGCTACACGATCAAGACCGGCGGTCCGGGACCCGGGATGATGCGGCGGGGCAGGCCGTTCGGCAGTCCGCAGTAGCATGCACGGTGCGGGCGCGGGACACAACAGTAACAAAGTTCTATACGGCATGACCCGAAAGATTGCTTTATTTTATTCGTCAATTCGCCCAGTATTCTTTCCAGGTTCGATGCATGGACATCGACAAACTGATTTTGGAATTGCGAAGCGAGAAGATGCGCCTGGATAAGGTGATTGCAGCTCTCGAGGAACTGGAGCGAAGGGACGCGCGTGTAAATAACGCTTCCCTCAGAACACGAGGCGAACCAAAGCCTAAACCCGACGTTGAGCCGGAGTAGCTTTTGCGCTGCGCCGCCTGGAAACACTGATCTACATTACCTGGAGAATTAGACATTTCAGATAATGCGTCTCGGGAACGGTGAGGAGAATGGGATGGTCCTGGGCTTGGGTGCGGCGTTCGAGAACGCGAAGCGCGCGGCCCGCATCCAGGGCGGCCTGTGCAATGGTTTCGAGCAGCGCTGCTTCACTCACCAGGTGCGAACATGAGCAGGTAACCAGGATACCTCCCGGGCCGAGCAGACCGAGGGCGCGGAGATTGATCTCTTTGTAGGCGGTAAGGGCAGCATCAATGTTGCGGCGGCTTTTGGCAAAGGCCGGGGGATCCAATACAACCATCGAAAATTCGCGCCGCGCTGCGGCATGACCGGCCAAGAGTTCAAATACATCGGCTTGGTGGAATTCGATGTTTCCGAGGCCGTTCGCAGCGGCATTCGCGCCCGCTGTGGCCAAAGCGGCCGCCGAGCTGTCGACCGCTTCCACGCTATCGGCATGAGGCGCCAGGTGCAGGGCAAATCCACCGGTTGCAGTGAAGCAGTCGAGCACGCGCCCGCCGCGGGCATACCGGGCGGCGGCGAGATAGTTTTCCCGTTGATCGAGGAAGATGCCGGTCTTTTGTCCATGGAGGATATCGGCCTTGAGAGCGAATCCATGCATCCGAACATCGACGCAATCGGGAATTTCGCCGGCCAGCACAGAGGATTCGAGAGGTAACTCCTCCTTGAGCCGGACCCGGGCATCATTGCGCGCCACAATGCCGCGCGGCTGAAAAATCTCGAGGAGCGAAGACACGATGTCGTTGCGGGCGCGATCCATGCCCTGGTCGAGCGTCTGGATCACGAGAAATTCGCCATACCGGTCAACGACGAGAGCGGGCAAAAAGTCGGCTTCGCCATGCACTGCGCGGTACGCATCCGAGTCACGAACGATCGATTCGCGAAACTCAGCGGCGGCCCGGATTCGCTGAAGGTAGAAGTCGCGGCTAAGTTCTGCCGGCGCGCCGGCCTCGGTGGACAGCATGCGTAGGGCGATCTGGGAGGCCGAACTATAGTGAGCAATGCCGAGGAGGCGATTCCGGGGATCGAGAGCCTTGACCACGGAGCCCGGTTCGGCGTTGCCGCGGTCGATGACATCACTTGAGAAGATCCAGGGGTGGCCGGAGGCGACACGATCGGCCGCCTTCCGGTTCACCCGAACCTGGTTCATCGCATCGCCTGCAGGCGTGCGATGCGGTCTTCCGTAGAGGGATGGGTGGAGAAAAGCCGCATGATGTTCTGCCCGGTAAACGGCTTGATGATGAACATGTGTGCCGTGGCCGGAGAGGCATCCATGGGGAGGCGCTTGGACCACGTTTCCAGCTTTTCGAGACCATTGATCAGCGGGTAGGGCGAACCCACGTACTTGGCCGAGGCCGCATCCGCGTCGTACTCGCGGGAACGAGAGATGGCCATCTGGATCAGCATGGCGGCAACCGGAGCAAGAATCATCATCAGGACGGCGCCCCACATGCCGCCGCCTTCCTCATCGTCGCGATCCCGTGGGCCGAACCAAAAGGCCATGCGCGCGAGCATAGTGATTGCAGCGGCAACCATGGCGGCCACGGAACTGATCAAGATGTCCCGGTGCAGCACATGGCCCAATTCGTGAGCCACCACACCTTCGATCTCGTTATCACTCATAAGCTCGAGGATTCCGGCTGTGAAAGCCACGGAAGCATGCGAAGGACTGCGGCCGGTCGCGAAAGCGTTCGGGGAATCGTCGGGGATGAGCCACAGCTTAGGCATGGGCAGGCCCATACGCTGGGTCAGATTGCGAACGATCGGACCGACGCGGCGATAGACGTCCGGATTTTCGGTTTCCGAAACCGGTTGCGCCCGGTACATAGCGAGCGCGATCTTATCGGAGAAGAAGTAACCGGCGAAGTTCATCACCCCGGCGAAGATCAGCGCGACGTACAAGCCCTGCCGCCCGCCCATGGCCTCTCCGACTAAAAGGAAGAGGCCGCTGAGCAGGCCCAACAGAAGCGCGGTCTTGAGTGTATTAGTGGTCATGCTAACCATCACGCGGCAACGGCGAGTTGCTTAGCGAATGCCAGCTCCCCGGAACCAGGGCTGACATCCACCAGTATGGTGTCACCGGCCGCGAATTCTCCATTAATTAGCTTGAGCGCCAACGGATCTTGAATTAGGCGCTGGATCGCGCGTTTCATAGGCCGGGCCCCGTACTGCGGGTCGTAGCCTTCCCCGATCAGCCGTTCCTTGGCCGCAGGCGTCACTTCGAGCGAAATCTTGCGGTCGCGCAGCAACTTCTCTACGTTTCGCAATTGAATCTCCACAATCTGCGCCAAGTGCTCTCTGCTGAGGGCATTGAATACGATGATATCGTCGATGCGGTTCAGGAATTCCGGGCGGAAGTGCTGGCGCAAAGCATCCAGCAATCGCTTGCGCGTATCGTCGCCACGGTTGTCCTTACCCAGGACCGAGAATCCGATTGTGTTCCTTTCGACCATGCCGGTGCCGATGTTGGAGGTCATCACGATGACCGTGTTTTTGAAGCTGACGGTGCGCCCTTGGCCATCGGTGAGCCGGCCATCGTCCAGAATTTGGAGCAGCATGTTGAAGACGTCGGGATGCGCTTTCTCGATCTCGTCGAAGAGCACGACCGAGTAGGGACGCCGCCGCACCTGTTCGGTGAGCTGGCCGCCCTCATCATAACCGACATATCCGGGAGGCGAGCCGACCATGCGGGCGACCGCGTGCT
>JAFAWA010000485.1 GCA_019242155.1 Terriglobia bacterium | reverse complement strand
CTGGTGCCCTGGTAGCCGAAAAAGAAGAACAGTTTGTCCTTCATCACCGGCCCGCCGATTACACCGCCATATTGGTTGCGCTTGAGTGTGTCGCGGGTCGGCGCGAAGAAGTTACGCGCGTTTAAGTCGCCGTTCCGCAGAAAATCGAAAGCATCGCCGTGAAAGGAGTTCGTCCCCGATTTGGTTACCGCCGTAATCGCGGCCCCGGAGTGGATGCCGTTTTGCGCAGTCAGAGAACTGGTTTCGACTTTGAACTCTTGCAGCGCATCGGGGAAGGGAAACGGAAGAAATGCCGAATCCCAGGGGTTGTTAAACAGACCGCCGTCTAAGAGATACAAGTCGCCGAATGCCTGCCCGCCGGCAACCACGATCTGCCCCGTGTTTGGAATTCCGCCCGCGCCCGCGACGCCCTGCGTAATCGTCGCGCCCGACAACTGAATCAGGTCGGTGGCTAGGCGCCCGTTCAGCGGCAATTCCAGAATTCTCGTATTCTCAATCACCTGGCCGACGCCGGTGGCCTGCGCCTCCACCAGCGCCGCGTTCGCTTCCACCTGTACCTGCTCATTTACGGCGCCTACTTTCATCTGCACGTCTATGGTGGGATTCGTCGCGACCTGCAACACGATTCCGGTTTGGATGTAAGTGGTAAATCCGGTCTTTGTAACTTCCATCCGGTACGGCCCGATGGGCAGGTTCGTCAATACGTAGCCGCCGCCCTGGTCCGTCGCTACCGTACGGACAGAACCCGTGTCAGTTTGGGTAACCTTCACCTCCGCGGCCGGTACGGCCGAACCCGAACTGTCGGTTACAGTGCCTTGCATCTGCGCGGTCGACTGCGCCCAGACCGTGCTTAGACTCACGGTAAGCAGAATTATGAAGTAAATCGCTTTCACCCCAACCCTCCCGTCTGGGACGGAACAATATCACAGCGGAAGCGGCTCCGCAATAACGGTCTTCAGGTCTTCAGGGCTGTCGGGCTTACGCGCCCGGCACAGGCATCAGGAA
Source organism: Terriglobia bacterium (assembly GCA_019242155.1). Lineage (GTDB taxonomy): Bacteria > Acidobacteriota > Terriglobia > Bryobacterales > Bryobacteraceae > PSRJ01. The sequence continues at coordinate 10,209 of JAFAWA010000485.1, read as the reverse complement.
TTTGGAGCCGTCCGGGAGGACATCCCAAAACAGAATGCTCGATGGCGCTTGAAACATTGGTTTGGGTGTCCCCACTTTGAATGCAGCTCCGGCAGTTACTTCGAGCGCCGTGACGGTGCCGTCCAACGTGAGATAGAAGATCTCTTTTCCGTCGCCACGCCAAAGCGGCGTCCTGCCGCCGCCCTTGGTAATCACCACGGGGTCGCCCGCGCTCCCGGTCGCCGCATCGAACGGCCTGACCGAAACCTCGTTTTGGCCCGATTCATTGGAGCTATAAGCGATCCAACGCCCATCCGGCGAGAAACGGCCGGTGATGCTCGCGAACTGCGGATCGACCAGCGGAACCGGCTTGTGGTCAGGCGGTCCGTTTACGGCCAGCAGCCGCAGATGCGTAGGCTGGCCGAGGCTGTAATAGATCAGAAATTTGCCGTCGGGTGACCAGCTCGTCGGGCCTTTTCCTTCGCTCGATTGGTAAAGCAGTTCTTCCGATGCCGCGCCCTTCGCAGCCTTCTGGTACAGGTCGTACACGCCGCTGCGATTGGATGTGAATACAATCCGGGTGCCATCTGCCGACCAGGTGGGAAATGCGTCCCAAGCCGGATCGGATGTGAACCGGGTAGCGGCACCGCTCGAGACTTCCAGTAACCAGATGTCCCGATTCTGGCTCTGGGGATCGTTGCGCTCGACGGCCACGCGCTTCCCATCGGGCGAAATCGTAAGCGTGCGATAGACGCCTCGTTCCCCCAACGTCCCGCTCATTTTGCCTTGCCTGTCGAACCATGTGAGCCGGCCGTCTACAGCTCCCTTGGGCGGCGCTTTCCCAGCCGGTCCGCCAGGCTGCTGTTGCGCATCGGCAACAAAGAGGACAAAACCAATGGTAACGGCCAGGGCCGTGCTAAGAACTGCATTTCGCGCCACGCAACTCCTCCAGAATAGGCTTGCCGGCCGTGATCTGCCGCTGTGTCCTCATTACGCTATCACGCAAACGGCAAGAATCCAAAGGGCTTGACGAGGGCGATCCGGCATGATCGAATACTACGAGCCGGCCTTTTTGCCAACCAGCGGGGCCCCGAGGGAGGAGTGCGGATGAGGAAAAAACAGTTGCGCCACGGTTTGCTTGCGACCTGGCTGTTGGCCGTGGGTGCAGCTTCTGCCGCGAGCGTCGACAGCGGCGGTCTGGCAGATGCGGTGATGAACGGAGACAAGAACGCACTTCGCCAGTTGCCCAGTGACCGTGAAAAGATCAACGCGTCACAGCCGGACGGGACCACCGCGTTGCACTGGGCTGTGCGGCGCGACGATCTCCCGACCGCGCAAGCTCTGATCAAGGCCGGCGCGGACGTTAAGGTTGCCAATCGCTACGGCGTGACGCCAATCGCCCTGGCTGCGACGAATGGAAACGCGGCGATGATCCGTCTACTGCTGGAGGCCGGGGCCGACCCGAACAGCGCAAATCCCGGCGGAGAAACTGCTCTCATGACAGCCGCTCGCATAGGCAAGCTCGACGCGGTAAGTTTACTCCTCGACCGAGGAGCGGAAGTCAACGCGAAAGATACCGTACACGCGCAGACTGCGCTCATGTGGGCAGTGCTCGAAAATCACGCCGATGTTGTCAAACTGCTTCTCACGCGCGGCGCCGATATCAACGCGCACACCAGAGTCACGATACCTAGAGGCGAATATGTTCCCGCGCGGGCGGGAGGAGCGTCGGGCACCGGCATCGTTCGGCAGCGCGCCATACCCACGCCCGACGGCGGAATGACTCCCCTATTATTTGCCGTGCGCGATGGGAATGCGGAAATGACTCGGCTGCTGCTCGATCACGGAGCCGACCTGAAACAGTCTTCCGGAAATCACACCACACCTCTTGTGATCGCGCTGCTCAATGGACAGGTGGGTCTTGCTTCAGAACTGCTGGAACGAGGCGCGGATGTGAACGCGGCCGATGACTACCACCGCGCGGCCTTGTTTGCAGCCATCGACTTGCGCAACTTCAACCACGAAAAGTATGGCGACCTCCCGACCGACGGCCGCGATCCGCTGCCTCTAATTAAGGCTTTGCTCACGAAGGGCGCCAACCCGAATACCCGCACTGAAACAGTTCCGGTTCATGGCCTGATGCAATTCGATGCTTCCTGGGTGAACTTTGATGGGCAGACTCCGTTTGTGCGGGCCGCCCTTTCGGGCGATATCGAGGTAATGCGGTTGCTGCTCGGCAGCGGCGCGGACCCCAGTATCGCAACCAAACAGGGAAGTACCGCTCTGATGGCCGCCGCCGGTATCAACTGGATTCCCGGCCAAACTTATAGCCACAGCGAAGCCGAATACGTGGAGGCCGTTAAGCTGTGCCTGGAGCGCGGCGCGGACGTAAATGCAGCCAATTCGTTAGGTTTGAGAGCCATTCACGGGGCGGCCAATCGCGGATGGGAGTCGATCATCCAAATTCTCGCCGACCACGGCGCCAAGCTCGATGTGAAGGACCTTGCCGGGCGGACACCCATGATTTTCGCGCAGGGCATCTTTTTAGCGGTGCGGCCCCCCGAAGCGAAACCGAAGGCCATGGCGCTTCTGAAGAAGCTGATGAGTGGTTCCGAAGCGGCGGTCGCGGCGGTTCAACAATGAACAGAGGGTTCATCCCAATCGTTACGCTGCTGATGGCGGGCACATGCAGCTGGAGCCAGCCGGTTGGACAACCGGCTTCGCCTGATCTGCAGCAGCCCTTGTTAAAGCAGTATTGCGTCACATGCCATAACGAAAAATTGAAGACGGGAGGGCTGGAGCTCGACAAGTTGGATCTGCACCATGCCGCCGCAAACGCCGAAACGTGGGAAAAGGTTGTGCGGAAGCTTCGAGCCGGTATGATGCCTCCCGCCGGCGCGCCGCGTCCGACCCGGGAAACCCTCGATACGCTTGCCGCCGCCATAGAAAACACGCTCGATCGGGCCGCGGCCGCAAATCCCAACCCGGGGCGCGCGCCTCTGCACCGGATGAATCGGGTGGAGTACGCCAACGCCATCCGCGACCTGCTGGCCGTTGACGTGGACCCGGCTACATTGCTGCCGGCAGATGATTCGAGCAACGGTTTCGATAACATCGCCGACGTCCTTGGCGTCTCACCGGCGTTGTTGGAACGTTACGTTTCCGCGGCAGCCAAGATCAGCCGTTTGGCAGTTGGCGACCCCGAAACCGCCCCCACCGATGTCACTTATACGGTCAAAGGCGATCTGACCCAAACGGGAACGCTCGAAGGGCTTCCGATGGGAACCCGCGGCGGTACCCTTATCCGCCACAACTTTCCGCTGGACGGTGAGTACCGGATTAAGCTGTCGCTGACGAAGCTTAGTTTCGGCCAGGTATTCGGTGAAGGAGCGCAGGGGCAGGAACTTGAAGTGACGCTCAACGGCGAGCGCATCAAGATGTACAAGCTGGAAGATGTCCCGATGTTTTTCATGCGTGACGTCCCGGGCTACTCACCGGCCGCAGAGCCTCTCACCGACCCGCTTGAGGAGCGGGCCAAGATGACTCCGGATATCCACCTGGAGTTCCCTTTGCACGCCAAAGCCGGCCCGCAGACCATCGGCGTGGCATTTTTGCAGAAGAGCTACGAAGCGATTGAAGATCTGGTGCACCGTCCGATGTCCAGCACGAACGACCCGAACATCGGCATGCAGTACGGCTATAATACCGTGCCGCATCTCGGACGGGTAGACATCACCGGGCCGTATAATGCCGGCGGATCTGGCGAAACCCCTAGCCGCCGACGGATCTTCCTGTGCCATCCCAACACGCCCGCCGACGAGGTCTCCTGTGCTCGCCAGATCCTTTCCAATCTGGTTCGCCGCGCCTTTCGCCGTGCTGCTACGGACGGCGATATCGAGTCTCTGCTCAGCTTCTACCAGGAGGAGCGCAATAAGCGAGATTTCGAAGCCGGAATCGAGATGGCGCTGCGCCGCATCCTGGCAGATCCGGAGTTCGTGTTCCGCTTCGAAACACCGCCCGCAAGCGTTCCTCCCAACGGACAATATCGAATCAGCGACACCGAACTGGCCTCACGACTTTCATTTTTCTTGTGGTCCAGCATTCCAGACGAGGAGCTACTGGCCCTCGCGATCCAGGGCAAGTTGCACGAACCCGCAATCCTGGAACAGCAAACGCGGCGAATGCTTGGAGATCAGCGGGCTCGCTCGCTCGCGACGAACTTCGCGGGGCAATGGCTCTATCTCCGAAACCTCAAGAGTGCGAGTCCCGATTCCCGAGAGTTTCCCGATTTCGATGACAATTTGCGGCAAGCGTTCCAGCGTGAGACAGAGATGCTATTCGAAAGTATTCTGCGCGAGGACCGCTCCGTTTTCGATCTTCTGAATGCTAATTACACTTTTGTGAACGAACGTTTAGCCAAGCATTATGGGATCGCGAGCGTCTATGGTCCCGACTTCCGGCGTGTTCCGCTTCCGGCCGACGAGCGCCGCGGCCTGCTGGGACAAGGGAGCATGCTGCTGGTCACTTCAAACGCAAACCGCACCTCGCCGGTGCAGCGGGGCAAGTGGATTCTTGAGAATCTCCTTGGCAGCCCGCCTCCTCTGCCGCCGCCGAATGTGCCGCCCCTGAAAGAGAACTCCGCGGGTGCTGCCGGCGCCTCAGTTCGCGAACGCATGGAGGAGCACCGCGCCAATGCGGTATGCTCCGGATGCCACAAAATCATGGACCCGATCGGCCTGGCGCTCGAGAATTTCGATGGCGTCGGTCAGTGGCGTACCGTAGATTCGGGCTTCAAAGTCGATGCATCCGGCCAACTGGTCGACGGTACACGCCTGGATGGTCCATCGAGCTTGCGGAAAGCCTTACTGGATCGTCCGGAGGCATTTGTAGGAACCTTGACCGAAAAGCTGCTGATGTACGGACTGGGTAGGGAGACCAAATACTACGACATGCCGGTGGTTCGGGCTGTGATGCGCGATTCCGCGCGGGATCATTACCGGTTTTCCGATCTCGTATTGGGAATCGTGAAGAGTGCCCCGTTTCAGATGCGAGTGAAAGAGTTGGGGAATATTCAAGCAACGGCCGAAAAGGCGGAAGTGAGAGTCGAGCGATGATGTTTGTTACCAAAAAACATTTGCCCCGCCGCACGTTTTTACGCGGCATGGGCGTTACCCTGGCCTTGCCCCTGCTGGACTCGATGATTCCAGCCCAAACGCCTCTAGGCAAAACCGCGGCCGCCCCTAAAAGCCGATTCTGCGGCATCTACATTCCCCATGGCGCCACAATGGACAAGTGGACTCCGGTGCAGGAGGGTTCTGGCTTTGAGTTTCCCGAAAGCCTGAAGCCGCTCGAGAAACTGCGCGATCGTGTCTGCGTGGTGAGTAATCTGGCGCATCCCGCCGCGAGCGGCGTGGGCTCGGATGCGGGCGCGGACCACGCCCGGTCCGCCGCGGTCTTCCTAAGCGGCGTGCACCCGGAGAAGGGCTCCGTGCACGCCGGAACTACGATCGACCAGGTGCTGGCGGAACACATCGGTCAAGATACGCCGCTACCCTCCATTGAGCTGGCCATCGAGGAGGTCGGTCTCAACTGCGGCTCAGGCTACGGCTGCGCGTATTACAACACGATCTCCTGGCGCACGCCGACCCTTCCCTTACCAATGGAGAACAGTCCTCAGGTGGTTTTCGAGCGGCTCTTCGGGGACGGCAACAACTCGGCCCTGCGCCTTGCCCGCAAAAAGCAGGATCGCAGCATCCTGGATTCGGTCACGAGCAAAGTGGCGCGTCTACAGACCAAGCTCGATCCGAGCGACCGCACCCGGCTCACTGAGTATCTCGATGATATCCGCGAAATCGAACGCCGGATTCAAAAAGCCACAGAACAGTCCGCCAATGAATTAAACGTCCCCGAAGCGCCCGTGGGGATTCCTGAGGCTTTCGAGGACCATATCAAGCTGATGTTCGACCTCCAGGTGCTGGCATACCGCGCCGAGATCACTCGCATTTCGACCCTGATGTACGCACGGGATACCAGCGGCGCCACCTTCCCCGCTAGCGGTGTCCGCGACGGGTTCCATACCGCCTCCCATCACTCCAATGTTCGAGCGAATATGGACAAGTTTGCGCTCATCAACAAATATCACGTGCAGATGCTTGCCTACTTTCTGGAAAAATTGAAAGCCACACCCGATGGAGACGGGACTCTACTGGACCATGCGACGGTTCTCTATGGCAGCAGCATGAGCAATGGGAACCAGCACGATCATGACCCGCTGCCGATCGTCGTAGCGGGCGGCGCTTCCGGTCAATTAAAAGGCGGCCGCCATCTTTCGTTTCCGGCGCATACGCCCATGTCGAATCTGATGCTGGCGCTCCTGGATAAGTTGGGAGTGCACCAGGAGAGTTTCGGCGACAGCTCGGCGAAACTCGAGGTCTGACCCACCTCCGAATCAGATCAGAATTGAAATCGCGCTACCAATTGCCCAGAGCGGGGCGCGCTGAAAAGTGTCCCATTGTTGATGAATCCGAAACCGGCAGTGGTCTGATTACCGCTCGCGGTTTGCGTCGCCAGAGGATTGGTCGCCGTGGGGTTGCTCACTTCCGTCCGGTTGAAGATGTTAGTGAACTCGGCCCGGATCTGAAGGCTCGCTCTTTCTTTGATGCGGAATACACGGGCCACGCTCATGTTCTCGACTGGCCGTCGCTGATAGCGGTAATCGCTATAGTACGCCGCCGCCGTGCCCCACTGACCCGGGCCGGGATTGGACCATGCGGCCGGATTTAACACGAACGTAGTATTCGGGTCGAAGCAGTGGCAATTGAGATCGTGCGTGAACAATGGAACTCCTTGCACCCGATTAAATAACGTGCTTTGGAAGTAATATGTCGCCAAGCTATTAGTAGATACGGGCGATGGAATCGGCAAGCCGCTGGTATAACGTAGCAATGTACCGATCTGCCAATCGCGGGCGATCCACGAGACCGCTTTCATACCCGTCAGCTTAGAGCCGCTGCTCAGCTTTGGTGTGGTATAGCTGCCCGAAAACACAAATTGAAACGGCTGGTCGAATACCGATAGATCTTTGTTATTCCGGCGGTTGAAAACATCGTTGAGGAGCACACCGTCACCGCGCCCGAAATCGTCTTCTACGCCCAGAGTCAACTGTTTGGCCCAAGTGAAACTGGAACCGAACTCCAGGCCGTGGCTGAATCGCTTAGTCGCCTTGACCTGCAGGGACTCGTACCAGGTGTCTCCATCGGGCACCCAGTGCCAGTTCGAGATGTTGCCGTACTGCGGAAATGGGCGCAGCGACTGCGCTACTGTGGCGGAAGCCGGAAATCCTGGATAGGGAAGGCCAAATCCGCGCGAGGCCGCGACAGACGAATTCACCGGAGAGGCGAGAAGTGTCCGGTCGCCGGCGTTGTTAAGGCTGAGACCGTACTGCGAAAGGATTTGGGGTGTGACACAGTTCGGACAAATCAGTCCGCCTGCATTCCACCACGCGCCTCGGTTGCCAACGTAAGTTGCTTCGACGAGAAGATTGGATGCGATCTCCCGCTGAATGCCCACACTCCACTGAATCTGCCGCGCCGGACGGCCGGCATTTTGATCCTGCGCTTGCGGCGCCGATCCCAATACGCCCGGAAACAGATACTGACCGGGATCGAAATTCGGGAACGTGATCTTATAAGGTACGCCGTTTCGCAGCAGAAACGCAGGATAGCCATAAGAAGCAGTCTGATAGAGATACTCGGATCCCGCTGAAAACCCCAGGTTGTTATCGTCAGTTTTGAAGTATGAGACACCCGAACCCACACGCAGCACCGTCTTGGATGTAATCTGATAAGCCAAACCTAGACGCGGACCGAAAGCAAACGGATAGTTATGCGAGAACTGGCAGTTACAACGGCCTCCGCCGTATCCCTCGAAAATGATCGCCCCAGGCCGGCCGCCGGCATTGGGATTAGGAGTCGAGGGCGAGAAAATCCCGTAATAGCCGTTTCCATCTTGCAGGTAAGTGGAGAAGTCGTAGCGAAGGCCGTAGTCCAACGTAAGCCGCCGGCTTATTTTCCACGAATCCTGACCAAAAGCTGAGATGGAGTGCGCACCCATGTGGGTGACTGCGGGTACGGCATCGATCCCGTTGTCCGGCAGACCCAGGAGGAAGCTGGCATAACTGAATCCGACCGTGGAAGGCAGACTTACTCCGTTTAGCGCGGGAATCCCGGTCTCGTTGGGACTAAAATTGAACCAACCCATGGTGTACGTTTCGTTGAACATCTGATAGCCGTCCACCATCAATTCGCCGCCGAACTTAAACGTGTGGTTGTTCCGCACCCAGGTAAGACTGGTATTGGCCGTCGGCTTACGATAAGTCAAATGAACCTGGTTACCCGACCCGGTTGCGTAGTTCAGTCCACCCTGATTCTCATACAACGTCGAGTTTATCTGCCCCACAACGGCTCCGAGAACCGGAAACAGAGTCGAGTTAGTTCCAGTTAGCCCGAGCTCCGCGGCGGGATCGAAGCGGGGAGTGTGATCATTAATCCGGGTATCTAAAAGCCCCGCGCCGAAATGCAGTAACAGCGTCGGAGTTAAAGTCTCGTCAAAGTTAAGACGGTAAGTGTTGGAGTTAACCAGTCTAGGCTGACCGCTCCGCGCTGGGAAGGGCAGCGCACCATTGTTAGGATTATCTTGCCGGTTGAGCGACCAGAATCCGGAAATCTTAGACCTCGCGCTGATCTGGTAATCGCCTTTTACCGACGGCACCAGCGTGTACTTAGGGTTTGTATAAGTTGGAAGGAAGTTATTGATCAACCCGGAACTGGTGGGGAGCGGAATAAAGCTCTGGATCTTCAGAGCGACAGGGTCGAGTTGGGATGCAGGGATCACGTTATTGGGAAAGGGTTGGCGATAGGTCAGTCCATTGACCACGAAGTCACTCGAGGGATCGTAGATCGTGTTTTCGAGGAGGGGACGTCCCAGTTGGTCCTGGCCGAGGTTTCGGTTGGTTAGTGCCGGCGAGAAATCGCCGTTTCGATACGCGAGTGTGGGAACCGTGCCCGTCAGGTTATTGGTGATCGTGGTTTCGGCGAAGTGTTCGAAGTTAAAAAAGAAGAAGGCTTTGTCATGCCCATTGTAGATTTTGGGCAGGTACACCGGGCCGCCGAGATTGAAGCCCCAATCGTTTCTTCTTTGGCGGGGCCGCAGCAGATGGCCGTTGCCGTCATTGGTGAAAGGTGTGCCGGCGTTGAGCGCCTCGTTTACAAAATATTCGTAAGCGCCGCCATGAAATTGGTTCGTGCCCGATCGCATGGTGATGTTGAATAGCCCGCCGCCGGCCTGCCCGAGTTCCGCCGCGTAGTTGCTCGTCTGAATAGCAAACTCCTGGATTGCGTCCACGCTGCCCTGAGTTTGCGACTGCACCGAATACCAGCCGTTGGTGGCGTCCTGGCCTTCAATCCTCATAGCTTGTGTGTTCGCGGGCATGCCGTTAATTCGGATGTCCACATCGGGACTGTAAGTAGCGCCCGGAAGCAGTTGCACCACTGCGTAAGGATTGCGCAATCCCGAACTGCCCGCGGCAGCGCCAATTCCCATCACCGGCAGGTTATTCATGGTGTTAGTGTTTACGGTGTGGCTCAATTCGCCGCTTTCGGTCTTTAACAGCGGGGCGGCCGCAGTTACTGTTACCGATTCCGTATTCGAGCCGACATCAAGCGATACATCCACGCGATAGGTTTGAGCAACCTCCACGGTAATGTTCTGCCGCACATATCGTTTAAAGCCCGGCACGGTGACTGAGAGTTCGTACTGCCCTGCAGGCAACTGCGCAAGCGTGTAATTACCGGTCGCGGAAGTGCCCGCCTGATATACGGCTCCCGTCTCCACGTTTTTGATTTCTATAGCGGCATTCGCGATCACTGCACCGGCCGGGTCTGCTACCGTTCCTGTGATTGTGCCCCGATCGGTCTGCGCCAACCCCGCGACAGCGCACACGAGCAGAATTGTAATCAGTTGAAGCGATCTCATCCAGATTCCCCTCTCCGCACCAAACCGGGAAACTTTACACCCGCGCGATTTTCAAGTCAAGGGGTCTGCTGTGCTGTGTCGCGGCAAAGTAGAAATGTCACCCTGTCCGGCAAAGTAGAAATGTCACCCTATGCGCCCGGCTCGAAAATGCCATGATAATCTGCCCGTGCCGGTGAAGCGGAGACAGGCGCTGCTGGC
>JAFAWA010000215.1 GCA_019242155.1 Terriglobia bacterium | reverse complement strand
GGCTTGGTTGTCAAGTTATTTCTCACTTTTGCCTTGACGGCCAGTTAGAGCTGATTTATGCTCGGGTTCAATGGCCGGGCGCACTTTATTGAAAAGCAGCGAAGTCGCTAGAAACATCGGCATTTCGCGTCGAACACTTGCCCTCTGGGTCAAAGAGGGTAGAATCCCAGAGCCGCAACGGTCGCCCGCTGGATACTTCCTCTGGACCGAAGCAGATCTGCTGAACGTTCGGGGGATGACAAAGCGCACGCCTGGCCCTCAACCGGGAACACTCGTACGGAGGAAGAACCGTGCCGCATAAGCTCGTAATTGCGAACCAAAAGGGCGGTGTCGCCAAAACGACTACAACGCTTTGTTTGGCGCGGTACTTTGCTGAACGCGGCCTCCGGGTTTTGATCATCGACACCGACCCCCAAGGGTCGGTTACACTTGCCCTCCGCGGCACCAACCGAGTGGAACACGATCTCCATGACTTCATTGTTCGCCAACTGAGCTTCGATCTCTGCAAACTCACCGTAGCCGAGCGGATCGATGTCCTGCCTAGCAATAAGGAAACGACCAAGGTCGATGCGATCCTCGGGCTTAATCCCAGTCAACTCTTCAGCTTCCGTGGAACCTTTGCTCCTGTTGAGAAGGGCTATGACGTAATGCTCTTCGACTGCGCACCCTCTATCAGCGTTGTTCAAACGGCAGCCCTCATCTACGCACAACGCCTACTCATTCCCGTAGCCATGGATATCTTGGCAATACACGGCGCCCTGGCTTGCCTTGAGACGGCTCAGAACATGAACGAGTTTTATAACAACACTGATGTAAGGGCAGTAGCCCTACTCCCGGTTATGGTCGATCGCCGACTTCAGGCGACCAAAATGACTTTGGAAATGCTCGAAAAGATCGCCTCCAAATACGAACTCGAAGTGCTGCCGGCGATCCGAACCGATCAGGCCGTGCAGCGGGCAAACCGCGGAAAGGCGTTTCTCGCTGACCACGACCCACGCTCAAAAGCGTTGGAAGACTATGCGGCCGCTGCTGGTCGCCTTTCGGAGATCATGAATGTCAACACCCCCATCAGCACAACCGCCCCCGCAGAGCAAATCGCGGAAGAAGCGGCCGGTTGACGTCGTATCGTTCGAAGATCTTCTCGCAGCGCACAAGACAGAACGAGGTCCAGGACAACTGCCCCCCGAAGGCGTGGTCCTTATTGGCGTAGATTTGGAATTACAACGCCGAATGGCCGAGCGGATTGGTCTACAAACTCTTTCCGAGCGTAGCGATAATCCACATGCACCAATCTTTGGTGCACCAATATTTCGGCCTAATAAGAATGATGAATTAACAACTGGTGCGCCAAGGTTTGGTGCACCTATTACTAGTGAACCAGTAATTGGCGATCAGCCTCCCATTGCACCAGAACAGATTGCTAGTGCACCTGATATTGGCGCAGCAAACTATGGTGCACCAGAGTTTGCCGAAACAGAGGAACGGGACTTTGATCTTCGCGATCTGCTCATTCGGCAAACTAGAACAAAATCGTACGTCGTCCATCCCGTATCTCGGATCGAAGACGTGTTCACTTCCGCCGAGCGAGATCTCCTGAAATGGCTATGGGAGAGGGGCCGTGTTGTACCAACCACCCACCGAATCCGACTTCTAACCGGCCCCAATGGAGAGGGAGCTCGCCGCCTAGCCACTCAGGCTGGTCTTATCTACAATACATTCAAGAATCTGACCCATGCACTCTCCACGAAGTTCGCTTTAGACATCGTAAAGCCGGAGCGCAATCTTCCCACAATCTATGCGCTCTATCACTTCTCCTCCATTCTCGAGCGCCAGAGGTCGGCTGGATTTACTGGTGCCGTCCACAAAAACGGCGGCGGCAGGGAATTGGTTAATACGAAGGCACAGCCCGCTCCACGCCGCCCCGATCTCACAGTAGACGACCTCCAAGGGATCATTGGTGCACTGAAATCTGGTGCACCAAACTTTGTGAAACCTGCACCAAACTTTGGGGCACTTTTGCGTAACTTTGGCGCACCAAAGATTGCCGCCCCTATAAGGAATAAAGAATATACGACGGAGAAGGAAAATACGACGACGACGACGTCGTCCCCAAACCCTGGTGCACCAACAATTGTCGTTGATGCTCTCTTCCAACGAACAGGTCGAACGGATATCGAAGCTGCCCGCTTAATCACGAAAGGCTGTCAGGAGTCCAATACAACTATCGAGCCCGATGAAATCGCCAGGCTTATCCGAACAGCTCAAATACCCCCAAACATCACTAACCCTATTGGGCTGCTCATTACAGCACTTCCGAGCCGCTGCGCCGCCGGGAGCATAGCCAACTATCGCGAGCAATGGCGCAAAGAAGACGAACAGCAACGGCACCGACAGGAACAAGAGCAAGTTCAAACTATTGAAACAGCCCGCAGTATCCTCAACAGCGCCGCAGAAGGAGAGCAATGGGACAACGAGACGGTCGAATGGGCCAAAAACATTCTTGCCAACGACCAGCCATCAAACGCGGCAAGCAGTTAGCTCCCTAATCCGGCAATGCTGAAAAGGCCCTACGAAATGTTACCCGAAGATCCTGATGGATAGAGCTTGGATAGGTCAGGGGTAATACCAGTCACGCCATTCTCCGCAAGCGCCTGAGTGAGTTCCGACTGGACGTATTCGCGGGAATAGCCTTTGTTCAGCAGATTCGCGAGGACGCCGGCATTAATCGTTTGGCCGCCGGGAAACTGTAAGGTGTTAGCTGATGGTGCCTGGAACACACTATCCGGACCCATGCCCAATGGGCTTGCCTGGACAACCTTTGCGCCGAGGGCGGCGGCCAGATTTTGCGCTGTCGCGTTATTGGCGTAATACATGGGGTTGACCTCTTGGTTGTAACCCATCCCGGTAATCCGGTGAGACCCGCTCTCGAAACCGACCGGAATCGGCTGATTGCCGGCCGTTTTCCCAGAGGGGTTCAAACTTTCGCAAATGGCACGCCATATATTCAGAAGCAGATTGTTGAGATCGGCTCCGGAGGGGGCACTGGATGTCTGCGATGAACCGCTGACGAGCGTATCTTTATTCCCGCATAGAACGTACTTTTGAAATTCTGAGAAGGCGTTTTGGGCAGCCGTGTTTTCCTGCGTTCCTGATGCCGGCGATGGCACAGAAGCCACTCCGCCTGCGTTCGGATCAGAAATCGGCTCAAGAAATCGATTGTAGTCTGAGGCGTTGATTGGGTTCATACCATTTCCTTGAATGCACACACAGCAAAGTTATCGCTTCCTGAGCCGATTTGTTGCCTCGCGGTGGCAATGATTTAACATCCTCACCGGCACCTCGCGTTCTTTCTTCTACACGGAGCGCACCTCAAACTGACGACGCAACTTTTCTTCAGCGCCTACGAAAACAGAGGTGAGTTCTTAAAGCCAGACATCAGTGTTTGGAAGGTTCATTTATACAAGGAGATTATTATGAACGCAGTTGAGACTTTTACACCGTCCTTACTAAGGAATAACGAGGAGCAGTTACAGGCCCTAGAGCAAGTCCCGTCCAATGGCGCGCAGCCAGTGAATATATCAACCAGCCAGGCACTCTGGCCGGCCAAGGGCTTGCCCGAGCAATTTGACCAGACACCAGCCGGTCAAGTTACAACTTCTAATACTGCTGCAACCGCGGCCCCCCAAAATCTGGCCCAGGTTTTGCTGGCCGGCTTTCGCACACAAGACCTTTCCGTCGGAACCGCCACCTCGGCGCTGACCGGTAGCGGCGGTACCACACTGCCCAACGTCGACAACATGCCGTATTACATTCAGCAGGGTAATTCCTGCGGAACGACCACGCTTGCGGAAATCATGTCTTACTTAGGCGTGCCTATGACTCAGGCGGACGTTGACAATGTGATTCGAAAACTAAATACCTTTACCGCGCCGGAGGACATGATCAACTTTGCGCATCAAAATGGGTTGTCGGCCGAAGGATACAACAATGGTAGCTGGGATCAGGTGAAGAGCATGCTCGATTCCGGATACCCGGTGCAAGCCCTGGTGGAAGGTGACGATAGTGTGCCGGTATCTAACGGGGGAAGCCAGGGTAACTTCAGTGTCAGTGGTCTGCACTACATCGCCATTACAGGCTATGGCACTGATCCAGCTACAGGTGAGCAGTACGTCACGTACCACGATCCCAATCGAGACACCGAGCAGCGTATGTCGGTCTCCGACTTCGAAAAGATGTGGAGCAACGTACCCGGAGGGTTCAATAACTATTTCATGGCGTACGGTCCTGCGGGCGCGAACCTTCCTCCCGGAAACGACGACGGCATTCAGGGAACTCTGGGAGTTCTGAGCGGCGTTACCAACATCACCAACGGGCTCGGACGGATTTACCCGCCCACCGGCTTCGGGAGCGAGGTCCATGGCATCGCGGACGTGCTTGGCGGTATCCCTCAAACCATCGGCTGCGGTATCGGAGCCGGGTTGCAGTTGGGTGCGAGCTGGCTCAACAAAGAAGTAAACGGTATTCCTGTTCTGCAGAATATCGTTCAACCCTTCGGAGATATCCTCAACGGTGCCGGAGCTGTGTGTGGCGATGTGTGTAATGGGATCGGCGAGGCCTGGGACGCTGCCGGCGGAGCGTTTGAAGATCTGTGCAATGGAAATGTCGGGGGCTTCGTTTGCGGGGTTGGCGACGCCGTAGGGGACGTTGTGAGTGGCGCGGCCAGTGCTGTCAGCGATGCGGCCAGCGCCGTCGGCGATGCTATCAGCGACGTTTTCAGTGGCTGGTAGACCTCGTTACCAATCTGAATCATTGAGGCCGAGGCAACCGCAAGGGCGGCGCCCCGGCCTTTCTTGGTTTGAAATCCTTGAGCCGGAATTACCACCTTGAGAAAATCCAATTGCCGTTACTGGAGGTTGCAGGTTCTGGGCTTGGGTGCTGCCGACCTGCTGTTATTAGCTTTGACTCGAACACCTCAGCCAGAGACTGTTAAGGGCACGGTGGTTGACGCCGGCTCCATGACGCCTCTGAGTGGAGTAGAAGTCGCCTGGAAATCGCGGAAGGTCATCTCTGATATCAGGGGGCGCTACGAAATCCAATTGCCTGCCGGGGCCAGGCAGGTCTCATTTACGGCGCCGAACCACCCTGTGATTAAAAAATTATTGATCCTTAAACAAGGCGGGACGCGAGTCAACAACGATGCGCTGTTACCCAGCTCTTCCGGAGGGATGCCGAAAGTACTGGCGCTCGATCGAGGTTCCCTGGTAAGCCAACAGGGCAGGAAGTGGGAGCCGGACGTGTCTGCCGATTCCCCCATTTCCCTCGCGGATGAATATGGTAATGAGGATCAACTACTAACTCTGAACATGGGAAGCGGCCGTGTTCACTCGCCTGTTTGGCGGAACGCGTCGACCATTCTGTTTGGCAGGGAGGCACTGGTCCACCATCCGGGGAATTCAGGATATTTGGGCGTGTTTCAATTCCAATACGAGTCCAGCCGAATACAACAAGTCTCGTCCGGTATCGGCATCCATTTCCTGAGTAAGTCGCCGCAAAGGGATATGCTGGCCGGTGCGGATCAGAAGAGTTTGTATGTTCTGGAGTCTCTCTCGTCAAACGCCGGCCTTCACAGGATCTTCAGCCTGCCTGCCAACAAAGGATTTCTCCTGTCCGTGGCCTGGGGGCCGGATGACCGGATTTACTTTACTGTGGACGATTCGGTTCCACTGGATGATCGGCATTATCTCAGTAAGTCCAGGATCGCTTCAATAAAGATAGACGGCACAGACCTCCAAACCGATTGGGCTTCGGAGGCCCGGTACTCGTACCGTTATCCTATGGCTGCCGGTTTAGAGGAGATGATGTTCGGCCGTTTTGCATTGGACGGAAGCCGGCAGGAACTCTGGATTAGAAATACTCGCACGGGCAAGATGCAGCTCTTAGCGGAACCGGCGTTACGGGCTGTTTATCTGAATTCCGTGGCGAAGCGTTTGTATTACATCTACCAGCAGGAACTTCACCTGAGAGACCTCCATTCGGGCGCTGACTGGGTGATTGTGAATTCGGTGAGAGAGGCCGACTACCTGCGCTCTGTAGAGTAATACAAGCAGTGCTGTTGCGGAAGAAGAATGATGGCTTGAAGGCGCAGGAATTAGAATTTGGGAACGTACGTCGTAAGCGGCTCCCACTGGTCGTGGGGCGCGGGCGGATCGGGATGCTCGGCTTCGAAGACCGGAAGCTCAGGGAACCGGAAATCTACCGCGATCGTGGCGGAGACGGACACGGGCTCGCCGTCTTTTGTCGCGGGCCGGAATTGCCAATTCTTTACTGCCTCGACTGCTTTACCGTCCAGTCCGCGATCGAGTGATCGAGTGACCTTAATATTTACGGCTTTTCCGTCCCGATTCACTTCTGCGTAGAGAGTGACCGTGCCTTCTATCTTTCGCGCTTTTGCCTCGGGTGTGTACTCCGGCTCAACCTTGCTCACGAGAACCGGCGGCCTGAATCCAGCTGCCGGCAGCGCTTCCTTTAACCTTTTCAGCAAATAATGGTGGCCCTGCTTGTCCGACTTTATCTCCACGAATTCCCAGCCCTTCCGGCTGAGCCGGTCCAGATCAGCATCCGAATGAACAGTCTGATATTCCCATTCCGATACAGCCGGCTGCGACGGCTGCGAGAAGGCCGCCGGTATCGAGAGAAGCATGAGTAACATTCTTCGCATGTTGACCTCACATGAATTCTCGAATGGGTGGCGAAAAAGTTGCCTTGTCTTCGCCCTATTTGTTGGTGGACAGGGTGGTTCCACGATGGACGGAGTTCCGTCGGCTTAACGCAACACCACAAAATAGGCCATATCGCGCATGCGCTTCCCGAGGAGTTCGAGTGATTCGCCGACACCCAGCGGCTTTGTGCTTGAGAACGGACCCCGTCCGAAGGTTACCGGCGGCGCTGCCTGTTCCTGAACGCGGTGGCAATCCGAATCCTGCAGGAGAGTAAGCCCTGTGTTGCCATGCACGACGGCGGGACATCCTCCGCGGCAGCCTTTCCAGGCATCACAGCCGTCGCACGCCCCACCGGGTGTTTTGCTCCGTAAACCAACCAATACGGGATGGCTCTGCCACAACCGTGTGAGATCCTGTTCCCAGAGATTTCCCAGTTTGTGGCGGATCCGGCAGTAGTACACGTCTCCTGAACTGCCGTTTACTTCAATTAATTCGGTATTGTCACATTGGCAGAGATCCGTGGCGAGTCCCCATAGGCCCTTCTGGGAAGCGGGTTGCTCAATGGGGAGTAAGTGAGCCAACGGGTCGAAAAACATGAGCAGGCGTTTGTAATGGATCTGGCCGGCATGGTCGACGATTCTCTTGAATATGCTCCAGTAATCACCCCGGACCTCAACTTGATGCAAAATAGCCTGCCCCTCACGCACCGGCCTTGCGAATTTGGCGCCCGCCACTTTCAGTTGCTGCACTAGATTTAGGAGCAGCGGCGCTTCTTCCAAATTCACGCCGGGGAGTACAACATAACTCAGGATCACGAAAATACCGGCCTTTTTTAAGGCATGAATCCCGCGCATGGTCCGCGCCCAGTTGCCTTTTCCGCGTACCCGATCGTGCGTGGCTTCGCAGGCACCATCCAGGCTGACCTGCGCAATCCGGAGGCCGGCACGTTTTAGGGATCTCGCATACGGCTCGTCGATTTTGACAGCGTTGGTCACCAGACGGACGCGAAATCGACGCCTCACCGCCAGCCGAATGATCTCCTGCAGGTCTTTGCGTACCGTCGGCTCACCTCCGCCAATCGTGAGAATATGGCGGCCATGCTCGCCGTAAGCTTTTCCCAGGTCCTTGAACTTCGTCAGAATCTGATCAATAGTTTCCAAAGAAGGATCCCGGTGCTTGCCATACTCTTCCCAATAACAATGAATGCAGCGGATGTTGCATTTCTCGGTGACGTTGAGGTGGAAACGATGTGGTCGCATCAACCTACTTGTCGAATCGAAAATCGAAAAGTCGCGTGCGCTCGCATTGCAACATGCGAAACGGTACTTTTTTGTGCTTTGCTGTACCGGTGTAGATCTGCCTGCGGAGCTTGATCATGCGTGCCGGCCGCGTTCAATTGCGGAACAGACGCGCCCGGCGGCGGCAATGTGGGACGCTTGCGTTTTTTCGGTTGGTCTACTGCTTGGATTCGCGGTTCCGCGGATCTTTGCCCAGGATGTGCTGCACGTCGCGATTGTTTTCCTGACAGATGTACTCCATCAGATCTGCATTCGCCATTAAGCCGGCGTGCCCGTGTAGCGTAAATGGTTTCGTGTACGCGCCCGGATCATCGACGGTGGTGTCCCATTCAAGATGCCCTAAATCAGCACGGCGGTAACGTTCTACCGTGTGCAGCCGGTCCGTATGGGGATGCCCGGCAAAATCAAACCAGAACCGGTCGTTGAATCCGACGGTGTCAATGACGAGCGTATCCCCCTCCCACTTCCCGATAGATTCTCCGTACCAAGTCGGATTAGGTTCTTTGGAATGGCTACGCCCATCCATGAAAATCTGCCGGTAACTGTGAATGTTACCTTCAAAAATGAAGAATATAATTCCGGCAGACTGCACGATGCGCCAGGGATAAGGAGCCAACCGGGGGACGCCGGTCGGCAGACAGTTAGCTTCAGGGTCGTCTTTCGACAGCCTTTCCTTAGTCAGTTTGGAGGCCCATGGCTGAAGCGGTAGACTTTCGCCGGGTGTAAGCGCATCCGCAATATCGTAAATGAAGTTACGGTCCGGGCTCCAGACCCCGGAAAAATCTGGTTTGCCATCGGCTAAGCGCGGCGCTGGGCCCTTGGGTGTTGTGGCGGCCCGCGGGCCAACCTCCTCCTGTGCCGCGACAGGCCCGACCATCAGAACTCCCGCGCAGGCTGCGAATGGCAATAATAGCCAGAAAGAATCTCGTTTCATTTTGCGTTTTTCTTATCAAACGTTTTCCAGGTTGTCAATCCCATCTCACAATTGTCAGCGCAACGTAGAAGCCCGGCTCTGTGGCATGACAGTCACGCCGCAAGGGCATTATTCCAGATAGTGTCCAATCGCGTCGTGAAAAATGATGCCCAACGTGTGACGCCGGCCCGACCGAATGCGGCTTACGCCGTGCCGCATGTTCACGCGGTAGACACTCTTCGTACCCTGCACAGGGCGATGATGCACGGCGAACGCCACGGCATCACCACGGCGTAATCGAACGACCTCCGGCCGCGACTGCATCCGGGGTCGTTGCTCGGCCAGTACAAATTCGCCACCGGTGAAGTCCTCGTCGGGTTCCGAGAGCAGAAACGCAACTTGAATTGGAAACACGTGCTCTCCATAGAGGTCCTGATGCAGACAATTAAAATCACCAGCGCCGTATTCCAGCAACAGTGGCGTTGGCTTGGTCTGACCCGCATCGTGACAACGCCGGATGAAAGCAGCGTGCGTGCCGGGGTACTGCACTGCAATTTTCATCGCGGTGTTCCACTCATTAGCAATCGGTGCCAGTTTTGGGTACAACGTCGTCCGAAGCGCCTCGACGAGCGCGGGAAGCGGGTAGTCAAAGTATTTGTATTCGCCGCGGCCAAAGCCATGACGAGCCATGACCACCCGGCTCCGGAAAACGGAATCATCGGCGTAGAGGCCGGAGAGAGTCCGGGTTTCCTCGGCGGCGAGTAATCCCGGAAGGACCGCATTACCCTGAGCACCGAGATCTTCACGGATGCGACGCCAGTCGAGAGCATCTACGCGCTCGCTAACGGCGGGTTCAATGGCGCTCATGCGCCGGCCTCCCGGTTCAGCAGTATCTGTTTCCGTTCCACGCCCCATCGGTAACCAGATAGGGCGCCGTCCCTTCTGACAACGCGATGACAGGGTATGGCTACAGCAATCGAGTTTGACGCGCACGCCTGCGCGACGGCACGGACACTCTTCGGCATCCCGATTTGCTCGGCGATAGCCGCGTAGCTGACGGTCGAACCGACCGGGATCTGCCGGAGCGCATTCCATACTCGCTTTTGGAAGACGGTACCCTGGATATCGAGGGGCAGATCGACGCCTGTACTTGGATTCTCAATAAGACCGACCACCTTTGCGACCAGCTCTTCGTAGCCGCGCTCGCCGCCTATAAGCTCGGCTTTGGGAAGTTGGTCCTGCAGATCGCGAGCCAGAGCATCTGGATCGTCGCCGAGCAAAACGGCGCAAACACCGCGGTCACTTTTAGCCACCAAAATGGAGCCGAGGGAGCATTGGCCGATGGCGAAATGAATGACTGTATCTTTGCCGCCCTTACGAAAATTCGTGGGCGTCATGCCGAGCAGTTGATCGGACGATTCATAAAAACGGCTGTTCGAGCTGTAGCCAGCGTCATAGATGGCGTCCGTAATCGATTGGTCGGTTGTCAACGTTTCTCGAATCCGCTTCGAACGATGGGCTTCGGCATATTCGCTGGGGGTCAACCCCGTCACGGCCTTGAACGTGCGGTGGAAGTGATAAGGGCTTACACCGGCCGTGCGAGCAAGCTCTTCGAGTGAGAGCGGCTCTTCGGCAGTCTCAATCCGACGGCAGGCTTTCGCGATCTTGGCGGCATTCGCCTCCCTCACCGACAAGCCCGTCGGCTTACAGCGTTTGCAGGGTCGGAGGCCGGCGCGTTCCGCCTGTTCCGTGGTCGCGTAAAACCGGACGTTCTCGGGGCGGGCGAGACGTGCTCCGCAGGATGGGCGGCAAAACACGCCTGTAGTCTTAACTGAATAGAAGAACGTTCCGTCAGAATTCTTGTCCTTCGCCACGATAGATGCCCATCGAGGGTCTGCCATGATCTCTGCTGCCTGCTGCTCAATTTCCAAAGACTTCTTCATGGGGCGCCTTTCCTCTCTGTACATTCCCACGTTAGTGCGAATCAGATGGGCGCACACTCCGTTTCTTGCTTTTGAATTTTGTCGAGACCGCCGGCGCTCGCGTCACGACGGGGAATGCGATTGGGCCTCGTCAAGGAGCAATTCGGTATCGCAGCCTAAGACCGGTCAAAGTTCCTATTCTTGGCGCCTTCGGGTTTCGCAACGGCATCACTTCTTCTAGAGGAGCGTAAATATTGTTGCAGCCGATGTCTGAATTGGAGGAGTTGTTACGTTTTCAGATGTAGAGGGCGAACTTCAGTAAGGGGAGTCCTCAACTTTGCTGCTCACGAGAAGGAGAACAATGAAGACACAAGTGTATTTTACATCCATGGCCATGGCGGTTACTTTCGCCTGTGCATATCAAGCGGCCGCTCAAACAACATTGGGGGAAACATTGTGGAGCACCACAGCATCGGGTTGTGTGGTTCAAACCGAGGGCCAAACTGCAGCATTTCTCAACGCTGCGTTCGGAACTGTTTCCTTCGCCCCTGGACAGTATGGCGATATCAAGCTGACTTGCCCAGTGACTCAATTTTATGGTTGGACCTCATATCAACCAAACAAATTGACCATTACCTATTACGATGACTATGGCTTCGATGGAATCACCAATCACTGTTATATCACTGCCGACCTGCTCCGAAGCAACCTTTACCTCGCCGGCAAGCCGGTGCTAGCGCGGCCAGAAAGCTATTGGTATCGGACCCGCAAATTTATAGTCCGGAATCCTTTTGCGGTTACCGCGGCTGCGATCGTGTTTTTGGCATCGATAACTGGGATAGCTGCGGTGCTATGGGAGGCGAGGGCTGCAAGGAACGAGGCCAGGACTTCGGCTGAAGTGCAGAAGTTTATTCAGGCAATCTTCGAGACGAGCAGCCGTGTACAGCAGGATCCTATCAAGGCGCGCCAGACTACCGCTCGTGAGCTGCTAGATTTCGCCGCCGGTAATATCGATCGCCAGTTGAACAATGCGCCCGCTGCTAAGGAGAAGATGCTTGAGATTTTGGCGGACCTTTATATCGGCCTCGGGCTGGATGATAAGGCGGTGGCGCTCAATCGCACCCGCGTCGACCTTGTAAAAGAACAATATGGACCGAGTGATCCCAGAGTCGCGGCCGCTCTTTGTAAACTTGCCGGAGCCATGGAAGCGTCCACAGCCGCGAATGGAAGAGAAGCGATCCTCATAGACGCCAGCAAAATACTCGACAGCCGTCATGATTTCAGCTCAAGCACCCGTGCTGATATGCTGGCCGGTTTTGCCAAAGTCTATAAGGATTCGAACCAGCAAAAGGCATTGGATTATGCTAACCAGGCGGTGACGCTTTATCAGAAAGGGCCTCCCGTCATCGGACTGGCGAAAGCATTGTACGATCAGGCGGTACTCTATGCACTTTTTTCAGATTATGGTAATGCTGAGGCAGCGGCTCGCGAGTCCGTAGCGGTGGCCCGGAAAGCGGCTGGCGAGACGACAAACTCGATTTCGGAATTCCAGGAATTGCTGGCTGATTTGGACGCCCGGATGCTTCGATATGACGCCGCAAAGGAAAATTACGAAGCCGCTTTCACTTCCTCAAAGGCTCTCAATGGAGCGGAGCACGTGGACACTATCGAAGACGAAGTCGGACTTGCAGATTTTTATGCGCGAATCGCAGAGTACCCCGAGTCTCTTCGTTTAATGAAGGAAGCTTGGGAAAACTGCCTGAAACTCAGAGGTCCCGATGATCCATATCACACTCCTCAGGTCTCACTCATGTATGCATCGGTCTTGGCAAAGAGTGGGCAGTTCGAAGCCGCACTAGACATGATCTCTCGGGCGGAAAAAAACCAGCGCCAAACCGCGCCGGGAAGCCGGCCGTTGGGAATGACGCTTTGGTGGCAGGCTTCCATACTCGCGAATCTTGGTGAATATGAGAAAGCGAAGCTGTATCTGAACGAGGCTGCCGAGCTCAGTAAAAAGACTGGTTTCAAGCTGCAACTGGAATATGGACTCGTCCGCGCTGCAATCGCCATACACGAGAAGAAGTGGGACGAGGCTGCCAACATTATTGACACTTTCTTGGGTCCGCTTCATGATGGCGGTCCGCTCTCATTCGCCTTATTGAACAATCTAAATGTGCGTGCGCAACTAGCTTTGTCGAAGAATGAGCCGCAGACAGCGCTCCGACTTGCTATACGTCTTTCGGATCTGGTAACCGGTGACTCCAATCGAAAGTACCTGAGGTTTTGGGAAAAAGAAGCCGGGCTTCGGCGGGGACTGGCGTTTCTTCAGATGGGCGATGCTTTGCGGGCTTTGCAACCATTGCGCCGTGCGGTCAAACTGGATAGTGAAATGTATGCCCCCGAGAGCGCCGAACAAATTCCGGCCGCGGCCGCTTTGGGGATCGCATACCTGCAGACGGGCAGCCGTGCAGAAGCCGTTCGAACCCTTGCCGACATAGAAGCCGTTCAAAAGCATCATCCGCATCTGGGGGACCGGTTCGAAGTGCCTCTTAGAGACCTGGTCCGTCTGATGGCGATCGCCTGGCGGATTGAAAATGCGTCATCGATGGTAGCGATTTTGCCATTGTAGAGGACCAGGTCCGCAGACGGAGCCTACGCTTCGAGGTCGCATAGGCTGCACGCAGACAGGACGCCAACTGCACTTAGGAAATTACGTTGGCAAATGCTCATTGGTTCCTCACTAAAACTAACCTTCGTCAAAAGTCGAGACGCAACGACATTTGGCCGACGCGGTTGCCGGCGTTTTCAGAGGTCTGTACGGTTTGTGTCACGCCGAAGGTATCGGGGGAAGAAATATCTGTTGGCGGCGCGGCGAAATTCGGATGGTTGAGGATATTGGAAAAGCTGGCTTCGAATCGGAGCTTGACTCTCTCGGTCAGCGAGAAGCTTTTGGCAAGACCGCCCGCAACAGTCGCCGTGCGGGGGCCTTCGCAGATACCCACGCCGGCATTGCCGGGGCGCCCGGCGCCGGCGGGAGTAGGCACGAAGGCCGCCAAGTTGAACCAGCCGTTGGGACCGGGGTTGGAGAGGCCGCAGTTGCCAATGCGGTCCGGCCGGACAACGGCTGAACGCCCCGCCTCATTGAGGTTTGCCTGGCTATCATCGGTGTTGCTGTCGTACGGCGTTTCGTAGGGCCCGGTCTGAAGAAGCGTAATCGTGCTGAGTTGCCATCCGCCCAGGAAAGCGTCGACGGCGCGGTTGGTGTTCGTGAGAAATCTCTTGCCGCGTCCGAAGGGCAGTTGGTATTGGGCGGTGAGCAGGAAGCGACTGCGGCGCACGCCGGGGTCGTTGCCGCGGTCAAGGCGGAGGTTGAAGCGGTCATTGACTCCAGTGAGGCCATTGGGACCGGAGATGTTTCCTTGTTCGATGCCGAACGCAGTGGGAGCATCGCCGCCCGCATCGGTCAGGTCCTTGGCCCAATCAAAAGTGGCTTGCAAGTAGAAGCCCGTGGCCATTCTATGCGAGAGTTGGAACTCCAGATCCTGGTAATTGGCGAAGCCCCAGTTGCCCAATTGGATAATCGGCCCTAACTGCGGGTACGGAACGCTCAGCGGATTGTAAGCAACGGCGCCGGCGCGAATAGAGTTCTGATCGGTGTGCAATCCAATGCGGAACGAGTTCTCGCCGATGTAGCTGACGCGTCCGCTCCAGTCATTGCCCAACTGGCGTTCCACCGTGACATTCCATTGCGTAGACTGCGGGTCGCGATAGTGAATCTGCTGGGCAACATAATACTCGTAAGTACCGACAATATCGGGCGTCAAACCGCCATTCCCAAAGGCTACGGACGGAAGTTGGAAGAGCGGTTTCCCATTCGCGATCCCGTTTACATAAATGAGAGACGGCGTGCTGGCCAATCCGGTCATCTGATACGCGACGCCTCCCAGCTGGGGCACGGTGTAGACGCCAAAGCCCGTGCGAATTACTGTGCGATTGTTGCCGAAGGGGCGCCACGCAAGACTGATGCGCGGATCGAAGTCTCTCCAGTAGGTATAGCGCAGCCCTTGCGGCAGACCCGCCTGGCTGGCAGTTTGCACGGGTGAACAAGGCAATGTCGCCACCACTCCGGGGCAGGCATTGATCTGATATAGCACTTGAGCGGCCGGGGGCAGCCGTTTGGCGGCGATATCGGGGTAGACCATGCCGCCATTAGCCGGGTTGAAATTGGCAATGTTGCCGTTTTTCTCCGAAAAGGGCGGCTGGAGCTCCCAACGCAGGCCGAAATTCAGAGTCAGGTTTTTGGAGAGACGCCACTCGTCTTGCGCATAGGCAGCAAAGTGTTGTGACTGTTGATCGATGGGAGGGCCAATGGTAAAGACTAAGTTAGTAGTCGGCAAACCCAAGAGCAGATCGGCAAAAGCATTCCCGCTAAATGTCCCGAGGAAGGTGAGCGAACCGAACTCATCGTCCGCGCCGAACGTATTCACGCGAGAGTAACTAACGGTACGCCAGTCTATGCCGAACTTAGCGGCGTGCTTCCCTTTAATCCACGTAACATTGTCGGTGTATTGTAGAGTGCGGGAATGGGAAGGACCGACATCACCGTGCCCGATCCGGCTGAAACCCGTTCCCGAACTGAAGTTAAAGCCTGGAAAACCGCCGTCATTACCGGCATGAGAGAGATCAAGCCCGGTCAAACCCAGGTTATTCACCACCGCAGCTCCGGAGAATGGAAGCGACTGGGCCAGGGTTAGATCGCTATAGCCAAAGCGGAATTCATTAATTAAGCCGGGACCGAAGGTATAGCTATCTGCAACCAGAAGGTTGCGGTCCTTCTCGCTGTCATTGAGCGGTGGTAGCAACTGAGAGAGGCTGCCAGCGGTGGCAGCGGTCAAGTAGGGGAGATCTTTCCAGGTCCATCGCCCGTAGATCATGTGCTTCGCGCTGACGGTTTGATCGATGCGGATGTCGAAACCATCAGTCTGATTGTTCAGCGGAAGAAGTGAGCGGTTATTGCCGGTGGTAGAACCGGAATTAAAATTCGGCTGCGGGTAATACTGACTGAGCAGCTTTTGGGACACGGGGTTCAACTCAGAAGCGGGAATCTGGTTGTTCGGAAACGGCTGCCCGGTAAACGGGTCGACAGCAGGTTTTCCCGGAACGCCATTGAGGTTCCCGGAGATCATCGCGGGTGTTGGAACGTTATTAATGACCAGCGTTGATCCGGGGCGCCGATTGCCTTCGTAGTCGATGAAAAAGAAGGTTCTATTGTGTCCGTTATAGAGCTTGGGAATGAACACCGGCCCGCTCAGACTGGCGCCGAACGTGTTCCATACCTTCGCTTGTTTGATGTTTGAGCCGTATGTGGTGGCGTCGAGCGCCCGGTTCTGCAGGTAGTCGAAAGCGCTGCCGTGGATTGCGTTTCCTCCGCTTTTGGTAGTGACGGTAACGTCGCCCGAAGCGGCCAGCTCGGCGTTGTTATTAATGGCGGAGACTTTGAACTCGCTCAACATCTCCGAAGACGGGTACATGTTCCTTGCAGCCGTATTTAGGCCTACGTTCACCGTCGAAGTCCCGTCCACGCTGTAGTCGGTCATAAATGGGAGCGACCCTGTCAAGGCAATGGCCCCCGTCGAATCCTGTTGAACATTGGGTAGAGCGACAATAGCGCCCAGCGGGCTGGTGGAAGCGCCCCGATAGTTCGCCGGCAGCTGGGTGATTTGCTGGTTGTTCATCGTGGACGAGATGGTAGCGTTCTCGGTGTTGATGACAGCACTTAACGCTTGCACCTCGATGGTCTCTTGCACCGCATTCAAGGCGAGCGTCAAGTCCACACGCCGCTCCTGGCGCGCATCGATCGCCACCTCAGGAACGCGTGCCGCGGCGAACCCCGATTTCGTCGCGGAGAGCGAGTAACGGCCGGGCTGCAGATTCAAAAACTGATACAGGCCGGATTCGCTCGACGTCGTCTTCCGGCTCGTATTCTCATCAAGGTTAGTAATTTCTATTTCTCCACCTGCAACGGCCGCACCGGAACTATCCTGTATCGTTCCCAGAATGCTACCGAAGGTGGATTGAGAAAAGGCCGGCGAGGAAGTAATCAGGCCAAATCCCGCTACGAGCAACCAAATCCTGGTCTGCATGGCTGTCATCTCTTTTATCCGCTGAAGAGTATTTTTGCTCCAGAAAAACTGCAATCCTGTCAAAAGTTCTTCTACGCGGAACACGACTGACGGGGTTCGGAGATGTCAGTATGGGGGTCGGCCCAGGGTTTTGTCAAGAATCATTCTGACGTTTATAATCCAATAACATGCGTGCTGCTTGTCAACGCTGCTTGCCTGTCAACGCCTGTCAACGCCTGCCAACGCCTTGACAGGGGCCTACACCAACTAATAGAATCTCCCCACAAAGACTTCGGGGATCGAAGTAACTGTCAGTCGAACAATGGGAGTGTGTATGCGTTCAGGAATAGGCGTCGCCGCCTTGCTGGCGGCTGCGTGCCTGCTGTTCGCCCAGGGCGATCGCGGCACCATCACAGGGACAATCTCC
>JAFAWA010000081.1 GCA_019242155.1 Terriglobia bacterium | reverse complement strand
CTGCCCCTGGTGCGCGGCGCGGTCTCTATGCCCCGATTCTACGCTCGCGGCCGAGGGCTCGTTCAACATGCCGAGCACATGAAAGCCTGCACTGCGGAACGCTTCGGCCGTCAGAAATCTTTGGTTGCTGTTGGCGTTCGCAGGCACTCCGATCATCACTTCGAGCGGCTCTGCCCGGTCCAGTTGCAGGGTCGAGTTCTTACGAAGCTGACGCCGCAGCCCTAAGAGCAGCTCCGTGATGAGGTCCTGCAGCCGAAAGGTCTCCTGTCCGACCTGCACTTCCGTCTTCGGCCCGGCATTGTGCAGCAGCCGTTTGACGGATCGCAGTGCCGTCCATTGCGGATCGCCCTGTACGCGCCAGGTGTCCCATCCGAATCGGCGGCCTTCCGGCCCCACGGCGATTAGAGATGGAAACCAGTCGCGCGCTTCGCCATCGGGCGTATCGAAACTGACCAGTGGGTAATTGCCGCGATCGGCGGCCGCGACTACAATGCGGGTGGTTCCAAAATCAACGCCTAGTCTCATGCATTTCCTTTGATACATGTTAGAACGAGCATGCCGAGGAATGCTATTTATACAGGAGTGCTACCCTCATTGCGATTGGCGCGGCGCGCGTATTTATCGCTCCCGTTAATCGTTTTCGTCGCACTGGCATTCCGGCTGGGGTTCGCGTGGAACTATCAGAGTCACGTGCCGCGGCGGGCTTTGAGCGTCATTCCGTTTCTGTTTGAGTCCGGCAATATTGCGCGCTCGCTCGCCACCGGCGCCGGGTTCAGTTCGCCTTTTCGTGTGCCTACCGGGCCAACCGCCTGGATGACTCCGCTTTACCCTTTACTCCTCAGCGGCATCATGAGGCTCTTCGGCGCTTATACGTTCGCATCGTGGGTGGCCGCGGTGCTCATGAACATCGGCTTCTCCGCTGCTGCCTGTGTGCCCATATTCTTCGCTGCGAAGCGTATCGCCGGGCTGGGCCTCGCGGCAGCGGCAGCGTGGCTGTGGGCCATTTTCCCCAATGCTATTCTGCTCAGCTTCGAAAGCCTTTGGGAGACTTCGCTATCCGCGCTGCTGGGAGCCGCGCTGCTGTGGGCGACGCTGCGGGTTTCCGAAGCTCGACGAGCGCGGGCGTGGTGCGCCTATGGACTGCTTTGGGGCGTCGCGTTGATGACTAACGTCGCGCTGGTTTCGCTGTTTGCTTTTCTGCTTGGATGGCTGGCATACCGCCGCGACCTCAGACGAGCCGCGCTCGCCGCCGCGGTTGCGGTTGTATGTTGCGTGCCTTGGACGATCCGCAATTACGCCGTGTTTCATAGTCTCGTCCCGCTGCGCTCGGTACTGGGGCTACAGCTCTGGGTCGGCAATAATCCCCGTGCAAAAGTCGTGTGGCTGGGTGAACAGCATCCCATCAACGACACCGCAGAGCGTAACCGGTACGTTGCTCTCGGCGAGATCGAATACATGCGGCAGAAACTGCATCAGGCAGCCGGCTACATGGTTACGCACCCGCGGCACGAGGCACAGTTGATCGCCGGCCGCTTTGTTTCGATCTGGGCCGGGGGCACGCCCTCCCCTGTGCGGGATTTCTTCCGGAGCCGCTCGCTCTGGTTTCGGTACGTGTTGCTGTTCAATCTGGCGCTCGCTTCGGGCGCCGTGCTCGGCATGGTGTTCCTGTTTCGCAAACGCAACCCGTTCGCTTTTCCCGTGGCGGTCTACCCGATCGTTTTCCCTTGGGCCTATTACCTGACCCTGGCGCTGCCGCGGTATCGTCATCCGATCGATCCGGTACTCGTTCTGCTTACCGCGGTGGCTGCGTTTGAATGCACGGCAATGTACCGGCGGGGGTGCGCGACATAGAAGCTCGGCTTCATAGCGCGCTCTTTCCACTTGTTTCCTCCGCAACTTATCTCCTGGCTCAAAAGGGAACTTTTCGCTTGGCCGCGACATTTGCTGCGTCCCGTCCCTGTGGCAGCAAAATAGAAATGTCACCTTTGGGCAAAGTAGAAATGTCACCTTGACAGCCCCAAGCTTTGGGGATGCAGGAAGGACAACTACTAATGAGCCAAACCGATAGGGATCGGCTGGTGACGCTGCGCAA
>JAFAWA010000065.1 GCA_019242155.1 Terriglobia bacterium | reverse complement strand
GGAGGGTAGGCGCGAAGATTGGCCTGAGCCTGCGCGGTCACCTGGGCCAGGGCCAGATCGATGCTGGCGTGAGGCTGGAAGTAGATGCGGATCACCGCCACGCCGTTGTAGGACTGCGACTCGATGTGCTCGATATCGTTCACGGTGGTGGTGAGAGACCGCTCAAAACTGACCACCATGCGCTTTTCCATCTCTTCCGGCGAGAGGCCGTTGTACTGCCAGACGACGCTGATTACCGGAATATCGATGTACGGGAAGATGTCCACAGCCATAGAGCTGATCGCGACACCGCCCAGGATGGCGATGAGAAGCGCCACCACGACGAAGGTGTAGGGACGTCTAAGTGCTAGTCGAACAATCCACATGGAGGTTCCGGCAGGAGCTGTTACTAATGATAGCCGACGGCCTCCCGGACCGAATGACGCGCGCGGAGCATTGCCTGATGGCCATTTCGAGCCACAGTGCGGCGTTCTAAGCGACGCACGGCGGGCGCGCGAGTTGTTAAGTGGATCAGTCCCGCCATGTTTTTGTGATGCGCGTGGCGGGCGCGCGGCGTGGGGAGAGGTTCTTATAGGCGTAAAGCGAGGTTGGCGGGATCGCGGCCGGGCGGGATGGTCTTGAAGGCGGCGGATTCGGGCGGCTTCGGCGCGTGGTTCGGATCACGCATGAGGAACGAAGCCAAGCCAGGGGTTGGGGCTATGTTTTCTGCTTCTTGCCGCTCGGCTTGGAGGCGCATCAGTTCGGCGTAGGCCTCCTGGTAGCCGCGCTCGAGTTGGGCGCTGCGCCGCTGCAGCCGCATGAAGATGTTGCTGGCCTTAGCGAAGGCTTCACCTAAGGCGATCTGTTCCGACTCGCTGCTCGACTGCGCGGTGTAGAAGTTCCAGAGTTGGGCCTCGACACGCATCATGCGGCGCAGCAGCCATTCGTTACGGAGGATGAGGTCGAGTTGGAAGCGCTCGTCGGGAGTGGCGGGATGGAAGCGATCGACGTATTCGTTTTGCAGTTGGCGGAACTGCTCGGGGTCTTCGCCGCGGATGAAGAGGGATTCGGAATCGAGTCCGGACTTGAGGGCGTTTTGCGAGGACCGGGCTTTCCCTTCGGAAGTAACCGGACCGGTAGATTTCTGCGAGTTGAGGCGATTAGCGTCGATCTGCAGTTGGGTAGACATGCTGGCTGCTCCTTCGGCTACACGGTAGCAGCGAGGCACGCGGGGCATGGCGGGTGGTAGACGGAAGTGGCTTGGAATGAGGTGGAAATATTTCAGGATTGCGGTGATCGATTTTTTTTGTGCGGAAAGAAACGAGACGAAACATGGCTCGGCTACACTACTGGGCTTGTTCAACCTTGCTTTTCGGCCGGCCCGTGAAAACGCATCGCTGCTCGACCGGGTGACGCGGCTCTATCGGCGCGGCGGGGAATAACCATAAAAATGACAAGCTGCAAGTGCGGGTTCGCGCGGCAGGCTACAGCCATGCTGACGCTTCTGGCGACGATTGTGCCGCTCGGTACGGCGCAGCAGGCGCAGACCACGGTTCCGCTGAAGAACTGGGCGATTCGCAAAACCAGCGACATGCCCAGGCCGATGGACCAACCCGGGGCCTCCACGGCTCTGGTATTCGTGGCCATCACGCCCTGCCGCGTGGTGGACACACGGACGGGTTCTACGGGCTCGGGCAACACGGGGCAGTTTGGGCCGCCGTCTCTAATTCCGTGGCAGTCGCGCCTGTTCCAGATTGCGGCTTCGAATTGCGGGGTGCCGGCGGCGACGGCATACTCGCTGAACTTCGTTTCCATTACGCCGCCGGGCCAGTCTGTGGGGTACGTATCGGCGTGGGCGGATGGCGGGTCGTTTTCAGGAACGGTAGTGTTGAACGCGCCGCAGGGCGGAATCGTGGACGGTTCGGCGGTGGTGATGGCTGGTCCGGAGGGCGGCATTCAGGTGATGCCGACGGACCCGACCGACCTGGTGATCGACATGAACGGGTATTGGGTGCAGGCGAGCGCGGTGATCGGGCCGGCAGGCTCGAACGGTACAGCCGGGCCGCCGGGAGCGACCGGAGCAACCGGACCCGTGGGACCCCAAGGCGTGCCGGGTCCGGCGGGAGCCGCGGGGGCGATGGGACCGGCGGGCGCGAACGGTGCGGCGGGAGCGCCGGGCGCACCCGGAGCCACGGGTGCGACGGGGCCGACGGGCGCCACCGGGCTGGTGAATTTCCAGGGAACGTATACGGAGGGCACGTATGGCCGAGGTCAGATCGTGTCTTACAACGGATCTTCGTATATCAGCACGGCCGACAACAACACCAGCGTTCCGCCCGCGTCCCCATGGGCACCGCTGGCACAAGCGGGCGCGACGGGTGCGACCGGTTCGACGGGAGGGGCGGGTGCGACGGGCGCCACAGGTTTGGCAGGGCCGACCGGACCTACGGGCGCACCAGGCTTAGCGGGTTTGGCGGGTTCAGTTGGTCCGACCGGCGCAACCGGGGCCACCGGCGCAACAGGCGCGACCGGGCTGATGAATTTCCAGGGAACATATACGCCGGGCACGTACAGCCTCGGGCAGACGGTATCTTATAACGGATCTTCGTATATCAGCACGGCCGACAACAATACCAGCGTTCCGCCAGCGTCCCCCTGGGTATCGATCGCACAGGCGGGCGCGACGGGTCCGACCGGTCCAACGGGGGCGGGCGCGCCCGGAGCGACAGGCGCAACGGGTGCCACAGGCGTGACCGGTCCGACGGGCTCCGTGGGTCTAACCGGTGCGACTGGGGCAACCGGCGCAACGGGACCGACGGGCGCGACCGGACTGATGAATTTCCAAGGGACCTACACAGAGGGCACGTACAGTTTGGGGCAGACGGTATCTTACAACGGATCTTCGTATATCAGCACGGCCGACAATAATTCCAGCGTTCCTCCCGCGTCCCCGTGGGTATCGATCGCACAAGCGGGCGCGACGGGACCGACCGGTCCGACGGGGGCGGGCGCGACCGGAGCGACGGGCGCAACGGGTCCCACAGGCAATACAGGGGCGACGGGCTCCGTGGGTTTAACCGGTGCGACTGGGGCAACCGGCGCAACAGGCCCGACGGGCGCGACCGGGCTGATGAATTTCCAGGGGACCTACACAGAGGGCACGTACAGTTTGGGGCAGACGGTTTCTTACAACGGATCTTCGTATATCAGCACGGCCGACAATAATACCAGCGTTCCGCCCGCGTCACCGTGGGTATCGATCGCACAGGCGGGCGCGACAGGACCGACCGGTCCAACGGGGGCGGGCACGGCCGGCGCGACAGGCGCAACCGGCCCCACGGGCAGTACCGGTGCGACGGGTGCTACCGGTGCGACGGGCGCAACCGGTTCTACAGGGTTGACGGGAGCGGCAGGGCCTCCGGGCGCAACGGGGACAGCCTCGCTTTCAGCGGGCTCGGTGGCGATGATCATAGCGAATTCTGGGAACACAGGCTTTGCGACGCTTTATTGTCCGGTGGGCAGGGCCTGCAGTGCCGGCACCGGTCTTACCGAGTCGCTCCTGGAAACCCCGATGGCGGCAAGTTGCACAGTCGATCGTCTCGAGGGAAACTGACAAATCCTACGCTTAGTACAACACTCGCCGTCACTAGCGGAACCTTCACTGTGTATATAGACGGCGCCGCGACAGCCGTCAGCTGCACGACTCCCGGAGGACTGACAGGCGCGGGAACATCCAGCAGCTGCAGTGACACCACGCATACGGCGACGCTTACCGCGGGGCACACCATGGGTGCGGTAGTGGGAATCGGAGGCACTACTAGCGTTAACGGCTTGTTCTTCTTTTCCATACATTGTCAATGAACTGAATGGCTGCTTTCTTAGAGAGTCTTGACTGCGGGAGAAACGGCCTGGAGGTACAGCAGCACGATCAGCTTTGCCTGCGGGTTACCAGGGCCTCAGTTCGTCTTGGCTTTCATCCAAACCCTCATGATGGTCCAGTAACTCGCCGGCAACAGACGCTGCACCAGGTCCCCCTGCCGTGCGTATGCTCCTACGAGAATGCGCTTCTCGCGCCGCTCCACGCCGCGTACGATCTGCTCCGCCACTTTTTCCGGAGGCGTCGCCAGCAGTTTCCGGTAGCGTTCGCGCTCCCTGGCGATTTCCTCTTCGGTAGCCTTCTGGGGGATTTGCGCGTTGTCCAGGATGTTTGTCCTTACACCGCCGGGATGTACTACGGATAAGCGGACCGGCCCTTTTTCCTGCTCGAGCTCATGCCGCACGGCTTCAGAGACGGCCCGCACCGCGAACTTGGTGGCGCAATATGCCGACTGCCCGGCTGGAGAGACGAGCCCGAACAGGCTCGAAATATTGACGATCTGTGCGGCGGGTTCGCGCCGCAGCGCAGGCAGAAAGGCGCGCATCATCCGCACGACGGACCAGAAATTCACTTCGAATACGCGCGCGAAATCCGCTTCCGGGATGTCTTCGAAGAGCCCGCCTAAAGCCATCCCGGCGTTGTTTACCAGGACGGTCACGCGGCCATGCCGTTCGAGTACGGCTTGAGGAAGCGCGGCGACCGCTTGCGGGTCGGCAACGTCCAACAAGTGCTCGCTGATGCCGATTTGGTAACTGCGTAGCCGGCCGGCCACCGCCGCCAGACCTTCGGGATCACGGTCGGCGAGCGCCAGACGGCAACCGCGTTCGGCCATGACGAAGGCCAATGCGCGACCGATCCCGCCGGCGGCGCCGGTAATTACGGCGACACCGTTACGCAGTGAGAACTTCACAATTTTGATGGTACCGCCCGCCGTTTTGCTTACGGCTCCGAGCCGGTTCCTCTCATAATGGAGGTATGGACATCAATCGTTTCACTGAAAAACTACAGGAGGCAATCAGCGCCGCGCAATCCAAGGCCGCGCGCTATGGACAGCAACACGTTGATGTCGAACACCTGCTGGCTGCCCTGCTCGAGCAGGAGAACGGTCTAGCACCGTCCATTTTGGCCAGGGCCGGGATCAATCTCGAAAGCCTCCATGGACGCCTGGAAGCGGAACTGCACCGGCTGCCCAAAGTCTCCGGTCCGACGGCCGGCCCCGACCAGATTTACGTCACGGGGCGTTTGAACCGCCTGTTCACAAGCGCCGAAGATGAAGCGCGGCAACTGAAGGACGAATACATTTCGGTCGAGCATGTCCTTTTAGCCCTCACGGAAGATAACAGCGCGGCCGGAAGGCTGCTCAAGGAGTTCGGTCTTAGCCGCGAGCGGCTGATGCAGGCTCTGCGCGAGGTTCGCGGGAATCAGCGCGTCACTTCACAAAATCCGGAAGCCACTTACGAATCGCTCGAGCGTTACGGGCGTGATCTGACCAAATTGGCCGCGCAAAACAAACTCGACCCCGTGATCGGCCGGGATGAAGAGATCAGACGCGTGATCCAGGTGCTTTCGCGGCGCACCAAGAACAACCCAGTGTTGATCGGCGAGCCGGGTGTGGGCAAAACGGCGATTGTGGAAGGGCTGGCGCTGCGCATCGTGCGCGGAGACGTTCCCGAAGGGCTGAAAAACAAACGCATCATGGCGCTCGATATGGGCGCGCTGATTGCGGGCACGAAGTACCGCGGCGAATTCGAAGAGCGCCTGAAGGCTGTTCTCAAAGAGGTGCAGGAATCGGCCGGCGAAATCGTTCTATTCATCGACGAGCTGCACACGGTGATCGGCGCGGGAAAAGCGGAAGGGTCGATGGATGCGGGCAATCTGCTGAAACCGATGCTGGCTCGGGGGGAACTGCACTGCATCGGGGCGACTACGCTCGACGAGTATCGCAAACACATCGAAAAAGACCCTGCTTTCGAGCGGCGGTTCCAGCCTGTGCTGGTGGGCGAGCCTTCGGTGGAAGACACGATCTCGATCCTGCGCGGCCTCAAGGAGCGCTATGAGGTGCATCACGGGGTGCGGATCAAAGATGCGGCGCTAGTGGCGGCGGCGGTGTTCTCGAATCGCTACATCACGGACCGCTTCCTCCCCGATAAGGCCATAGACCTGGTGGACGAGGCGGCGGCGCGTCTCCGCACCGAAATCGATTCGATGCCGGCCGAGCTCGATGAGACTCGACGGCGCATTATGCAGCTTGAGATCGAGCGCGAAGCCCTGCGCAAGGAGACGGATACTGCGTCTAAAGAGCGCCTCTCGAAGCTCGAAAGAGAGTTCGCCGACCTGCGCACCGAGTCGGACGCTCTTACCGCGCGGTGGCAAAAAGAGAAGGCGTCCGTCCAGCGGCTTAGGGAGCTGCGCGAGCAGGTGGAGCAGACCAAGAGTGAGATCGAGCAGGCGGAGCGCCAGTACGATCTCAACCGCGCTGCTGAATTGAAGTACGGCAAGCTGACCGAGTTCGAGCGACAGCTCGAACAGGAGTCGGATCAGTATACGCGGCAGCAGACGCAGTCGCGGCTGCTGCGGGAAGAGGTGGACGAACAGGATATCGCCGAAGTAGTGGCGCGCTGGACCGGCATTCCGGTGACCAAGCTCCTCGAAGGCGAGATGCAAAAGCTGCTGAATCTGGAAGACGAGCTACACAAGCGAGTGATCGGCCAGGACGAAGCGGTTACGGCGGTCGCAGAGGCCGTAATTCGAGCACGCTCGGGATTGAAAGATCCCAATCGGCCGATCGGCAGCTTTATTTTCCTGGGCCCGACGGGCGTCGGTAAGACGGAACTGGCGCGCGCGCTCGCGGAATTTCTCTTCGACGACGAGCACGCCATGATCCGCATCGATATGTCCGAATATCAGGAGAAGCACACAGTGGCGCGGCTTATCGGCGCGCCGCCCGGATATATTGGGTTCGAGGAAGGCGGGCAGCTTACCGAGGCGGTCCGCCGGCGGCCGTATGCGGTGATTCTTTTTGACGAGATCGAGAAGGCTCACCACGACGTGTTCAATGTGATGCTGCAGATTCTCGATGACGGCCGCCTAACGGATGGCCAGGGCCGCACCGTCGATTTCAAAAACACGATTGTGATTATGACCTCGAACGTAGGCAGCCAGCGGATTCTCGAATACCGCGGCGCTTTTGCGGGCGTTGGTTATGAGCGCATGAAGGAGGCGGTGCTCGAAGAGATGCGGAGCCATTTCCGTCCCGAGTTTCTGAACCGCGTGGACGAGATCATTGTGTTTCATGCGCTCTCGGACGAACACCTCAAACAGATCGTGGACATCCAGCTTGGCCGATTGCGCGCGCGCCTGGCGGACCGTCATATCAGTTTGCACCTCACCGACGCCGCGAAGTCTAACCTGGTGGAGACGGGTCATGACCAGCAGTACGGCGCACGTCCGTTGAAGCGGGCGATCCAGAAAAAGATCGAGACCCCGCTCGGCCGCTTGCTATTGAAAGGCACGATACACGATAACGAGACCGTAACTGTGGACGCATCGAAAAACGGCGAGCTGACGTTCACTCCGGAGCCCGTGGCCGTCTCGTGAAAGACGCGAGTTTAGCCGATTAGCGCGCGAAGAAGCGCTTCAAGCGAAGCACCGGGGACTCAAACGCGATCCAGGAGACCCAGGCCGGAATGATGGCCAGCGGGAAACAGAGGAAGAATTCGGTCGATCCTCTCGGAGCAAGGTGCAACGCGGGCACGATCCAACGGTCGGCCACGACCAGAGCGGGGACGTGCAGCAGGTACAGGCCGTAGGAGATGGTGCCGAGCCAGACGAGCCAGTTCCGGCGGCAGATCCAGAGCAGCGCGGGTGGACGGCGTGCGATCAGGATGATGAGCAGGCCGGTGAAGGCTGCATCGGCGGCCGTATATCCTACCGTACGCATCGCGGCAGATATAGGCGCCTCGCCGAACAGCACCGCGACAAGTGCGAATACGAGCGCCCCGGCGAGCGCGAGCCACGCGGGCCAGCGGCCCTCAAGCCACCGAGGCTTCTCGCGCGCGGCCACGGCAACCAGGCCGCCCATTGCGAGTGAATCCATGCGGCAGGGCATCAAAACGTAAGCACCCAGATAGTTCGCAGGCGTGGCGGCCCATAAACCGACTCGCAGAGTGAACGCGATGCCTATGGATGCGGCCAGCAGGATCGCGAGCCGGTTGCGGCGGCACAAAGCAACCACAAAGGGATAGCTCCAATAGAACTGCTCTTCGACCTGCAGCGACCATAAGGGAGTGAGAATGGCGGCCGGCGGCCAGGCATTGCGGGCGAAGACACGAAAATTTCCGAGGTAGGGCAGGTACCAGATGCCGTCGAATGGGAATAGGAAATCGTGCCAGCGAATGGGAGCCGGCGCAAATGTTACCCACAGGTATAAAACCAGGCAGGCGTAATAGAGCGGAAATATCCGAAGGCTGCGGCGAACGAAGAAATTGCGGTAGTAGTGAGGGCGTTCTGCGCTATCGAGCAAGATGCCGGTGATGAGATAGCCGCTAAGGACGAAGAACAGATCGACGCCGATCCAGCCGGTTTGGAGGACATGCGTGGCCAGTGCTACGGGGCCGGTGAGGGGCGTGAAATGAAAGAGCAGGACCAGAAGAATGGCAATTCCGCGCAAGCCGTCCAATTCGGGAACACGAGCCCCTGACCGTGGCGGCGCAGGCGTTCCGGCCGCCGCGGGACTCACTACAGGCGTGGTCTGACTCATGCGTGGTCACTCATGCCGGCGGCTCATTTGGCTGCGACAAACCAGTTGCGAAATGCCTTGCCCTGAGGCGTGAGCATGCCGTCCAGCGTGTATTTGCCGAAGTGCGATGCGTCGCGCCCATGGTCGTCCCGGTTGCCTGGCTGGTCATAAAGCACCCAGTCGAACAGGTATTCGACCCCGCGATTCAGGCACGCTTCGACCAGCGCCTTCATCCGTTCACCGGCGGGGTGCATATTCCAATATTCGCCGAATTCGCCGATGATGAACCGCGCCGGCAGATGATTTCGGGCGGTGAATTCCCGGAGGACGTGAGCGCCCCAATCGAAGCTCTGATACATCGTGCGCGCGTCGAAGTCAGATCCAATAGACGCCCAAGAACTGTATGAGTAGAAATCGATGCCGTTGAGTTTCGATCCGACTTCAACCAGGCCGGAGGATTTGCCGGTATAACCGGGGACGATTGTGAATTCGAAAGCCGTGAGAATCTCACCCGGCAGGCGGGCCAGCTTAGCGTCTTTGCGGCCCTCAAGGATGCCGTCGATGCGTGCCTGATAGTATTCGCGGCAGGCTTGCCAGCGGTCGTTGGCGCAATCGTTTTCGAATTCCCAGTTCGAGATGATTTTGCGGCCGGGCATCTTGGCCAATTCCAATGTGAATCGGCGAAACTCGTCACGGGTGGCGTTGAGATGGCTGTCGTCCAACCGCTGCCGCTTGTAGTAATCGAATGATGCGATGTCATAGGCCGTAAGCATTACGACCGGGAAAGCGGCGAGAAATGCGTGGTAATCGGCGCGTTGTACTTTGATATGTAAAGGGGAGTTATCCGGTTTGCCGGAAGGGTCCCAAGACGCTGCCGGGCCGATGTAAACGCGTACGGCGCGATCCGCTCCCAGGCGGCGAACGTCTGCCGCGGCGCGCTCGAGCCCGCCGCTCAGCCGCCCCCAAACGTAAACCCCCACGTGCTGCCGAAGGCTATCGGGGGTAGCCGCCGCAAGCCCGGCAGCCAGTAACAAAATCCCGGTCACGACCCGGAACATGCGAGATTCCTGAATAGTAGCGCGTTTTAGGTGGACCGGGGTCTGCTCCGGCCGCTGCGGAATCCCACCGATGCTCTGGCGGATCACGCCTGAGGGGTCTTAACGTCAGAACCTGCAAAACTCGCTCGGTGAGGGCGGCGAGCGCATCCGCGCCGCCATAGGCGGGAGAAAGCGCTGGTGCGGCTTGAGACACGAGCGCGGGCGGGGCGTCAAACGCAGTGCTTACGAATCGAACTCGACCGACGGGGCTCCGGCTGCAGCCGCCGCTTTGCGCAGATCGCCGTCGATGGTCGCCAGCGGCAGAGCCTCGCGCTTCGCCAGTTCGAGGTAGGCAGCATCGTACGCGCTGAGCCGGTGGGCTCGCGCCAATGGTAGGATCTGTTGCCCCAGCCAGGCGGCCGGGCGGTGCTCAATACGGATCGGCAGCAGCCGCAGCCGTTCCAGAAACTCGGCCTGCTGCGCGGCGTTGATTCGGCCCCGGCGTTCGGCGTCCAGCAACGCGTTGGTCACCTCGAAGGGCCACAGTGCCGGCGTGACCGCATACGTCGTCCTCAGGCTTTCGAGAATGTGCGCTGTGAACGGCGTGGCCTCATTCGTAAAAGCCCAGGTCATCGTCAGCGACGCATCGAGTACAAACGGCCGGTTCAAAACTTGTGGCCCTCGTGGAGGAGGTCTTTAATCCGCTCACCGGGCCCCAGGGTGAGGTGATGCTTTTCGCCGAAGCGGCGCATGCCGTCGACCGCCTGGTGCCGGCGTTCCTTTTCCTCTTCGTCCAACACTGGACCTTCGCCGGCGATGGTTTCCAAAGCGCGTTCGACGACTTCTTCGGGCGAACGGCCGAGGCCGCGGGCGAGGGCGGCTTCCACCAACTCGGCTCCATGGGGTGTGAGGGTGACCTGCATGGGAGGCAGGATAGCACGCGGAAGACGTCCGATCATCGTGCGGCGCTGTGGCGCACGGTCATCTTCGGTCAGTAGACGATCACTCTGGTTGGCCGCCCGCGACGGGGCCGCGACACGGACACCAACGGCGGCGCTAGGCTGTCACTCGCCCAAGCGCGCTTCCGCAAGCTGCGGCGGGCGGGGGTGGTCTATCGTGGAAGCGGCCGGTTTGCGAGGCTGCGAATTCCGCAGCGATGATTGGATGGCGGCGATCAGCGCGTCCTTCATTTCTCCATCGGGCCAGCTTTTGGCCACTTCCAGCCGGTACCGGTTGAATGCTATTGCTGAATCGAACACGGTCTTGACTCCATAGACAAGTGCTGTGGAGGGAGCAAGCGTATCGCCAACCCGAAGGTGACTTGTACCGTAGTGTTCCAGGGTAAAATTGGGGTCAACGCGGCGGGTTGTAAGCCGGCAGACTACTTTGCTTTGGCGGTGCCGCCCACCTGTTCGGTGTAGTGCTCGAGATCGGTATTGCCTTCGATGCAGCCGAATTCGAACTGTTCATACTCCGGATCAATGCGGCGGCCCCAAGTGCCGGCGATCTTCCAGGGTTGGGTGTAAATGGTCGGATCTTCGATGGTGGCTTCGTAATTGATGGTGTTCGCGTCGACAGGCGTAATGCGTTCCACCACGTGAATGTTCTCGGTGGTGAAGTTGCCGACCATGTCGAACCATGTCCGGCCGTTTTGATTAGTCGTATCTACGACCAGCGTGTCGCCTTCCCAGTGGCCGACGGAGTCTCCCATGAACAGTTTGATCGAAGGGGAGATGTGCGGCCGGCCGTCGGTGGGGATGGAGCGAAACGAATGGGCGTATTCATAAGCGATCACAACGTAACCGGCGGGTTGCAGGATTTGAAAGCCAAACTGCTGGTAGGCGGTGTGGGGCACACCGGACATATAACAATGTGCCTCTGGTTCTTCGTAGATATGGTGCTCGCGGAGATCCTTAGCCTTAGCGGCGGCTTCGGGTTTATAAGGGATCTTCCCTCCAGGTGGATCGACAATAGCGCCTTTGCCGGGGGCCACGCCGGGGCGCGCGACCGGATGGTCTTCGATATCGAAGATGGCCTGATTGAATCGAGCAGCCCAGTAGCCTTCGAGATTCGGCTTGCCGTCGGGCAAGCGGGGAACGGGTCCGCCTTTGACAACCGGGGGTTGCCAGTAAGGGCCAAAGGTGTTGCCGGCCTGAGCATGCGCGATCCAGCAGCTTGCCGAAAGCAGCGCCGACCCAAGCGCCAGTTTGGAACTTCGAAAATTCAGAATCATCGCCGTTACGCTGCTATTTTAATTCGTAATCTCGCCTTTTGGTTTGTGCTGCGTGATCTCGTCGTAAGCGGCCTTGATCTGCTGTTTCAGAAGCGGCTCGCCGACCCATTGATTGACAGCCATGGATAACTGGATGGACGATTGCATCTCTTCGACCTTTTTCCCTTGGCCTGCGCCGTCCTTCACCGCTTTGAATAGCTCCGTCATGAACTGGTCCTGACCGGTGAGAAGGTCGCGGCCGCCGAACATACCGTGGCCCGGCAACACAAATTTCACTTTCAGCTTCTCCGCGGAATGGAGCACGTTGGGCCAGTTTTCGATGTACGCGTCATTGACACTGTTGTACGGGCCGTTGACAACGGCGTCACCGGTGCAGAGCACCTGCTCTTTGGGAAGGTACACGAACCCATCGCCGCGCGTGTGTGCCCAGCCGAAGTGCCGGAACTCCACTTTCCGGGAGCCGTCGTTCAAAACGTAGGCTTCTTCGTTGATGTCCTGCTTCGGCGGTTCGGGGCCGTTTTGACCCAAGCCGGCCACATCTTCCCGCCGCTGCGCATCTGCCTGCCATCGGGCAGGCTCCAGGCGTTTGAGTTCCTCGCTTACGGCTTTGAATGCCAGGGTGGTCGCGCCTGCCTGGGTCCAGAGAATGTTGCCGTAAAGGTGGTCCCCGTGGTGGTGGGTATCGAAGACGTACTTGACGGGCTTGGAAGTGAGGCGCTTCACATCGGCCATGGCGGCGCGGGCGCCACTGGGA
Organism: Terriglobia bacterium; assembly: GCA_019242155.1. Lineage (GTDB taxonomy): Bacteria > Acidobacteriota > Terriglobia > Bryobacterales > Bryobacteraceae > PSRJ01. Next base: position 4,098 of record JAFAWA010000065.1, on the reverse strand, counting down.
TAGTTGGCGTCGACTACGATCATGTAGTCTTTCATCTCGATGATGACGTTGTTGGAGTGGCCCTGGTCGAGGTCGCCTTCGCGAAACCAGATGCCAGGCGCGACAATCCTTATGGTTTCGGCGTTGGCTTGCGAACGGGAGACAAAAAGCGCCAAACCTCCGAGAGCAGTGAAAGCCAGCAGTAGAAGGGCTCTGAGCCGTAGCATCCGCCACCTCTTTTCGTGCTTTACTCTATCGCAAATGGGCGATCACAAGCTGCATCAAGGTAGGGGATTTGCGAGCGCCTGAAGCTTGGGACTGCCGTCGGCTACAGGATACCCGTCGACGTTTAGGAGCATGGAGACCATGCTGTACCAGCCGCTCAGTCCAATCATGTCGACCACGCCCTTTTCGCCGAACCTCTCCTTGGCGGTTTGAAAGGTGGCGTCGCTCACCTGTTTTGTCTTGAGCAGCTCGGTGACGAAGTTGTACGCGGCTTGCACATCCGGCTCCATGGAGGGCGGCTTCTTACCGTGCTCGATCGCGTCCACGACGGCGGGGGCGACTCCGGCTTGGAGCGCAGCCCGCTTGTGCGCGGACCATTCGAACTGAGCCGTCCAAAAGCGGGCGGTCAGGATGATGACGGTCTCCGCCGCCCGCTTGGGAAGCGCGGCATGAAAGCGCATGGAAGCGCCGAACTGTTGCGCCATATCCCCCATCTCGGGGCTGCGGAGGAGCACGTTGAAAGGGCCGCCCAGGTTACCGCGTTCGCCGGCGAGCAGGTGGTCGATCATGGTTTTCTGCGCGGGAGTCATCTCTGCATAAGTGAGCGGCTTGAAGCGGCCGCCCACCAGGCCAAGGTTGTCGGTGGTCGGTTTCTGCGCGCTCGCAGCGAAGAGAGCGAATAGACAAAGGCAAAATAGCCGCGGGTTCATGAGGTTTCCTTTCTGAGTTAGTCTACGCCAACGGGTGTGCTCTGCGCAGGGGCGTTCGGAGAGACAGTTCCAAGGGGAGTGATCCCGCTATAATCATCATTTTCAAAGAGCGGTTGAGCTCACGAGGTTAGAGATGATTCGCTGTGACGCTCGTCGAGTGACAAAGTGACACATGGCCCGCATAGGGATCGTCATCGTCACTTATAATTCTGAAGCGGTAATCGGCGAGTGTCTCGATCAAGCGCTCAAGCAGGATGCCGAAATTGTCGTAGTGGACAATGCATCGGCCGATGCGACCTGCAGGGTGGCGGCCACGCGCGGCGTCCGATTGATTGCGAACAAATGGAATCGCGGGTTCGCGGCAGCTGTGAATCAGGGCTTTGCGGTATTGAACTACCGTTACGTTCTATTACTTAATCCAGACGCGATTCTGACCGGCGGAGTGAGCGGACTGGTGGAGGCATGCGATCTGCCCAAAGCCGCGGGAGCGGGCGGGCAGCTTCTGGATGTCTACGGAAAACCGCAGATCGGTTTTATGGTTCGCAGATTTCCCACTCCCGCCGCGCTGATTTCCGAAGTCCTGCTGCTGAATAAGTTGTGGCCTGGAAATCCGATCAATGCTCGATATCGCGAAACAGGATTCGATTATGCAATCCGGCAGCAAGTAGAGCAACCGGCGGGCGCCTTTCTCATGATTCGCCGCGCCGTGTGGCACGAGCTAGGCGGCTTTGACGAACGGTTCTGGCCCATATGGTTTGAAGATGTGGATTTTTGTAAGAGAGCCGATGACTGCGGATATCGGTTTTACTATGTCCCCTCCGCTGTAGCCAAACATACGGGAGGCCATTCGATACCGGCTTTAACAGTAGAGACTCGGCGCATTTACTGGTATGGTAGTTTACTTGACTATGCCGTCAAGCATTTCAGTTTGCCGTCTGCGCGAGTGGTGTGTTTGGCGGTGATTGCCGGTTCCTTCCTTCGGGCCGCGGCGGAATCCGTGCTCGCAAGGAGTTTTCGGCCGCTGGCATCCTATGGGCAAGTAGCTCGCCTTGGCTGCCGGTTCCTGTTCGGCCCACGGCGCGTTCGATGCGTCCGGTAGTCCAGTGTCGGTAAGTAGAAAAAGACGTTCGCGTTCTCAGGTTCTCGTTCATGGCTCTCAGCGACTTTGTTTCCGTCACGATAGTTACTTACAACAGCGGGCGCTTTATCCGGCGCTGCATCGAAACCGTTTTAGAGCAGGATTATCCTCTTAAAGAGATCATCGTTGTCGATAACAACTCGACCGATGGAACCATCGATATCCTGGAGCAGTTCGAGAATCGCTGCCGGGTTTACTACAACCAGGAAAACATCGGTTTTGCCGCAGCTCAAAACCAGGCCATCGCTGAGTCGCGCGGGGACTGGGTGCTCACTCTCAATCCCGACGTGCTTCTTCTGCCCGGCTTCATTGAGGCTCTTGTCAATGCGGGGCGGTTCGACGAAGAAACGGGAGTGGTCTGCGGCAAACTGCTCACGATGACGGCGCATTTCGAAATACCGGAGCGGCCTGTAGTCGATTCCACGGGCATTTACTTCAACCCCATGCTACGTCATTTGGACCGCGGCAGCCTGCAGGAAGACAACGGTCACTACCGCCAATACGAGTACGTGTTCGGCGCTACGGCGGCCGCGGCTTTGTACCGGCGCACCATGATTGAAGATATCTCGATCGACGGTGAATTCTTTGACTCCGATTTCTTTGTATATCGCGAGGACGCCGATGTTGCCTGGCGCGCGCAACTGATGGGCTGGAAGTGCTTGTACGTTCCGTACGCCCGCGGGTATCACGTGCGCAAGGTCCTGCCCGGCAATCGGCGCGCTCTGCCGCCCGAGATCAACATGCACTCGGTGAAGAACCGGTTTCTGATGCGCGTGAAGAATATCTCGCCCGATCTGTACCGCCGCAACTGGCTTTCGATTACAGCCCGGGACCTCCTGGTGGTCGGGTGCTGCCTGCTCTGGGAACACACATCCATGCGGGCCTTCTGGTATGTGGCCCGAAGTTGGAAACGTGTCCTCGCAAAGCGGCGGCAGATCCAGCAGCGCAGGCGCGTGGACGACGAGTATATGGCAAGCTGGTTTGAGTACCAGCCTGTCAGCAAACAGGCGCCGAGGAGGCCGGCGCACTCTGAGTCGAGAACGCAAGCCGCCAAAACTTAGTAACCCGCTACAACTATGCGCATCGCCTTATTGGGCACGCGCGGCATACCGGCCCGCTACGGCGGTTTCGAAACGTTCGCGGAAGAGCTTTCTACCCGCCTGGCAGAGCGCGGCCACGAAGTAACCGTATATTGCAGGGAGCCTTTTCCCGGCTCGCACTACCGCGGAGTTCGCCGCCGTTATCTGCCGACCATCCGGCACAAATACTTCGACACGCTCGCCCACACATTCCTTTCTACCTGCGGTTTACTGGTCGATCCGGCGGATGTGGCGCTCTATTGCAACGGAGCAAACGCCATCTTCACGGCCGCGCCGCGCCTATTCGGCATTCCGGTGGCGTTGAATGTGGACGGCATTGAACGAAAGCGGAAGAAATGGAATCGCCTGGCCAAAGCCTGGTATCTGCTGTCGGAACTACTCGCCACCTGGTTCCCGTCGGTAGTGGTGACGGACGCCCGCACGATTCAGGAATACTATCGCGAGCGATATCGAAAGCGCAGTACTTTCATCCCGTACGGCGCTGCGGTGGGACGCTTAACTACTTGCGGGGTCCTGAAGCAATTGGGATTGGAGACGCGGAATTACTTTCTATATGTAAGCCGGATGGAGCCGGAGAACCATCCTCTCGAAGTGCGCGAGGCATTCGAAAGGGTAACCACAGAGATGAAGCTGGCATTAGTGGGTGATGCGCCGTACGCTCAGGATTACATCGCCCGTGTTAGGGACACACGAGACCCGCGCATAGTTATGCCTGGCGCGGTTTACGGCCAGGGCTATCACGAACTGGGATCGCACTGCTTCGCGTATATCCACGCCACCGAAGTAGGCGGCACACATCCGGCGCTAATTGAAGCCATGGGACGGGGCGCGCTGGTGCTCTATCGGAACACACCCGAAAATGCCGAAGCCGCCGCGGGCGCGGGTATTCCCTTCGATCCGGGCGATCTGGCGGACAAGATCCGGCTTGCGCTGGCGATGCAGGAGC
>JAFAWA010000002.1 GCA_019242155.1 Terriglobia bacterium | reverse complement strand
GACGGCTCGAATCGGGAACTCGTAGCGTGACGGCGTCAACGGTTCCGATAGGCAGAACGCCGAGGAGAGGGAAGTTGTATATCTCAACTCCGATTCCGGAATAGAAGTCTTTGATCAGGCCGGCGAAATCATTCAGGAGTTCGAGGTAAACGTCACAGCGATCCTTGCTATAATCGTCAACCGGCAAACTGATCGACGGGTAAGCGGCGTTGAGTTGCAGCGTGGAAATGTCTTCGCTCGCATCGAGCATCTCCTTGAGAGTTTCGGGCGAAAGCATCTCTTCGAACTTGAAATGAAAATCCTTGTTATCCTCGGGTATAGGTTCCGAGTGTGAAAGCGAGCTCGTGAGATTCTGGAGATTCGCCAGATATTCCCCTGCAGTCATTCGAACCTCTTGATTTCGCGGTTGCAGGTTTATGCCTTCTTGGCCGCGTTCTCCTTGACTAATTTCAATAATTCATCGCGGTCCTTCTCGGTATCATCTGAAGAGGCTGCAGCTTTGCACCAAGCATCCTTGACCATTCTCAGTGGTAGCAGGAGAGCCGGGCCCGCAAGACTGGAAGCGGCGGCTGCAGGTAACCGTAGTCTTTAGTCAGAAACGCAGCGAGCGCGGCGATTGCAGGCTTCAGAGTTGTAGACAGCGCGGTCCGTTCTTTTGCATATTTCTCCGAATCCGTGCAGAAGAGATCGTAAATCTCCTTCCGCAGTTCGATCCAGATTTGCTTTAGCGGCTTTCTTCGACTCTCCCGAGAAGTGCAAGCCGGCGCCACCATCACCAAGCGCCGAATAGACTAAGCCTGCCCAGCTGGCTGTTTGGGCCGAAGCGCTAATCCAGCGAGCTCATGATCGTTCATAAGTGCTGCCTCCAGGACTCGTACGGTGAAAGTGCCGCTGCGTGAAGGGCGTGATTACGACGCATCGGGGCGAAAGACAACCTCCGGTACTATTTTATCCGCCGAACTAAAATGATGGCCATTCTTTTCGACTGAGTCGGACACTTCGCTCTGAATCGTTCTTCACTCGGCTCCGTCTATAACGTCGGCGATACGGACGAGTCTTCAGCCAATGCTACGATTCGGCGCCTTCGGTTCGAATCTCGCATGCGAAGACCACTTCGCTAAGACGCGGATGAACCTGTTAACGAGCAGTGTAGGTTTTACTAAAATTGTTGTGGCCGTTGGTGATGGTGAACTTCCCATCCGGCGCGACCGATGCCTTTATCTAATTCCCCTTGCAATCCCCCGTGTCCTCCAGATTGGCGATCTGATTCTGCGCGGTATTGTGTGCCGCATCGCTATCGATGAGCGACAAGTGGCCCTGCCAGATATCTTCAACGCCAGAAAACTTCGCCATGCGTAAATACGAATTCTTCTCGTACGGTTGCGGGCCCCCAGGCGTGGTGGACTTCACCGTCTTATCCACCTGGCCCATACCTTTGCGTGGACCGTTGTTAACCAAGATCACCTGCGGATGAATCGCGCTCAGAAACGCCCGCGCGCCCGAGCCATCTAGGCCTCCGTGGCGGCTCGCATGCCACAGCGTAATTGGGCCCAACTCGTCGATCGGACAGACAAGCGACATCCCGCTCCCAATCCAGATCTTGCAGATTGAGCAGCCGGAATTTGCCGAACTGCACCATCAGCCCTACCATGCGCTGATTTTCTGGGCCCACTGCGGCCTGCTGCTCGGCATCCTTGCAGGCGGGGTTCGCGGTGCCCGCGCGGTTTAATGGCTTCGTGATGCCCTTGGCGTCGGAAATCACAACAGTCGTTTGCACGCCTTTGAAAGGAATCGTGTCTCCGGCCTTGACCACGATAAGCTTGCCCTTAGCGGCCTCGGTCGCATTGTTGCGCCACTTCTCGTTGGCCTTTTCGAGTTCCTCGTCGCTGCGTCCATACACCTTACGTATCGGAATCATCTTGGCGACGCCCGGCAGCCCGCCCGCGTGGTCAGCGTGGTAGTGGCTGATCACCACGTAGTCGATCTTCGTCAAGCCCGCAGCCTGCGCCGCTGCCATGATACGTTGGGGATCCCTACCGTCGGTTTCGTAGCCGGTGTCGACGAGCATGGATTCACCGGATGGCGACACAAATAGCGTGGACGCGCCGCCTTCCACGTCGATCCAATAGATATCCAGGTTCTTTGATTGCGCGCCGAGCGCGCCAGCCGTAGCGAACAGCAGTGTCAGCAGCAGTGAGTGCCGCATGCGGTGCCTCTTCAAAAGCCGGGCTCGAATCGCCACTGCCCCGTCCCGCGCGCCACCATCTCGGCGGCCTCCGCAGACTGCATGGCTACAGCGTGATCTCTGAGCCGCTCGGTATTATAGCAACTGAGCAATGAAACAATTCGTTTACCGATGAGAGTCATCTGTTCTGACGAGGTGTCCGGATTACAGTAGTCGGACCGTCCACGACTCGTAGCAAGCCTGAGGTCCGCCGATGTTCGTACAGGGGCGTCACTATCCGGGCGACTCAACGGCGGAAAATGGGCCCACTCCAATGCCATTGGATTTCAGAATCGCCGTGGATATAAAGCCCACCGGACCGCGTTTGGGCGGTGATGCGCGATATGAGAGTTGGCCAGAATGGATCCCACCGTGAAGAAGATTCGGCGGCTCGATAAGGGTTCACTTGCGGTGGGCAGTCGCGTGCTTATTTGGCAGCCAAAGCTGCTACCCGCGAACTGGAGGGTGACCGAACTCGACGGCTCGCGAAAAAGTTTCACTTGGGAGACGCGCGGCCCGGGCATGCGGCTCCAGGCTCGACGTTGGGTCGAAGCTATGGGAGTTACCAGCCGAGCCACGCTTTCGATTCAATTCTCCCGCCTCTGGGCCCACACTTGCGAGTCTGACTCGAAACCTAAATGATCGCTATCTTGCTCTTGAGGCCAAGGGCCTTGCTGAACGTAGCGAGGGATCACTGCGCTAATGATTGGGCCTCGGCGCTTACGGCGGGGTCAGTGGTGACCTCGACCCCAGAAGCTAGACGGCTCGGCATAACGCTGCCGCATAATGCGCGATCGGCCCATGCGCTTCGAGTGGATCGTCGGTCGCTCGGACAAAGGTCAAGGTCACCCTCCATCGGCCGGACACCGCCCCGAGCTTTGGAAGAGTCGGGCGTAAATCGGACAAGACGCAAAATAGTACCCAGCCAGGGTTGCTAAACCCGTCGCGACCACGCAGGACTAATTGCGGCCGCCTCCACGCCGTGATTCGCAGGTGCGTTGTTTTCAGGTGGCCGATAATCGTCGCGATCAAGCCCTGCTAATCCGGCGGAGCCCCCGAATCGCTCAACTCCATACTTGCTTGGTACAGAGCGAACCTGACGAGCGACCGAAATGCAAGGGCGACCAAATCGCGCTCCGGGCTTATAGTAAAATGCTGACCATCCCTCTGGAGGGGTATCTTTGATGGCCACGATTTCAGACCGCCTTCCCCACGTCCCGGCCGATATCCCCGGGCACAGGCGGAGCTTCGCGCTGCTTTCCTCAGCCAAAGCCAGCGAAGTGACTCGGGCTGTAATATTTGTCCACGGATTCATGGGGATGGCGAGATCGACATGGTCGAATTTTCTCGCCTTGATCGATGATGATACTACTGCGAGCAGATGGTGGGAGACATCTGATCTTTACTTCTATCAATACTTCTGGGATTCCATCTTCCGCCAAGTGGCTGTGAACGCAGTTGACCTGCAGCCGTTTGTAGAGGCGATTTTCCCGCAACCGAACAGGGAAATCTTCACCGCCCACGGGATTTCTCTGCGGGAGACATTTGAGTATCAAGAGCTATTTCTGGTTGGCCACTCAGAAGGCGGTTTACTCATCCGAAAATTAATCCTGAACGCGGCCACGAACGATACACAAGTGCAGGAGTTTGTTTTTGATCAGGCTGTGAGATCCACTTGCCGAGAACCCGAGGCATTAGGAATTCTAAAGGCCCAATTGCGGCTGTTTGCTCCCGCTATTGGAGGCGCTGCAATATCGGGCGTCCTCGGTGTGGTTTGTAACCTTTCGATAGTTTCGGTTACGCTTCCCTTCGCTGCGGCCAAGATAGCAATGCGGCCGGAATCGACATCAGTAACGAACGCCCGAACTGACACATTATTTTATGCTGGTAAGCTCAAAATGCCTTGCTTCAGAGCCCACATCCTATGGGCGAAGAAAGATCATGTCATATTAAGCGAGAGGTACACAGGTGATGTACAATGCAGCAATCTACGATATCCGACCAATCATGTGAATGTCTGCAAGCCAAATCAACACTATCTTGTACCGATTCAGTTCGTAGAGCAAGGAGTCGTCAATGGAAAGTGTTGACGATGGCACTCTTCGTGCATTTACTTTAGAGAGATTCCTGTCACTCAACCGGCAGCCTGGAGTCTATGACTACAACTTGAGGCTAATTCGTACTTGGGAGGAAAGCCGGCTCCAAGAACCTTATGATGCGGACTCTCTGCGCGCGGCTTACGGCTTGTACTTCGAACGTAGGTTATGGTTTGAATCGGAAAGGCAATCGATTACTTTGATTCGAATGTGAGGTTCGATGATATTCGTATACCTGCCGATCAATTTATTACATTTTCGTCCGGTGAAGGCCACTGGCCAGCTTGGTTCGCGGCATTAGCAAATCAGTTGAACTCCCAAGTCTCTAATGATAGTGTCCGATGGTTTCCGCTCTCGCCTTCCCCGGTCGTCACTGCGATATTTCAGGCCGCGATGCTATTAGCAGAAGATTTCAGCACGCCTGATGTATTTTACCTTCAAAGAGCTCTCCAGGATGAGCGGTCCTGCTTAGATGACATTGAGTCAGTTTCAAGCAAAGATCTGTGGGACGAGTTCCAGCGAGCTGAAGAGAACCCCACCTACGTTATCAGTGAAACGCGGAGCACCGCTCGCTGCCTTACAGGGTTCATCCAACTTATACAAGTACTGGAAGCCTTTGATAATCTCCTTCCGTCCAAAGAAATCCCGGCCGAACAGGATGAAGCACAAAACTTTGATGACAGATATATACTTGCCGGAACCATTGGAAACCTCCTAAAATGGCGGCTTAACTTGGATGATCAGCGCACAACGCAGCGTATCTCTGTGGTGTCGGAAGCTTTTTGGAAGATCTGCGAAAAGGAGTTCGAAGCAAATCGAGAGATCGGGATCGACTGGTCTCCCGAAAGTTCACGCGCCGCCTTACAAAAGCTGCTCAACAATTGGACCTCTCGATCAGAGCCTGAACCTGATCCAGGAGTGGGAGGGCCGGATTCACCGGATGGTGGATCGGATGGCGACTTGGATGTTCAAGAAGGCGAAAACGCACAACGAGGTGAGCCCGTCTTTGCCTAACTACCCACTTCTGTTCTGCTCTCCTCCCGTATCTCTTTAAAGGCTGGTTCGCCCTTGATTTTCTCTGGATTACGGCAACCCGGAAACTATTCGTGGATGACGAGCACCCGCGCGGAGTCTAGATTATGTGTGACGGTGCAGCATTTAGCTTCCGGCTTGCTCCTGTGTTGTCGGCCACTCGTACAAGGCCGGGGTTGGGAATGAAAAGTCGGCCAGCAGCCGGCTATGGCTTTGCTAGAATGAACGATTTCTAGAATCGAGCTAAGTGAATGAAGGAAGTAAAATTGAGCCGAAAAATGCAAACCTGTCTGCTATGAGGGCAGGTGTCATTGCTGTACAGCTGCTGTACATAGTTCAAAACACTTTTATTTCTAGCGATATGTTATCTGACCGACGAGCTACCAGGCTGCTCCAGTCTATGCTTTTGACGTGGCGCTCATCGTAGGTATTCCGCTTCTTGCCAATATTCCGTGATCCGGACTTAACGGGAGTAATCTCGAAGATCCCGTTTGAGACTCCGGCAATAATACGACAACGACAGCGACTGCGTCTGCCGGCCGCGTTTTCTTAACCAATTCGGCCACTATTATTTCGCCATGCCGGCCACTCACCCCGAGTTATTTCGACATCCCAGAACGCGGTTGCGGGAAGGTGTCTTGATTGCCGACTAAGACAGGTGTGCGGAGAGTAGCCCCTTTTACAAACTCATATAGCAGGTCAACGCATGGGTGGATGAAGCTCAACTGGTGGCCCAAAGCTTGACGCAAACCACATCGACCTGTTCGCCTCAGGGGTCTCGCTCGGCTTGGTCGCATCTCGCGCGCAGCCTGCCAAGCAGCAGCCAGTACTCGGGACTGAGTCGAACAAGATCCTCCACGAAGCGGCGCACGACCTCGGTCGTCGATCGTTCGCTGACGCTGAGCGGGAGATAGCCCGGAAAATCTAGGAACATCCGCTCAAGGAAGTCCGGCGGATCACGCTGATATCGCATGTGGCGCTGTCGGTGGCACCGAGAAACTGTACCGTTTTGGCGGGAATAGCGCGCCGGATAGATGAGCCGTGGAGAGTGAGCCTTTCCCTCTTGTGGGAGGCGTTTTGCAGAACAGCCCGGAGCGCTCAGGGGCGCGCTGTTGTTGGCGCGGCGAAGCGAACCCTTCCATGAGAAGGTCGGTCACTGTCAAGGAAAATCTATTCACCCGTTTTGTTTTCTTTTCCTCCGCCTATACAATCAAGTTGCAAAGCGAAGGGAAAAAGCTCTCCCGATCGCGTATGCGATCTTGACGGCGGATTCCTGCCGGCACAGACGTGCTGGCAGACCAGGGTTCGCGCGCAGTCGCCGAAATGCGGTTTCAGGACAACAATATCTAAATGAGCTGCTTTGCCGCTGCTGTGGTGGAAGGGATCGTAAACTTCGCCCGTAAGCCAGAGATGATGGAGCAGGACCGCCAGCTTCCTGGGCACTGCAGCAACGGCACGCTTCTTTGCCCGCTGACCGCCGCGGGGCGCGATGGCCAGCCCCCACCGGCGTAGGTCCGAGTCCGGACCGAAGTGACCCAGGATGCAATGAGCGGCGTTAACCATAAGGCGTCGAAAGAATTCGCCACCACCTTTTGTGATCCCGAGTTGGGGATTGCTGTCCCCAGACTGATCTTGGCGCGGCCGCAACCCCAGGTAGGATTCCACCTTTCGGCTTTTGGGAAAGCGTCCTGGATCGTCGAGCGTCAGGATGAATGCCAGCGAGGTCAAGGCGCCCACTCCCGGAATTTGCTGCAACAGCTTTGCCTTCGGGTACTGGGTTTCCACCAGATGTTCGATGTATTGGTCGTACACCGCAATCGAGTCGCTTAAGGCCTGAATTGTTCCAGCGAGAGAGAAATCGTTAGGTCCGTGTTGCTCTCCGAAATCGATTCCGTGTTCTTCGAGACATCGTATTATATGGCCCCTGATAAAGGTGGCGAGAAGGCCTACGCGCTCCTATTTAAGGCGTTACTCGAGACCGGTCACTGGCTCTCGCCCGGGTTGGCATGTACGGTCGCGAGCACGTTGTGATTGTGCGGCCGGGCAAATACGGGATGCTGGCCCACACGATGTTCTATGTGGACGAGGTTCGTTTCTGAAAATGAGTTTCGGACGGATGCGGATTCGGTAGGCGCCAAAGAATTTGGAACTTGCGAAGACTTTTCGCAAGCACTCGAAGCGCCGTTTGCGCCGGAAGAATTCAAGACGTGTACCGCGAAGAACTGCGGGCACTGATCGCCATAAAAGCCGCGGAGGAGAAGGTTGCGTACGCCCGCTCGCCAAAACCTTCGGCGGCTCCGGTGGTGGACATCCTGGATGCGCTCAAGAAGAGTATCGCGAAGCGTAAGCCGGCGGCTTCGGAACAGAGCGGGCGCGTATTGCCCCAAAGAAGGTCACAGAGGTAGAAAGCAAGCCGCCGTCGCGCGAAGCTAAGTAGATGGCCCGTTATGTTCGCTTTTATTCGCTGTCGAAGGATACTGTGTCGGCCTGCGCTGGTGTACCGTGACGGTGGCGCATGCCCACGACGCTTACCAGGATTTGGGCATTTTGTAAGAGCCGTGGCAGACAAAGTCGTCTTTCTTTACGGTGGAAGAGTGCATGAGATAGGACCACCCCAAGTGCTAGAACAACCGCAAACCGCGGAACTTGATGGTTCTTACGGCAAGTGCGGAGGGTTCGCTAGATTATCGAGAGCATTCGAATCCGGCTTAGGCAGCTTTCCGGACCGATTGTTCTGAGGTTTGTGGCCGGAATCCCAATAGCAACGGCGAAAGTGTCCTCCCACTCCTCCTTGACTACACGCGTCCGAATCTGCAGCAGCAGATGGCCAGACTGGATCACTTGGTAAAAAGAACGTGCGTTAAGCAATGGCGGTTCACGCCGGCGGGCCACATAATCCGAGGAATTCCTCCGCATTACGAAATTCCGAGAATCGTTGCCCTCATACGCGAGCGTGGAAGCTACAGAAGTAGGTGAGGGCCCCGCGCATGTCCGCATTCTAAGGAAGAGTCGCCTCTTCCGAGTCGAAGTCACTTTGATTGTGACGCCATTCCGAATTTTGCCGGCCTTCTCCGCATCTTGCGGCGCTAAGTGCTTGATAATGTTGATCTGATTGAGCCTGGTGAACTCTGGATCGGCGTGTCGTCGCGTGACCAAGTTCCGGTCCATCAAAGTTGTGGGAGCGACCAGCTTGATATCTTGCGCATGTAAGAACATGGTTCGAGAAGCGCAGGAAACTGAAGATCACCAAACGCTTGATCGGAATGAGATCGTTATGGACTACAGTCAAGCGGCAATTTTCCTTGGAGTGAGCCAGCGCAGCTTGCAGCGCTATGTCCAGGAAGGCCGCGTTCCATACGTTCGTCTCCCCCAGCGCGGGGCTTGGGCGGGCATCCGCTTTGTTCGCTCAGACCTGCTTCGGTGGTTGGAGCAGCGAACTGTAAAACCCCGGCGCGATAGGGTGCGCAGCGCCGCACCGGGAACCTTATGAAGAAGATCAAAGGTGTCTATCGGCGCAATGCCGTCGTCTACATCCGCTACCAGAATGAAGAGGGCGAGCTCATTCGCGAAAGCACTCAACAGCGCAGCCTCAAGGTGGCCGAAACGATTCTGGCCCAGCGGAAGGCCGCCGTGGCGATGCGCCGGAATTTTCCGCTGCGCGTAAGTGCGCTTTGGAGATCTGATCGATTATTGGTGGACCTTGCACGGTTGCCACACGCGTAGCCGGTTCGAGTACCGTCTCCCACGGGTTCGCCAGCGCTTCGCAGCGCTCCGAGCAAGAGAAATAACCTCGGGGATGGTGGAGGAGTTTCTAGACAAGTTTACCAATGACGGCTTTGCCGCTTCCACCGTCAATCAGCACCGGACCATTCTCAATAGCGTATCTAATTTTGCTATCAAACGCGAGAAATACGACCGCAATCCCGTACGCGCTGTCGCCCAGCGGAAAGAGCCGCCTGGCCGGGATCGCTTTCCAACACCCGAACAATTCCGACGGCTCGTTGATGAGTGCCGCTCCGATTCCACGCTCTATGCATTCGTTTGGCTGGCCGCCACAACTGGAGCCCGAAAAGGCGAAATCCTGCCTCGCAAGTGGGAGGAGGTCCAACTCGAAGGCGTCGCGCCGCATGTTTACGTTCCGAGATCCAAGAACGGCCGGCCTAAACGTCTATCCTTGACCGTGGAAGTCATACGGGTTCTGAAAGAGTTGCCAAGCTATGGGACGAACGCTTACCTTTTCCCCAGCGATCGCACCAATGTCCGCTTCAGCGGCAAGCGGGACTACAGGTGGGATCTTCGTAAGCCCTTTCAGGCCGCCTGTAAGCGGGCCAACGTTACCGGCATCCGCATTCATGACTTGCGGCACTTGGCGACCACGATTGTGTTCCTAGAAGGAATACCCGAAGCCGTCATCCGCAAGCTTACGGGTCATCGGAGCCGCGAACTGGAACGTTACGAACACCTCTCGCCCTCTTTCAAACGCCAAACCGTGGAATTGATCGCCAAGACTTTGAGTGGCACACCTACTGACACACCGCGTTCGAAGGTGGACCAACAAAGCTGGAAGTGATTGAAACAAATGGCGGGGACGACGGGGCTCGAACCCGCGACCTCCGACGTGACAGGCCGGCGTTCTAACCAACTGAACTACGTCCCCGCAATGTCACGCAGAATTCATCCTAACATGCGCGCTCGGTCCGCGCAAAAATGCTCTGCTATTGTGGAGGCATGAAGTTCCGTGTTGCTTCGTGCGCCACTGTACTCGCCTTCCTTGCTGCCGCGGCGGTTCGCAAACCTACGCCTGAAGAAGCACGGCAGTTCATCGATGATGCCGAACAGAAGTTGCTTACCTTGGGAGTGGACGCTCAGCGAGCTGATTGGATTAAGTCCACCTACATCACCGATGACACCGAAGTCGTCGCCGCTCGTCTGGATGAGCGTGTGATCAACGCCACCATCGAGTTTGCCAAACAGGCCACGCGCTTCGACGGCCTCAAACTCGACCCCGTAACCGAGCGCA
>JAFAWA010000288.1 GCA_019242155.1 Terriglobia bacterium | reverse complement strand
GGCCGCATATTAACGGTGAAACTGGGCCTCGCTCAAGGCGCTTCTACCGCTACGCGCCATCTTTCTACGGCCGCTATCGAAGCGGCAAACCCCGGAGATGTCATCGTAGTCGAGCAGCGGACGGGCGTCGATGCCGCTGCCTGGGGCGGAAATCTCTCACTCGGCGCAAAGCTCCAGGGTGTTGCCGGTGTGATCTGTGATGGCCCCGTTCGAGACATCGACGAGAGCCGTGAGCACGACTTTCCCGTCTTTGGACGCGATCACACCTCACGCACAGCGCGCGGGCGCATCGTGGAGGTCGGGACCAATGTGCCCATCACTGTTGGCGATATCGGTGTCTCTCCGGGCGATTACGTCGTCGCCGACGGAAGCGCGGTGGTGTTCATAGCCCAAAACGAGATCTCCCAAGTTCTCGACGTTGCGGAAGCGATTGCCCAGCGCGAGGCCGTTATGGTGCGCGCGCTCCTCGATGGTAGAAAAATCAGCGAAGTGATGGGCGCAAGTTACGAGCAGATGCTGGAGCCACATGCGAAATAACGAGGACAATGTAAAACGGGCTTCGAAGCTCGACACCACCGCCCTTAGCGACGCGCTCGACCGCTTGGGAATCGCCGGCCAGTGCCTCGGCATTAAGCCTCTGGATCACGCCTTCCGCGCCGCCGGACGAGCCTTCACCCTACTCTATGGACCTGCGGGTAAGCCGCCCGGCACAGTCGGCGATTTCATCGATGGAGTTCCCGCCGGCGCGGTCATCGTGATCGATAACGGAGGCCGCGAAAATGCCACGGTTTGGGGAGACATACTGACCATGGTGGCTCATCAACGCGGAATTGCCGGGACGGTGATTGACGGCGCGTGCCGCGACACTCATCTCGCTCTCGAATTGCGTTATCCCATGTTCAGCCGCAGCTACTCTATGCGGACCGGCAAGGATCGCGTCCAGTTGGAAGCTGTCAATGGCCAGGTCAATATCGGCGACGCGCGCGTGCGTCCCGGCGACATCGTGCGCGGCGATTCCGACGGAGTGGTGGTCATCCCCCAGGAGCACGAAGATGAGGTCCTCGCCGCGGCGGAAGAGATCGACGCCAAGGAAGAGCAGATTCGCCGCCTCGTCCGCGACGGGATGACGCTCGCCGAAGCGCGCCGTCAGATCGGATATCATCAATTACAAACCAAGCGATCGTAGATCTGTAACCAACCGGTTCTCCGAACTCGCCTGTGCAACTTAGCGGGTGGCTGACCGCTGCCCGGGGAGGATGTCGTGAAAAAGTTCTTGTTTGGCGCCACCGTCGTTTCCATGTGGCTGGGGCCGGTCGGCTTACTATTGGCCCAGGCGACTCTTCCGCCCCCCGGCGGAAGCGTGCAGGACCCTCCCGGCCGTGGCCGCGGACCCGTATTTCCAAAAGGGCCTGCCCCGAAGCTTGCGGACGGCAAGCCTGACTTTTCCGGCGTTTGGCGCCCCGATAACGGCCTGGTCGGCGATATCTCCCGCATCCTCAAGCCCGGGGACCAAATTCTCCTGAAGCCCGAAGGCGAAAAGATGATGAAAGGCCACAAGGCGAACCAGGATCCCGAGGCTAATTGCCTGCCCACCGGCGTGCCTCGCATGGCACCCTACCCCTGGACCATCGCCACTGCGCCGGGCCGCCTCTTCTTTCTGTTCGAAGGCAATATTCACAGCTACCGCCAAATCTTCATGGACGGCCGCCAGCACCCCAAAGATCCCGATCCCACCTGGTACGGTCACTCCGTGGGCCATTGGGAGGGCGATACTCTGGTCATAGATACCGTAGGCTTCAACGACCTGTTCTGGTTCGATTTTGCCGGTCATCCCCACACCGAACAGCTCCACGTCGTCGAGCGCTACACGCGGCCCGACCTCGGCACCCTGGTGGAGGAGATCTTAATCGATGATCCAGGCGCGTATCAGAAGCCTTTCACGCTCATCGCCAAGAACCGCCTGGAGCAGAAGAGCGAAATTATGGAATACATCTGCCAGGAGAACAATCAAGATCCCACCCATATTGTGGGCACGGCTAAGCCGCTCTAAGCTTCGCGAGAAAACGGCTCCGGACGGGACACTATGGCTGTAAATGTTCCGCTCATGCTTAGTGCTGGCGGCGTTCGTAGTACGCCTTGCCAGCGGGGCAGCGCCCGACTACTCCACCGATAGCATCCTTAACGGATCTAATTTCACCCCTGCTCCTTTCGCTCCGAACTCAATCATCTCCGTTTTCGGCACGGATTTGGCCTACAACACTGCAACTATTCCTGCCGGCACCTCGCTGAATTTCCTTCCTTATGAACTTGGCGATGTGCGCGTCTATGTCTACAATATTTCGGCGCCGCTACTATACGTCTCTCCCACTCAGATCAACTTGCTGGTCCCGAGTAACCTAAAGCCCAACTCTGTTCCTTTGCGGGTGGTGCGGCAAGGCGTCACGGGAGCCGAGGTCATGATTCCATTGGTCGCCGCGGCCCCGCAACTGTTTGCTACAGATTCGAAAACCGTGATCGCTCAGCATGCCGATTACAGCTTGATCACGCCGGATTCCCCCGCCACTCCCGGCGAAACGATTATCATTTACGCCACCGGCCTCGGGCCGACACAGCCCAATCCCGCTCCCGGCCAGGTTCCGACCCAGGCTTGGCGGATCAGCGGTGCACTGACCATGCTGCTCGATGGAACTCCCGTCAGCCCGGATCTGATCAAATATGCGGGCGTGACGCCCGGAACCGCGGGCACGTACCAGATCAATCTTCTCCTGCCCGGCGATCTCGGTTCGAATCCCCAGATACAGGCTGTCATCGGCGATCAAATCAGCGCCCCCGGAATCGTCCTCCCGACGCAACCTGCCGTTTCCAATATGCGTAGATAGACATGAGCAGTAGCCGTGCCTGTGTTTTTTAACCTGCTAGGCTGGAACCAGTAGGAGTTGCGGATGTCGTTACGTGGGCTGTTGGGCATAGTTCTTTTTCCGGCATGCTTCGTTGCCGCCCAGGACCAAAAGGCGCCGGCCGCGGCGAAGGAAAACGCCAAACCCGCGGAATACACGGTCGAAACCGGTACGCGTGTACCCTTGGCTCTAATCAATAGCGTCAGCACCAAGAACTCTACCGAGGGCGACCGGGTCTATCTGCAAACCGTGTTTCCGATTCTCGCCGGCGGCCGGATTGTGATCCCGCCGGGGAGTTATGTCACCGGAACCGTTACGGAGATCAAGCGACCGGGCCGCGTGAAGGGCCGTGGTGAACTTTGGGTTCGTTTCGATTCTTTGACTCTGCCTAATGGCGTCACGCGCGACTTCCGCGCGCGCCTGGGCGGAGTCGACGGCCTGGCTAACGAAAAACTGGATCGCGCCGAAGGCAAGGTGCAGGCTGACGGTAACGTAGGCGGAGATGCCCGGACCATCGCTGAGACGGGGGCGGCCGGCGCCTCCGTCGGTGTGATTGCGGGCGCGGCGACGGGCCACCCCGGACTGGGCGCGGGCATCGGGGGCGCCGCCGGGGCTGCGGCCGGAATGCTCGCCGTGCTGCTCTCGCGTGGTCCCGACGCCGTTCTGGCGAAAGGCAGCACGATCGAAATGGTCCTCGACCGCAGTGTTACTTTCGGCGATAGCGACCTCAATTTCGGCAGCTACCAGCCGCCTCCGCCGCCTTCCCAGGCTGCTCCGGCGCCCGCTAAAACGGGATCTTCTTTCCCCTTGCCCGGGCGCTTTCCTTTGTGAAATACGGCCGGCGCGACCGCTGAAATCGCTCGGGATACGTAATGGAGCCGTCTGCTAATCTAATCCATTAATGACTGCAGATGAGATTCGGGAGCTGATTCGGCTGGCCGTCGAATCTGGAATCGCGGAGCTCGAAGTGCAGCGCGGCGACGACCGCGTCCGCATACGCCCTGGAACTGGATCCGGGCAAGAGACTCCCTTCACACCTCAATTGATGCGGCCGGCTGTCGCGCCGACGATACCATCTGGGACTGCCGCGCCGAGCACGCCCGTCTCGAGCTTCGCGCCGCCCAAGGAAAAGGCCGCTGACTCTAACCTGCTTCACGTCAAAGCTCCCATCGTAGGGACGTTTTATGAGAGCCCTTCACCGGGCTCGCCGCCCTTCGTGCAGGCAGGGGAGCGCGTGCAGCCCGGCAAGGTGTTATGCATTATCGAGTCGATGAAGTTGATGAATGAAATCGAGGCCGAGGTGGAAGGAACTATAGAGAGCAAGCTGGTTGAAAACGGACAACCGGTAGAGTACGGGGAGGCTCTGTTTGCCATCCGGCCGATTTAAGAAAATTCTCGTCGCCAACCGCGGCGAAATCGCCATTCGTGTCATTTGCGCTTGCAAAGAGCTGGGAATTCGGACGGTAGCCGTCTATTCCGAAGCGGATCGTTACAGCGCCCATGTCCGGTTCGCCGATCAGGCGATCTGCATCGGGCCGGCCAAAAGCGCTCGCAGTTATCTCGAAATTCCAGCCGTCATCAGCGCCGCGGAGATCGCCAATGCGGATGCCATTCACCCCGGATATGGATTTCTAAGCGAGAACGCCTCGTTCGCCGAGGTGTGTGAAGCTTCGGGAATCGCGTTCATAGGGCCCAAGCCGGATGTGATTCGGCTCATGGGTGTGAAGGAGCAGGCGCGCGCGTTTATGCGGGATCAGGGAGTGCCGGTGCTTCCCGGTTCGACCGGTGTCCTGCAAACTCCCGAAGAGGCACTGGAAGTCGCCGCACAGATCGGATATCCAGTGATCCTGAAGGCATCAGCGGGCGGGGGCGGGCGGGGCATGCGCGTGGTGCAGCGGGCCGAGGACCTGCCGCACTTATTTCTACAGGCCCAACAGGAGGCCGGTGCTGCGTTTGCAACTCCGGATGTATATCTCGAAAAATTCATTTCCGCCCCCCGTCATATCGAGTTCCAGGTGCTCGCGGACGAACTCGGCAGCGTGGAAATTCTGGGTGAGCGCGAGTGCAGCATCCAGCGACGTCATCAAAAGCTGATCGAAGAATCGCCCTCGCCCGCCATGACGGATTCTCTGCGGGCGGAAATCTCCGCCAAACTTCAAAAGGCGCTGTCCAATGCTCGCTACACCAACGCGGGAACGGTCGAATTTCTGATGGACGAGCGCGGCGAGCTCTATTTCATTGAAGTCAACGCGCGTGTTCAGGTGGAGCACCCGGTAACGGAGATGGTCACCGGCATCGACATCGTAAAGAGCCAAATTCGCATCGCCCAGGGCGAGCGGCTGCGAAGCGTGATCCGCGGACCGGTCCAGTTGCGCGGGCATGCGATCGAGTGCCGGATCAATGCGGAGAACCCCGAGACCTTCGCGCCCTCCCCGGGCCGCGTGACCGGTTTTCATGTGCCTGGAGGAATCGGCGTGCGGGTGGACACCTGGGCCTACACCGATTGCCTCATACCGCCCTACTACGATTCGCTCGTAGCAAAATTAATTTGCCACGGTTACGATCGTGGGGAAGCGATCCAACGTATGGCGCGCGCGCTCGACATGTTCGTGGTCGAGGGCATTCACACCTCGATTCCTCTGCATAAGAAGATTTTGGCGCATCCCGATTTTCAGGCCGCGCGCTTGGACACTAATTTCATCGCGCGCATGCTGACGCCCGCCAAAATCGAGACCCCGGTCTGAGCGGATTACTTCAAAGCCGGTACGCCCAACGAGTAGGCGGCCAGATCGACCCAGCAGTTCGGCAGCGTGTTTTGCACGAAAACCGCCCGTTCGGCGCGGAACTGACGTGGTCCGGAATAGTCCTGCCAGCGCCGGCATGCGGTGCCATATAGCGTCTCGACTTCCGAATACGGCACCTCTTGTGCGAGCGTCACATGCGGATGGTAGTCAAACGGCTCACGAAAATTCAGGCACCGTTCATTCAAGGCGGCGTGCATGGCGATCATCTCCGGAGCGCCGCGGCCCAGTTCGAGATAGATGACCTTTGTCTCCGGGAAAATGTCTACTTGGGTCAGCTCGATGTCAAACGGCTGCCAGCTTTGGGTGAGCGCGTGAAGCTGTTCCGAGGCAACACGCCAATCGACCGCCAGCGGACGGGGCGGCAGAACGCTCACATGGGCGTGAGGATTATAGTGCGGGACCAACTCCCGCCGGAGATCGTCGAGGAAGCGCCCGAGAGGGTCCGGCAAATAAATAACGAAAGCGAAAACGTTCAGACCGGTCTCGGCGGGGACACAGTTTTGAGTCCCATTAGCTTCACGACACATTCTTTTACTATGGTATCCATTCTGTAGCTTTTTGTACGGGGTATCGCTAATCCGCTGTGGTAGCTGTTACGCTTTTTATGATGGAAGATGTCAAGCAATTGAATCCGTTTCTTACGCCGCAGTTCCGTGTCCCGTTCGATCAGATTCAAGCCGCCGATGTGGAACCGGCTATCGCGCAACTTCTTGCGGAGGCTCGCGGACGGCAGGAAACGATCGGGCAGATCGCGGGCGAGCCGAACTTCGCCAACACGATGCATGCGCTCGACGAGATGACCGAGCCGCTCGATTTCGCAATGGGCGTAGTGCGGCATCTGGAAGCCGTAGCAACATATCCGGAACTGCGAGCCGCGTTAAACGCCGTCCAGCCGGGTGTTAGCGCGTTCTATTCGGGAATCCCTCTAGACGAACGGCTCTGGCGAGCCATCAAACATTACTCCGCAAGCGAAGAAGCCTCTACGCTCGCGGGTGAACGGCGGCGCTTCCTGACCAAAACCATGGAGGCATTCCGGCGGCACGGAGCCGACCTGGATGTGGCGGGCAAAACCCGCCTGGAAGCGATCGATGTCGAACTGACCCAACTGACCACCAAGTTCGGCGAGAACGTGCTTGACTCGACCAACGCCTTCGAACTCCGGATCACCGACGAAGCACAACTCGCTGGTCTACCGCCCACGGCTGTCGCGGCGGCGCGGGAAAGCGCGCAGCGCAAGGGGCAGGAGGGCTGGCGGTTCACCTTGCAGGCGCCGGACTATTTTGCGGTCATGACATACCTGGATGACGGCTCGGTCCGCCGCCAGGTGTACGAAGCGTACAGCATTCGGGCTACGAAGGAGCCGTGGGACAACCGCGGGCTCGTCAGCAGCATTCTGCAGTTGCGGCGCGAAAAGGGCAGGCTGCTGGGCTTCGGCGACTTTGCCGACTTTGTTCTCGAAGACCGCATGGCGCATACGGGAAAGCGTGCGCTCACGTTTTTGGAAGAGCTGCGAACCAAGACGGAGCGCCGGTTCCAGCTAGAGAATGAGGAACTGCTGCAGTTCCGCCGTTCGCTCGAAGGGTCTGACGCACCTCGCTTAGCGCCTTGGGACGTGGGCTATTACGCCGAAAAGCAAAGGGCCGCGCTGTACGATTTTGACGAGGAAGCGCTACGGCCGTACTTTCCGCTCGAACGAGTGGCGGCAGGGCTGTTCGATCTGGTCAACCGGCTCTACGGGATTCGAGTGATCGAGGAACAAGGCGTTCCGGCCTGGGACCCCCAGGTGCACTTCTACCGCGTGGAGGACGAAGACGGCGCATTCTTGGGCGGCTTCTACGCGGACTGGTTTCCGCGCGAAAACAAGCGGGGCGGCGCGTGGATGGATGCTTTCCTCACCGGAGGGCCGGACGGTGCCGGATTTCGTCCGCACCTGGGACTAATCTGCGGCAATTTGACCCCGCCGGTTGGCGGCAAACCGGCGCTGCTGACTCACCGTGAGGTGGAAACCATCTTCCACGAATTCGGACACCTGCTGCACCATATGCTGAGCCGGGTCACCATCCGCAGCTTGGCGGGCACTAACGTAGCTTGGGATTTCGTAGAGTTGCCGTCGCAGATCATGGAGAACTGGTGCTGGGAGCGGGCCGCGCTCGACCTGTTCGCGCGCCATTGGGAAACCGGCGAAGCCATCCCCGGGGACCTGTTCGAGAAAATGAACCGGGCACGCACCTTTCGCGCAGCCAACTCGCAGATGCGCCAACTCGGGTTCGGGTTTGTAGACCTGATGATGCACATCTGTTATCAGCCGGAGCAGGACGGTGATCCGGTGGCATACGCGAGACGCATCCTGCAGGAGTTCAGTCCCGCGGCGCTCCCGCCGGATCACGCCATGATCGCCGGCTTTACGCACCTGTTCTCCAGTCCCGTGGGCTATGGAGCGGGTTACTACTCGTATAAATGGGCCGAAGTACTGGAAGCCGACGCCTTCACGCGGTTCCGGGACCACGGAATTTTCAGCCGCGAGATCGGCCGGGAATTTCGCAACAACATCCTGTCTCGCGGCGACAGTGAAGACCCGGCAGAACTATACCGCCGTTTCATGGGACGGGAACCCGACCCCGACGCGCTTCTGCGGCGCTCCGGCCTGCTGGCCTGAGAAGTAAAAGACGCTCTGGCACGGGGCTTTCGCACCGGGCCCTCGCGACACTCCAGGAATATTCCAAAGCCGCTGTAACAGGGCTCCTCGGGAGGACATAATCCTTCTATCAAGGAGCTACCAATCGATGCGGCAATGGGCGATTTTCCATAAAAACGGCCGGGCGGGGCATGATAAATTGGCTGAAACAGCAGCGGCGGTGCGGCCCCGGGCAGTGCCGGGTATGGCAAGGGCCGACGCCTTACGCACCGCGAGAGGGATAAGCGCTATGTGCCGATTTTCAATCAGACGGGCCGTTTCGAAAGCAAGTAACACCGGTGTGTGGATCCTTCCTCTCACGGTGCTCGCGGCGGTTCTGGTCACGGGCGCGTGGCCCCAGTCAAACGCCTCGGCCGTTCGCTCGCGGCGCGTGGCGCTCGTTCTGGGCAACACCGAGTATCCCGCCAATCGGCTGGTCAATCCGGCCCACGACGCCGAGGATATGAAAGCGGCCCTGGAGCGGATGGGCTTTCGTGTCACAGCCGGAACCAACCTTGGTCTACGGGCCATGAATGAACGCATCCAGCAGTTCGTCAGCGACGTGCAAACCGGCGATGTGGCCCTGGTTTACTTTGCGGGCCATGGAATGCAAGTTGATGGAGAAAACCTGCTGGTGCCGGTGGATTTCGCCGAATCCATGGAGTCTAGCGCCAAAAGCCATTGCGTCCGGTTCGACGAACTGCAGCATTCGCTCGAGAAATCCGCGGCGCGCGTCTCGATCCTGATCATGGACGCATGCCGCGAGAACCCGTACCATAGGACGCGGTCCTGGGGCCGGGGGATGGCTCCGGTAGAGGCGGGTTTAGGATCTTACATCGCATTCGCCACCAGCCCGGGATCGACCGCATCCGAAAATCCGACCGAACGGAACGGCCTGTTCACTAAATACCTGCTTCAAACCCTGCGGCAGCCGCCGCCGCTCTCGCAGCTATTCCGAACCGTGCGGGACGAAGTGTGGACCGCTTCGAGACAGCAGCAGCGGCCGTACATTGAAGATCAACTGATCGGTGATTTCAATTTCACCGAGCAGGCCGGAGCCGCAGCCTCGGCAACTAACAGCGGCTTACAACAGCCCGGCACCCCGCAGGACCTGCTGGAAAACGGCAGATTACTCTACCAGCAAGGGAACTGCGCGGGAGCGGTCCAAAGCTTTGACCGCGCGGTGCGCCTGGTGCCGGAAAACGCATTCGCGCAGAATGCGGCAGGGATGGCTTACGCGTGTCAGAACCTTCAGAATCAGGCGCTCGAGCGGTTCAACATGGCGATCCGATTGCAACCCGACATGGCGTCGGCTTACCACAATCGCGGCGTGGCCTATCTGATGGCCGGCCGCTATGAACTGGCGGCCGAAGATTTCACCTGGGCGATCGAACAGGACCCGGGCACATCCACCAACTATGTGCGCCGCGGCGAAGCCTACTTCGCGTCGAGGAAATACATGGAAGCCGCCAAGGACTTCAGTCGCGCGATTGATCTAAACCCGGCGGATGCCGAAGCGTATCACGGCCGGGGGCAGGTGTCTCAACGGCTCGGCAAGTACCAGGAAGCACTTTCCGACTACAATGCCGCGCTCGAGCGCAGGCCCGGCTTTTTCGAAGCCTCTCGGGATCTCGAAGCCCTCCTCGCACGTACGGGCAGACATTAAAGAAACCGCTCACGGTTTCCTGGCGGCGGATACCTCCGCGAGCGGTGTCTCGGCGGTTTTCATGGGCAGCTTGTAACGCGGATTTTGCACGCCCTTGGTTTCATCCCGAACCTTTTCGGAGATGAAGCGAAAGGTCTCCTGCGCGGTAACGATGCGGTCCTGGTTCAGATCGGCATCTCCCGCCAGGGCGCGCGAAAGCCAATAGGTAAATGAAGAACCCTGGCCGCCCGCACGCTCCTGGGAAATCTCATCGGCCGATCCTGAGACCAGAACGGCTCTACCTTCCTGTTCGGAAAACAGGTTCAATAAGTGATTGTTAATTACGTTGCGTCCGGGGAATTTCCATCCGCCCGACACCTGGTGGCCGACGTCGAAGATGAGAAAGGTGTGGTTCGAGCGAATCGACCGGCCGAGCAACAGTTCCATGTCTTCGAAACTCAGAGCGGTGGAGTCGATCTGCGCAAGCTGCGTGCCGTAAGGGGCGAGATACAACTTGTCATTGTTTCCGGGGCGCGGATCGTGCAGGCCGTGGCCGGCAACGTATATGACTAGGAGGTCATCTCCCTGCGCGCGCGCGGCGAAGTCATAAAAGCTCGTACGGATCTGGCCTAGCGTGGCTTGATCGTCAACCAGCAGCCGGATATTTTCCTTGCGGAAACCGGCATTGGTCTCGAGTTGGCGGGCGAGTTCGCCGGCGTCGGCCGCGGCAGAGGGGATCATCGGAGGGGCGCCGGGAAGATCGCCATAACGCGAGATGCCGATGATTACGGCGTAGCGCGTGCCGGCGAAATGCGGCTTGGGCGCGACTTTTTCCTGGACCATGACCGGAATCACTATGCTCCGCCGATTGTGTTTATCGTCGGTCGCTTCGAGTACCAGTTCCTTAGTGTCGCGGCGGACCTCTACTGTTTGCTGGAACGGGGCGGAAGCGGCCGGCGTGTTGAAGATCGGCTTCCCGTTGAGCGTCAGGGCAGTGGAAGGATGAGTGGAAGCACAGGTTCCTTTCAAAACCACGTGGACGGAAGCCTGACCGGGCGCGAGGACGGGTGGAATTCGCGGCTCCTCCAGAAGGAGATCGGGCGGAACACCTGTGGGATCGTCGGGCGAAACGGACCCTCCATAGGCGAAGTAGGAGTTGCGGGCAGCGCCTAAGCGGAGAATCCAGCTTTGGTAATATTTGCGGCCTCGCTTGTCGGCCGCGGAAATCTCGATGGTATTTTCACGGGGGTCAAACAGTTCGTCAGGCCGCCGGTTGAGGGTGGATGGGTCCATGGTGAGGAGCGTACCTTGCTCCACGCCGCGGCTATCGAGAATATTGCCGATCCCTTTACCGTTAACCCAGACGCGAATACCACTGGCCGCGATATTGCGTTTGGCTGCATCGACAACCAGGACACTCAGCCGCCGCAGGGGACGGTCCGGCAGTTCAATTAGTGTCGAGCTGCTATCGAACGGCGTGGTAAAGAAATCCGGAAGGTAGAGTTGGAAATCGCGGGGGGCCTCCTGTGAGAAGGCCCCTGAGGAGGAGAATGCCAGCCAGAACAGCAGGCTAAGTCGAGAGTGATGTTTCATCTCGTTGTGACAGTAACCCCTGATTTGGGTACCGTGACTCCAGTAGGAGCGACGGGAACCGGGATCTTAGTTCCGCCGGGAAGTGGAATGCTTGGTTTCGTTGGCGCCGGGGCCGGCGTAGCAGGCGCGGCCTGGGCAGCCTTCGGGGCCGGGGGTTCGATGGAAGGAGGCGCGCCGTTGGCGAATTGGATTAGAGTATTCAGATCCTTAATATCGGGAGGCTTGGGCATCCATCCCGGGTCGCCGTATAGGGTCATGTATTCGTAAATCGAATCCAGGTTAGGCGGAAACGCGCGTAGCGTCCGGTCGGTGATATTCCAACGCGCATAATCGGTGACGTACTCATCCAGCTCCTGGGTGACGAGCTTGCGGTCGGGATCTTTTTCGCGCGCCAGCATCAACGCCAGGTGCAAATGCGATCCGAAGTTCTCATCGTGCTTGTCGGCTTTGGCGGCTTTGTAAAACTCATCCCGAGAGGCCTTTTCGTCTTCCGGATTTCGGCCCACCAGCTTCAACACCTTCCCATAGAAGTAATGCGCGGCCGGATCGTTGTCACGAATTGCGGTAGCGTCGGCAAGATTTGTACGGGCCAGATCGAACATGTCGCGGTAATACGCCATGATGCCGTTGTCCCGCTTCAGTTCCGCCATCAAGTTGCGATGCTCGGCGCTGGTATTGAGAAACCCGGATTTGAGCTTCACTTCAATATCGGCCTTGTAGGCATTGGCAATCAGATCTTTCGATTTCTCCATGCGCTCTTCGATGCGCTTGCGGCTGCCGAGAAAGCCCAAACCGATCCTGGCATCCCGGACGGCTACTTTTTGCATCGTTACATACAGGTTGGGCACTTCACGCACATCGTAAGAGGCGGCAAGGACGGCCTTGAGGGCGTACTCGTCGGCCGCATCCTCCTCGGCGCGATCCCAATTGACTACCAACGGACGGTTGAGGAGTTCGCCCGCGATCAACCCAGCCGCAGCTCCCGTTGCACCACCTGCTATGACTGCGCCCGCGCTTCTACCGATAGCGCCGCCCAGCCCCGCACCCAGCAGCCCGCTGACCAGGCTGATGCGCGCAGCTTTTTTCTGCTGCTCTTCCGCATAAGCCGCCTGGCCGCGGTCCAGCATGACTCGCTCCTTCCAATGATCGAGTTGGATGTGGCCGGCTTCATGAGCCAAGACATAGGCCAGTTGCGCTTCCGAATCGAGTAGCGAGATTAGACCGGTGGAGATGTAGACGGTGCCGGTGGCCAGTGTCTCGGCCACCGGGGTAGGTTCGGGAATCACCTTGAACGCGAACAGCCTCTCGGATTCGGGCGGGACCAGCTTCTGGCCGATGCGATTGATATGGTCCTGGACCAGAAGGTTGTCATACAGGTTCTCATGAACCCGCCAGCGGTCTTCCCGCACACTGGCGATATGGGAAGAGATTGAGACATTTTTCTGATAAGCGCGGTCGCTATGCTGGCGCATCAGATCTTCAAAGGCCTGATCGACCTCATCCCGAAAATCCGGATCGGCCTGGTATTTATCGAGTGAGTATTGTTTCAGTTTTTCATAGCGCGCTTCATTCTTAGCTACGTTCGTGGGAGTTTCTTTGCGCTC
>JAFAWA010000186.1 GCA_019242155.1 Terriglobia bacterium | reverse complement strand
CGGATGTTGTGAGCGCCGCCGTCCGCTTCTATGCAATTATCTTCCACGTTGGTGATGTCATTGTTATAAAAATCGATTGAGACCGGCATTCGATCTCGTATCGGGTTGGGAGTGCCGTCCGGATTCCCATAGGTCGCCACATCGATTCCGTCATGAAAGTTGGCGACAAAGTTATAAGCCACCACATGCCCCGGCCCGTATACCTTGACTGCGTACTCTGACACCAGTTTCGGAGGATTGGGGTCGTAATATTTCTGCCAGGTACGGCCGGTGAACCCCATCAGATGATTCGGATCGAACCTTCCGAGAAAAACGTTGTCTGTAATGTAGAAATCACGAGATCCCGACCAATCGCTGTACAGCACCCGGCCGACGTTTTCGATGCGGCACTTCTTGAGTGTGATGCCGCGCGCTCCGGCAATGTTTTTGAGTCCCGCCAGAAAGGCTAGATCGGTGTTGCGTACCGTGATTCCTTCGAAATAGTTATAGTTCGCGGCCATGACATTGAACAGATTGAAATTGCCGTCCCCATCGAAGATCGCTTGGCCATCCCCCGCGGCTTTGATCACAATTGGCTTCTCTGGTGTTCCGCTCTGAGTCAGATAGTAAGTGCCGTCGGAGGGCGCGGTTCCGCCTGCGCCGCCCCCGCCGTAACGGAACCGGTCGTCTTTGTACAGGCCGGCGTGCACCAGAATGATGTCTCCCGGCTGCACTCGCGGCCCGTACGTGTTGAAGTTATCCGAATGACTGGCTCCGAGGTAGTAAGCCGCTATCAGCCCGGTAAAGGCAGGCTGCAATTTTTCACCTTTGTAATCGGGTGGATAAACGTGGTAAGTCTTTCCACCGGATGCAGGCTTCGGCTCAAAGCGCGACCGCACGGTCACAACGTTTTCGCTCTTGCCGCTTACCCCATCGGGATCGTTCAGAACGAAGCGGCACTCATACTCAGTATCTGGTTCCACGTCGAAGATGCTGCCCGCGAACATGTTGGCTGTCGTGTAGTTGAAAGCGTTCTCGGTGATGTGCTCGTGATCGAGCCGCATTAAAGGGAGGCCCTGTTTCCAGGCCGACGCGCCCTTCTTGCGATACGAAACCGCCACCGATGCGTTATGGTTATCATCGCCATCGATCTGCCATTCGAACCCTAAAGAGACCAATGTGGGCGGCTCTACGTAAAACTCTTTTGCCGTTACTTTATTGGCGGCGAAGGCGCTGCCAGCGAGAACTATGAGGGCGGCTGCCATCGGCACTTGGCGGGCCGCGGCGACCTCCACATCTCTCAACAACTCGCGGCCAAACGAGTGCTTTGTAGTTTTTGGCATTGAAGCTCCGTTCGGCCTACGATTTTACTCCAGACGCTGAATAGGCCCGAACCGGGTCGAAAACATCGCATCACGCTCAACCTAGCCAACCACAATGCGTGCCGGTTCGTGCGATATGATTAAGGGCCGAAAGGAGCGCCCATATGCGCCGACTCCGATTTCAATGTGTTCTCCTCGTGATTGCCGCGGCTTCACTCAGCGCCGCAGCGTTGCCTAGCGCCAAACCGGAAGACCAGGGCTTTTCGAGCGAACGCCTGCAGCGTATCCATGCGATGGTCCAGAGGCACATGGATCTTGGCGACATTTCCGGGGCCGTGATGTTGATCGCTCGCCATGGCCAGCTTGCTTACCTGGACATACAAGGAACCACGGACATTGAAACCAAGAAGCCGATGACGCGAGACACTCTTTTTCGCATGGCGTCCATGACCAAACCTGTGATCGGCACTTCGATCATGATGATGCTCGAAGAGGGAAAGATCCAACTGGGCGATCCGGTTTCGAAATACATACCCGAATTCAAAAATATGAAGGTGGCGATTCTCCAGGAAGCCGGTCAAGGCAGAGAAAAGCCTCCGAAGTTTTATACGGTCCCCGCCGACCGGGAGATCACGATTAAAGATTTGCTGACGCATACTTCCGGACTATCAAGCGGCCCGATGAGCCAGAGCGAAGTAGCTAAGATCCGGCGGCAGCCCAGCGAGACACTCGCCGAATATATCCCGAGGCTGGCCACTACGCCTCTCGAATTTCAACCCGGCGCAAGGTGGCAGTACAGCCCGAGTGACGGCTTTGACGTTTTAGCGCGCATCGTGGAGATCGCCTCTGGGAAGCCTCTCAATGTCTTCCTGAAGGAGCGTCTATTTGAACCCCTGGACATGCCGGAGACCAGTCACTATCCGACCGATGCACAGATGCCACGGCTTGTCACTGCGTACCAGAAGACCGCGAACGGTTTGGTGAAAACGCAGAACTCACTCTCGATGTCCAGCAAGGTGTACTTTGCGGGCGGCGGCGGTCTCGTCTCCACAATCGATGACTATTCGCATTTTGCTCAGATGTTAGCGAACGGCGGAGAGTTCCGCGGTCACCAGTTGCTCAGCCCCCTAACCGTAAAGCTGATGTCTTCGGTGCATATTCCGCATACTCTGCCCGGCCGTACACCGGGAGAGGGCTTCGGACTCAGCGTGCGTGTGATGCAGGACGCGATCGCCGGAAATCACCGGGTTTCCGACGGCAGCTTCGGTTGGAGCGGGGCGTACGGAACACACTTCTGGGTCGATCCCAAGCTGGACCTGATCGCCTTAATGTTCATCCAGACTCCGATTCGCGAAATGCGGCCGGAGTTTGAAAACGCCGTGATGCAGGCCATCGTCAGATAAGCTTCGCCGTGAGACAGAATCGCGTCGTCTGGGCCGCATTCATCGCCGTAGCCCTGGTGGGAGCAGTAGACGCTGCTGAGCCGAAAGGCAGCAGCCTGCCCATCTACGAGGTCGATCATGCCTGGCCGAAAGTGCCGCCGCGGTGGAAGCTTGGAGATGCCTCGAGCGTTGCTATCGACGCACAGGACAATGTCTGGGTGCTGCATCGTCCGCGGACGCTGAAACCAGATCAGGCGGCCATGGCCGCTCCTCCGGTGATCGTGTTCGACACAGCCGGTAATTACATCAAGGCGTGGGGAGGGGCGGGGAATGGATATGAATGGCCGGAACGCGAGCACGGCATCCACATCGATTCCAAAGGCTTCGTGTGGCTTGGCGGAAACTCCTGCCCGACCAACGGCCTTCCGGGACTCAAACCGGTTGCCGATGACCAACTATTAAAGTTCACGCAAGACGGCAAGTTCGTCATGCAGATCGGCCACAGCAATCAAAGCAAGGGCAACGCCGATACACTGAACTTGCACCGCCCGGCGGATGCTTGGGTCTATCCACCAACCAATGAAATCTTCGTAGCGGACGGGTACGGTAATCACCGCGTGGTGGTCTTCGATGCGGATAGCGGCAAGTTCAAGCGAATGTGGGGCGCATTCGGCAACAGGCCGGTCGATGATGATCATTGCCAGATCGTCACCCCGTCGAGCTTCGCCGATCCCGGCCCGCAGCAGTTCAGCGTCGTACATGCGATTCGCGTGGCGAAGGACGGCACCGTGTATGTCGCGGACCGCGAATACCGCCGGGTGCAGATGTTTAGCAAGGACGGCAAGTTTCTGAAGCAGCTAGTCAGGACAGATATTGCATTTGCTCGTGACCTGGCCTTGTCTGCCGACCCGGGCCAGCGGTTTCTTTACGTCGGCGGCGGAAATAGCATTTTCATTGTCGATCCTAAAACGTTACAGATCGCGGGCAACATCCAGCCGACGGGAATTATTGGAGCAGGCCATCAGATCGCGGTGGATTCGAAAGGGAACATCTATATCGCCCAGACCACGGCGGGGCTGCAAAAGTTGACCTTCAAAGGGATGTCTCCGGCAAGCCGTTAGCTTCCCGCTCCACGGGTTGCAGATAACTCGGCGCCGCCTGGGCGGGAGTGATCGTTCTCAGTTACTTAACGTCGGCGAGACCTTCTGTCATTTCGATGTTCGTTCCCCAAGGATCTTTGATGAACGCGATCGCGATACCAAGCTGCGGCACCTTCGTGTAGGGACGATCCAGTTTGATGCCCTGAGCTTCGAGCTTCTTTGTGAACGCCTCTAGGTTTTTGACCTCAAAGCCGATATGATCGATCGCTCGGCCCGTAGTGCCGATAGTCGCGGTGGGCGACGGCGTGAAGTTCAAGAAAACGCCGGGCAGTTGATCCTGCACGAACGCAGAGCCCGGATTAGCCGGAAGCATCATAGCGCCGAATGTCTTTGCGTACCACGCCTGCATCTCCGTGTTCATCTGCCCGAAAAAGTGGATGTGATGAAGCTGAATGGGCGCCTTCTGGGATTTGATTTCGACGAACTCTACTTTGACATCCTCCGGACCGAGAGCAAACGCGAGGTTCGTGGTGGGACTGGCGGCCGCGATGTCGTCGGTCACCTTGACGTTGGCGGCGACCGAATCGGTAGTGATCATTTTGAACCCGTTCGCCTTGATCTTCGCCACGATCGGCCTGAGATCGGGAACGGAAAAGCCGATATGGTTGACCGTCGTACCGATCGAGCCGCCGGTCGGCGCTTGCATGGGACGGAAAAAGATCAGCACATTCGGGAACTTGATGATCTCCTGCTGCCGGTCACCGGAACCGATCTTGATCACGGTGCCGCCGAGCGTGCCGGCATAGAACTTCTTCTGTGCCTCCATGTTCGTCGTATTCAGATGGTGGTGCCCGTACACCACCGGACCTTCTCCGGCAACAAGAATCTGCGCCTCGGCGGCGCCCGGCAAGAACAGCAGGGTAATTAGCCCGATTCCCGTCAAAAAACGTCTCATGAAGACCTCCCTAGCCGCCACATCTGTCTCGGATGATCATACCGCGATGGCAAGCCCACGGCGCGTCAACTAAGATTTACTTTCTCGAGCGAACTCTCTGAAATTTCGCTTGAGACCCTGCCAGCATTCGAAGTAGTCCGCCTGGCGGATGGTGGCGTCCATCGCGAACTGCGTGGGCCGGACCACCAGTTGGGTCTCGAACATGAAGGCCAGAGTGTTGTCGAGAAATGCCGGTTTCAGATCGGCGCTGGCCGCTCGTTCATAGGTCTCGGCGTCGGGGCCGTGGGCGGACATGGAGTTGTGCAGGCTCGAACCTCCAGGAACGAAGCCTTCCGCCTTGGCATCGTAGGCTCCGAAAATCAAACCCATGAACTCATTCATCACGTTGCGGTGAAACCAGGGCGGCCGAAACGTATGCTCCGAAACCAGCCATCGCGGCGGGAAGACCACGAAATCCACATTGCTCATACCGGCAACTGCCGCGGGAGAGGTGAGAACAGTATAGATCGAAGGATCGGGATGATCGAAGCTGACCGTGTTGATGCAATTGAAGCGCGCCAAGTCGTATTTATACGGGGCGTAGTTTCCATGCCAGGCAACTACATCGAGCGGCGAATGGTCGATATCGGCTGCCCAAAGCGCTCCTTGAAACTTGGCGAGGATCTGGAAGCGTCCTTCGCGGTCTTCAAACGCGGCGGTTGGCGTCAGAAAGTCGCGCGCGTTCGCCAGTCCATTGGCGCCTATAGGTCCCAGTTCGGGCAGACGAAACTGCAGCCCATAGTTCTCGCACAAATAGCCTCGCACCGGGCCGTCGGGGAGCTCCACGCGAAATTTTAATCCTCGCGGCAAGAGAGCAATTTCGCCGGGTGCGGCATCTATGATGCCGAGTTCGGTAAGGATTCGCAGCCGGCCCAATTGCGGCACGAGTAAAATCTCGCCGTCCGCGTTGTAGAAGAACCGGTCGGTCATATCGCGATTGGCCACGTACAGATGAATGGCGGCACCGGTCTGCAGCGCCGGGTCGCCGTTCCCTCCCATAGTTACGATCCCATCTACAAAATCGGTGGGCTCATCGGGAATCGGCAATGGATCCCAGCGAAGCTGGTTCGGTGTAGGAGGTACCTGGGTGAAAGGACCGCTCGCGAATAGCTTTGAACTGATTTGTGAGAATGGCTGGTGCGTCACCGAAGGGCGGATGCGGTAAAGCCAGGACCGCCGGTTCTGCGAACGCGGCGCAGTAAACGGCGTCCCACTGAACTGCTCAGTGTAAAGCCCCAAGGGATGCTTCTGAGGCGAGTTCTGACCCTCCGGCAATGAGTCAGGAACGGCTTGCGTTGCGAACTCATTGCCGAATCCGGACTGGTACGCAATTTCACGAGGGAACATGGGGGGCTCCGCGAGGATTCTACGTGCGAGCAAAGCCCCCGACGGAGAACGGGGGCTTTGCCCTTTTTCCGAAGGCCTGTCGCTTGCCTTCAGAGAAGCGATTACTGGTTCCCTTTGGCGTCCTGTCTGGCAACGCGTTTCTGAGCGCGTGAAGCCTGCCGATTCTTGCGCGCGGCCTGCCTATCGATAGCCTTCGTTCCCGGTTTGGCGGTCTCGGCTTTGGCGCGATCTTTGGCAGCTTGCTCGCGGTCCGCCGCTGCCGCGGCCCGGTCTTCCCCCGCGCCATTCTGAGCCGAGAGAGCGAGCGGCATTAAGAGAGCCGCCGAGAGCACCACGCCGTGTAATACTTGCTTTGCTTTCACTTTTCGTCTCCTCCTAACCGCGAATTCGCGCGATCGAATTGAAATACTGCATCTCAAAGGCCACAAATACGGCCAGTTCTGAGATATCTGACACGTAATTTCTTATTTACTTTGCCATCCGAAAGCTCCGTCTTATACGGCGGAAGCATGTTCCAGATCAGATGCCCGAACCGGTCCATCCCGAGTCCACACGCAATACCTCACCGGTAACGGATCGGGCCTCGGCGCTCAACAAAAACAGCGCCGCACGAGCGACTTCCGCGGCCTCGATCATGCCATCCGTGAGTGGCTGCTTCTTTTTCAAGAATTCGCTGAGTTCGGGATCGGCTTGCGAGCGCTCACTGAGCGGCGTGCGGACCAGGCCCGGCGCAATCACATTCACCCGAATCTTATGGGGTGCATAATACGCAGCCATAGCGCGGCTCAGTGCGACAACCCCGCCTTTGGCAGCAGCATAAGCGTGCATCGCGAAATGCCGGGGCTCGGGGGCTTCGCTCAGCACGCTGCCAATGTTCAGGATGCTGCCCCGCAGTCCCTCTTCGGCAGGTTCTTGCAGCAGCATCCGGCCCACGACAGCCCGGCACATAAGAAAGGTGGTTTTGAGATTGTTTGCGAAGGTAAGGTCCCAGCCCGCGTCCGTACACTGATCCAAGGGCCCGTCGCCGAAGCGCCGTCCGCTCAGGCCTATCGTATTGAAGAGTGCGTCTACGCGGCCGAATTTTGAGAGGCACTGAATCACGACCGAATCGGCCGAGTCTGTAAGCGTCAAATCCCCTATCCAAAATTCCGCGCCAAGTTCTTCCGCCAATTCCCATCCGGACTGTTCTTCCGATGTGGCCAGCAGCAGCCGCGCGCCGGCCGCCGCCGCAAGTCGCGCCGTCACGGCTGCGATACCGGAGGAGCCGGTAATGATTAGAGCTCTGCCGCTGAGATCCGGCATGAGTTTACTTTACTTGACTTCGCCCGGCCCATCCCTCACGCTGATAATTTATGCCGCTTTCGCAAGTCGTGGTCCTTGCCGTCGTCCAGGGACTCACGGAATTTCTGCCTGTGAGCAGCACCGCGCATTTGTATCTGTCCTCGTGGTTGTTAGGGTGGCAGACGGAGAGTTTGGGCTTTGACATCTCCTTGCATATTGGGACACTCATCGCCGTACTGATCTACTTTCTGCCCGACTGGATTCAGATCTTAGGGCAGGGATTCGGCATGCGAATCGGAGGCGACGAAGATCTGAAGCTCAACTCGATGCTGCTATGGCTGCTGGTCATAGGAACGATTCCCGCGGGTATCGCCGGCCTGTTGCTGAACAAATATGCCGAGAGCACGTGGCGAAATCCTTTCTTAATGGGTACGATGCTCGTGGTAGTCGGAATAGTGATGTGGATCGCCGACCGCGGCGAACGCCACACGCGGCACCTGGCCTCCGTCAACATTTCGGATTCGCTCGCGATCGGGTTCGGGCAAGCGCTGGCTGTCGTGCCCGGAGTTTCGCGTAGCGGCATTACCATTAGCGCGGCCCTGTTTCGTGGGTTGACACGTGCGGCGGCCGCGCGTTTCTCGTTCCTGCTTTCTACGCCGACAATCGCGGGCGCGGCCGCGAAAGACATTTATGACATCTACAAAGAGAGCGGTGTACACGGCCTGCTGAATACGAACTTTTTAACCGGAATCGCAGTGAGCGCGGTTACCGGGTGGATTGTGATCGCGTGGTTTCTGCACTACTTGCGTCGCAGCAGCCTGATGCCGTTCGTGTACTATCGCATTGTTTTTGGCATAATAGTGCTTGCTCTGGCTTTCATCCGCCGGCCAGCGTGATGAAGCTTCTATCGCCAACTCCTTACAAAAGGCTGAACGAGGTCAGCGGGTTTCTCATCCTGGCGGTGGGCCTGGTAACCCTCCTTAGCCTGATCTCGTACCACGCTCAGGATCCCTCATGGGACACGGCTTCGGGTTCGCGCCCTCTGAACCTGGTCGGCTATCCCGGTTCCTACCTCTCCGATCTGCTCCTGCAGGGTTTCGGCGCAGTAGCTTTTCTGTTTCCGCTTTTGATGTTTGCGCTCGCTTGGAAATGGATTCGCTCGGACGAACTGGATTCCGGCGCCGTCAAACTAATCGGCTTCGCGCTCCTGGCGTTGAGTCTGGGAACCGCGCTATCTTATCTGCCCTGGCGGCTGTTCAGCGGTACCGTTCGTGTGAGCGGTGCGCTTGGGTACGCGCTGAGCCGCTTTTTATTGAACAGCCTCAATGTGGCGGGAGCGATTCTCGCGACCGCGAGCGGCTTCATCGTCGCCGTCTATTTGGTGTCTTCATTCTCACTGGCGAAGCTGACGATGTGGTTCGCCGCGCCTGCCGCCTGGCTGGATAGCCAAACCGAGATGTGGGGGCAATGGCTCGCCGGAATGCATCAGCGTTCCGTACAAAGAGCGGCCGAAAAGGCCAGCCAGCGGCGCAAGCGAGAAGCTAATCCGCCGGTTCCGGGC
>JAFAWA010000487.1 GCA_019242155.1 Terriglobia bacterium | reverse complement strand
GCCGTACGCGCGGGATTACATTGCCCGCGTTAGGGACACACGAGACGCGCGCATGGTTATGCCTGGCGCGGTTTACGGCCAGGGCTATCACGAACTGGGTTCGCACTGTTTCGCTTATATCCATGCCACTGAAGTAGGCGGCACCCATCCGGCGCTAATTGAAGCCATGGGCCGGGGCGCGCTGGTGCTCTACCGGAACACACCCGAAAATGCCGAAGCCGCCGGCGGTGCTGGTATTCCGTTCGAATCGGGCGATCTGGCGGACAAGATCCGGCTTGCGCTGGCGATGCAGGAGCCGGAACGCGAGGCCTTGCGGCAAAGGGCCATGGAGCGTGTGCGCGTCCAATATTCGTGGGACGCGGTGACCGATGCTTATGAGCAGCTCCTGACGGGGCTGAAGAAGCGGACCGGACACATGGCCTCGATACAATATAGGCAGTGACCCCGCCTTTCCGTTCCTATGTACTGGTGTCCCTGAGTCAGATCGCCAGTAACTACCGCAACGTCTGTTCCGTAGTCGGACCTTCGATCGAAGTGGCGGCGGTGGTTAAAGCGGATGCTTACGGCCACGGCGCTCTCGAAGTAGCACGCGTGCTCGCGGCCGAAGGCGCGCGGTGGCTGGCGGTAAGCTCAGTAGACGAAGGCGCGCATCTGCGCTGCGGCGGTATTCGCGACGCTCGCATTCTGGTGATGGGAGGTTTTCTCGATTACGAGCGCGACGCTCTTCTGGAATACGACCTGACCCCGACGGTACACTCACTCGCTCAGATGAGTGATCTGGACCGGGCGGCACAAGCTTGGGGAAAGCCGGTGCCGTTTCACTTAAAAATCGACTCGGGCATGGGGCGGCTCGGCACGCGCGCGGGCGCTTCCGAAATTATCACGGCGCTCGCGGATCTCCGCTTGGCGGAACTCGAGGGTCTCATGACCCACTTTGCATCGGCCGCGGACTATACGACGAAACAGACCGACGATCAGCTCGTGTATTTCCGTGCCATCTGCGGGCAGTTGGAGCAGGCCGGAATTCATCCGCTGCGGGTTCACACGTCGAGCACGAACGCGATCGGTTATGGGCGAATTGACGGAAACATGGTACGCGCGGGACATGCGCTCTACGGTTACGTATCCCCGGCACGCGGCGATGCGCCTCGGCAGTTACTGCACGTTCGTCCGGCTCTTACCTGGAAAGCGAAACTTTTGACGGTGAAAGATCTGCCGGAAGGGGCGCTGGTGGGGTACGGCGGCACGTTTCGCGCGCCAAGGCCGATGCGCATCGGCGTACTCGGGGCGGGCTATGCGGACGGCATTTTCCATCGTCTTTCGAACCGCGGTAGAGTCATTGCCCACGGCAAGCTCTGTCCGATCCTGGGAACTATCTCGATGGATCTGACTACGATCGATCTCAGCCATACTAGCGATCTTGGCCCGGGAGATGAAGTGACGCTGCTCGGCAGAGAAGGCGACACTCACCTTGACGCACAGCAGATCGCCCGCGTGGCGGGGACCATCTCATACAACATTCTGTGCAGTATCAGCGCCCGCGTCCGCAGGGTCTACGTGTAGGTGTCCGCTGCCTTTAGCCTTTTTGGGCCTTGCGCCGGGCGTGGGGCTCCGGTATTATTTTGTTCACAAGTCCCATCTTGAAGGAGGGCTCAAATTGAAACTTTTGCAGATCTGTTTTGGTTGCTGCATCGCGCCGTTAGTCGCTTTGGCTGCGTCGAACGGACAGCAGGCCGTCACGTTCCATAAGGACGTGGAGCCGATCCTTCAGAAGAACTGCCAGGGCTGCCACCGGCCGGGAGAAGTGGCTCCGATGTCGCTCCTGACGTACGCGGACGCAAGGCCGTGGGCCAAAGCGATCAAAGTCGCCGTGGGCACGCAGAAGATGCCGCCGTGGTTCGCCGATCCGCAATACGGCCACTTTGCTAACGACCGTAGGTTGAGTCAGGCTGATATCAATACTCTGGTGGCCTGGGTTGACGGAGGGGCGCCGGAGGGAGATCCGAAGGATGCGCCGCCGGCTCTGAAATTTCAGGACGGCTGGAACATCAAACCCGACATCGTGATCGAAATGCCCAAGCCGTTCCATTTGAAAGCGACGGGCACCATCGATTACCAATACGTTCTGGTGAAAGGGAACTTCACCGAAGATCTCTGGGTCACCGCCGCGGAAATGCGTCCGGGGAACCCCAAGGTATTGCATCACGGCAAAGTTTGGGTGCGCCCACCCGGATCGCATTACATGGAAAATGCCGAGCCTGGCGAGGCTTATTCGAGCGGCATGGGCAGGAATTCGATCTCGGAAGGCAACGACATCTTAGGAAAGTTCAACCCCGGGTTGGGCGCTCAGTCGTTTGATATCGGCGGTACGGCCAAGTTCGTTCCCAAGGGGTCCGATCTAGTCTTCGAACTGCACTATACGGCCATCGGTCAGGAGACCACAGACGTTTCCAAGCTCGGCTTGGTGGTATCGAAAGAGCCTCCGAAGGAGCGATATTTCCTGTCTTCCGGGCCGACGGCTCTCAACCTTATAATTGCCCCTGGAGACAATAATGCCGAGGTTGTAAGTGAAGTTACTGTGGGTGCCGAGGGAGTGCGTTTAGCCTATGCGCAGCCACACATGCACTTACGCGGAAAAGATTTCGAGTTACGGGCTATTTACCCGACCGGCGAAATGGAGACATTGTTCAAGGGTAAGTTTGATTTCGATTGGCAGTTGGGTTACACCTTTGCCAAACCGGTCTCGCTTCCAAAGGGTACAAGGCTGATCGCCATTTCTCATTTCGATAACTCCCCGACCAACAAATGGAATCCCGACCCGGCCAAAGAAGTGCGCTGGGGACCGCAGAATTGGGACGAAATGAGTAACTGCTTTGTCGGGCTGCTGTTCCCGCTGGATGTGAATCCGGATCAAGTGTTCAAGGCTTCGGGACCCAGTCTGCTGCCGCGCGGCAAGCCCGGGCCGACGCTCTCGATGTTACAACTGACGCCGGCCCTGTAGGTTCGTCCGTCGCCGGCGGCCGCACCAGTGTTGAGCTTCGCCTGTTCGTTGTCGTATTGAACCGAACGGTTGTCCGGTGATTGCACGCATCCACCCGATGCAGATCCTCGAGTTCCTGTTTGGGCGCCCGCTCGCGAACTATGAAGACCAGGAGGAGCGGGTCGGGCCCGCGGGTGGGGTGCCGATCTTTGGTCTGGACGCTCTGGGATCCGCGGCTTATGGTCCGGAAGCGGCGCTTACCCTGCTGATCCCTCTCGGAGCGGCCGGTATCCACCATATTGTTCCGCTCAGTTTAAGTATCATCGTTCTCTTAGCGATCGTCTGTTTTTCCTACCTGCAGACCATACCTGCGTACCCGTCGGGTGGTGGTTCTTACACGGTTGCCAGCCAAAACCTGGG
Organism: Terriglobia bacterium; assembly: GCA_019242155.1. Classification (GTDB taxonomy): domain Bacteria; phylum Acidobacteriota; class Terriglobia; order Bryobacterales; family Bryobacteraceae; genus PSRJ01. The sequence continues at coordinate 2,511 of JAFAWA010000487.1, read as the reverse complement.
AAGCGGCGCAGGCCTGCTTGCGGCAGCTGCACTGATGATCGATTACGTCCTAACTGTGGCGGTAGGTATTTCGGCCGGAATCGGCGCGCTCGTTTCGGCTGCGCCCGGCTTACACGCTTACGTCTTGCCGCTGTGCCTGGCTGTCCTGGCAGTCGTTACCATCATCAACCTGCGGGGCGTTCGCGATACGGGTGCGGTGTTTCTGTTTCCTACCTACCTGTTCGTAGGCTCTCTCGCAATAGTAATTGGCCTGGGCATATGGAAGACGCTGGCGGCGGGCGGCCACCCCATGCCGATCGCTGCGCCGCATGCCATGCAGCCCGCAGCCCAAGCCGCGGGAATCTGGTTGCTGCTCAAAGCCTTTTCGAGCGGCTGCACCGCTATGACGGGAGTGGAGGCGGTGAGTAACGGCGTCACTGCGTTTCGCGAGCCGCGAACCCGCAACGCGCAAATTACGCTGGTGGTGATCATCGCGATCCTGATCGTGTTACTTGCGGGCATCGCGGTGCTGTGCCGCTCTTACCAGATCGGAGCAACCGATCCCGCCTCTAAGGACTATGAGAGTGTGCTGTCGCAACTGACCGCGGCGGTGGTCGGTAAGGCATGGTTTTATTACGTGACGATAGGGTCGGTTCTGTTGGTCTTGACCCTGCAAGCGAACACCGCATTCGCCGATTTTCCGCGCCTCTGCCGCGCAGTCGCTCTGGATGGGTATCTGCCGCGCGCTTTCGCCAATAAGGGACGACGCCTCGTTTTTTCGCACGGGATCTATGTGCTGGTAGCGCTGGCGGCGCTGATTTTGGTTTTGTTCGGGGGTGTGACGGACCGGCTCATTCCGCTCTTTGCGATCGGGGCTTTCCTGGCATTCACTCTGTCGCAGGCCGGCATGGTGGCGCATTGGAAAAGGCTCGGCGGCGAGCACGCGCGGCATAGCATGCTGATTAACGGCCTGGGTGCGATAGTCACCGCGGGTACAACCGTGGTGGTGCTGGTGTCGAAGTTCGCCGAGGGCGCGTGGGTGACGGTCATTCTGATTGCGGCGCTCGTGCTGCTGATGCGTAATGTGCACCGTCATTACCGGCGGCTAATGGCCGAGATTCGCACGGACGAGTCCCTGCCGATCGAGAATCTCTGTCCGCCCGTAGTGGTAGTTCCATTCGATAACTGGACGCGTATTTCTCAGAGAGCTATGCGGCATGCGCTGTCCCTTTCTCCGGAGGTGATCGCGGTGCATGTCGATTCCGGCGAAGAGCAGAACTCACTCGCCTCCGAGTGGCCGCGGCTGGTAGAAGAACCGGCGCGCCAGGCCGGCCTTCAAGCGCCGAAGCTCGAAGTGGTTCAGTCGCCGTACCGGTATGTGATTGGGCCGCTGCTCGAATTCCTACTCAATGTGGAGCAGCAGTATAAGGATCGGCAAATCGCGGTGCTGCTGCCGAGCCTGGTGGAACGCCACTGGTATCACAGCTTCCTGCACAATCAACGCGCGGAGCTGTTGACGGCGCTGCTGCTGTTCCGGGGCGATCAGCGCATTATGATCATTAACGTCCCCTGGTACGCACATTCCAACTGAGGGTGCGCGCAACCCCGGCGCCAAAGCGAGACTAGCTGTTTAAGGAAATTTCAGTATAGCATTCCGGGAGCGGGCGAAGCACGCCATGTTGCTGAAAAACTCGTTTCTCAGACGGCACCGCCTCATTTCGAACCACGACCTTCAGCAACATCGACCCGTTTTGACAGCTTTGCGACTGCTACGAAGTTGCCGGGAAGTGCGGAAGTAAAGGGGCGCGGCAGTGCGGAAACTAGTCACGAAATAAGGCACCAAAACCTTCTTGCTCAAAGTGCCGGTCGTTCGTGAGAGCTTCGGTCAATCCTTCCCGCCGCATGGTCTGCATAGAGACACAATCAGTCAAGCTGTAGCCCTTGTCGGGGCGGGCTTCGTAGAGTTCCATGCCGGAAAGAAGGGACGAGTGGGTCTGTGGAACCACGCGAACTCCGGGGTTTTGTAAAATGCTGTGTGCATTGATGAGAGCTTTGCGGCGCATATTTTCATGGGCGCCGGCGAAGAAAGTCAGATATTCGGCTAGTACTTCGTCCGTAGTGACGATAGGAATCTCGCGCAATGCCGATGTGAGTCCAAAGCGCGCCGGTGAGCGCTGTCCGCGGTATCGGCCAAACAAATCCAGTAGAACGTGTCCGCAAAAAGCGCCGTCATTCCGGCTTCTTTGGCCAGCCGTAAATGTAATGGTCGTGCTGGCTTGCGCCATCCTTCGGCATAGCCGCCATAACTTCACTGGGAACGTCTTTCATGTTTGCGAGAATGATATCGGCTATATGTGGACGCGGGCGGCTGGTGGGCCACTCCGGTTCGGCAAGTTTCTTTATCCATTCTTCAACGGAAAGACCCTCGGCCGCAGCTTTCGCTTGAAGCGCGGTCGCCTGTTCGTCCGACAGTTTGATGGTCAAGGTCATGGGTTGCACACCTCGCCTTCAACCTACCCTCGCCGGCAAAGC
>JAFAWA010000466.1 GCA_019242155.1 Terriglobia bacterium | reverse complement strand
GTGGGAGCGCCTGGACTCGCGCCCGGATATAAGTTCCAGCCCGCCCTCGCCGGAGACCACATCGCCTTCTTCGGTAACGGCTTCGGGCCGACCACGCCGCCCATTCCCGCGGGGCAAGTCGTAAGTCAATCCAATTCCCTGCCCAATGTAGTGGTGCAGTTCGGCGGAATGAACGCGACCGTAGAATTCACCGGCGAAGTCGCAATCGGGGTCTACCAAATCAACGCCATGGTGCCGCCGGGACTCTCGGGCGACGTGACGCTCACTATGACGGTGAACGGAATCCCGCTGACGCAGAACCTCTATATAACATTGCAGTAGCTTGAATTCACCCATTGATAGCGCGGCTCACCTATGGGAAGATGTCAGTCGCTACCTTGCAGACAACCTAAGTTGGGAGAGACTCATGCGAAATCAGTTCGGTAAAACAGTGGCCCGGAGTGCGCTGGCGATGACTATTCTCGCGGGCGTGGAGGCGCAGGCACAAGCCCCGGCGGCCGGTGGATCAGCCCCGGCCAGCATCGCTGTCAGTAATCCAACCTATATATCCATACCAATGGAAATCACGGTGAATCGCCCGGCGGCCGAGGTGTGGAAGCGCATCGGTAAGTTCTGCGATATCGGTGAATGGTTCCAGATCCCCTGCACGATTACTTCGGGCAAGGACGGCGAGTTCGGCGCTGTCCGGTCGGTCGGCACCGAGGTCCTGGTGGGCAAAACCGAGCTTTCCTATACGTACACACAGCCCGTACGAGAAGGGCGTCCGTACAATCTTTACCACGGCACGCTAGAGGCGAGGCCGCTAACCGCGACTACATCGAAGCTTGTGTACACCCTGGTGTTCGACAACTCGATGCTGCCTGATGACGCCGCAAGAGAACGGGACAAAATGCAAAAGACCGCAACCTTCACGCGCGCATTGGAGAATATGAAGACGCTCGCTGAAGGCGGCACTCTCCCGCCTCCCCCGGCCCGCGGCGGCAGAGGCGGCAAGGATGCTCCCAAGCAGTAACCCGGCCGAGACGACGGTTATTAACTGCCGCTCTTCAATTGGGAGTAGAGCATCCTGACAAACCGGTCGGCACTGGTTCCGGAACCGGCAGGTAACAGGCCGCCGGGAACTTTGGCGTCGTAGGGAGCAGTCACCTTCGCCGCCACGACCTCGGCTTCGCTCTTGCCTTGTCCGATCATCTGCTGCACTTTGGCCTGCACATCGAGGATCATATCGCGGTAAGGAACAATGTCGTTTCTGTGGATGATCGTTCCGTGGCCGGGTATCAGCCGCGTGTTAGGACCGGCCAGTTTCATGGTAGCGTCGAGTGCTTCCAAAGCCCCCTTCAGGGTGCCGCCGTTATTGGTGTCGATGAACGGATAACCGTAGTTGCGATAGAAGTCGCCGATCATGACGGCATCGGCATTTTCAAAGCGGATCATCGTGTCGCCGCCGGTATGCGCGGCCCGAACAGGAATAAGATCGACGATTTCGCCGTTCAGCCGAAGTTTCACCGGATCTCCCATCCCATAAGTCACCACGGGAAGCCGGGCCGGATCGCCCGCGGAAGCGGCGTTTCCGGCCGCCGGAGCGGGTGGACGTGACAGCTCATTGCGCAGGTCTTCCCGCGCAAACAATAGAGCGCCCATCTTAACGAAATTTGCGTTGCCGGCCGTGTGATCGGGATGCACGTGGGTGTTGACCAGAAAGCGAATCGGCTCGGAACTGATCTTGCGGATAGCGGCGGTCACCTTGCCGGTAAGCTGCGCGTACTGAGAATCGACCATAAAGATGCCGTCAGGACCGGCGAGCACAGCGATCCTTCCGCCGGCTGCATCCTCGTGGGCCGGATCCGCTCCAGCCGAGCCCGACAGCATGTAAAGGTTCGGCGCAAGTTTCTCCGTCAGAATCTCAATCTTGGTGAAATCGATTCCCTGTCCTTGTGCCCCTGCGGTCCAAGAAAGAGCGAAACCCGCTAATGCCGCTATGAAGCATTGCCGTGAGAAACTCATCGCTGCCGCTCCTTGTTCCCGATCATATGCGCCGAGCTCTTTTCGTTCTCCTGGCAGACATATTCCATCAATTGCAGACCCGGACGCCAACGCACCGTATTGCTCGCCTTCCAGGGCCGGGAATAGGCGCCGGGATCATCGATGGTGACTTCGTATTTCAAAGTGAGTGAGTCGCTGCGGGTGTAGCGTTCAGTCAAGTGCAGCTTCTCAGTCTGCGGATGGCCCGCCTGATCGAGCCAGGCTTTGTCATTAAAACCGGTTACGTCGACTACCAGGGTGTCGCCTTCGTAATGCCCTACGGCATCGCCCATCCAGGTGGGATTGAGGTCCTTGGGATGGGTACCTTGAGGGTCAATGCGAACCATCCGCCAAGGGTAGTTGTCGCCCTCGAAGATGAAGATGACGCGGTCGGCCGTTTGGAGAATCTGAAACGGGTACGGATCGAACATATAGCGGGGCACACCGACGGGAAGGCAGCGCGCTTCGGGATCGTCTTTGGACTGGCTTTCCACGCGCTCATTGAAGAGCTTCAGCGACCAGGGAAGGAACGGAACCTCGACGTGTGTATCGGCGCTCTTCACGCCCTTCCACATCGGCTCGGCAATGTTGCCGGAGAACCCGGGATACCAGGCGCCGTTGCCGCCGAAATCCGGACGGCCATCCGGTAAATGCGGAGCCGGCCCGCCTGCCGGCAGATTGCGATTGGGACTCTGCCCCAGCTCTGGAAGAAAGGGACCAGGGTCCTTCGCGAGCTGCTGTCCCAACAAAGGAGCGGCGGCGAAGCAGACTGTCGCAACCCACCGGCGCACGGTTTAGCGCTGTCCCGCGGACCCGGAGACGGAACGGGTGAAGTTATCTTTGTCGACTTTGGTGTCGAGGCCCTTGGCTTCGCGATCGCGTGCGCCTTTTAGGGCATTCAGCATCATGTAATTACCTTCGTGGCAGGCGTACTCGTACACGACATAATGCGGGTCAAGCTTGTACGGCATATGAATGGTCCAGGGACGGGTCCAAGTACCGGGGTCGCTGATGGTCGCGTCGTAGCTCAACTCATCGGGTGCCACACGCGTGAAGCGCTCGACAATTTTTAGCTGGTCCGTTGTGGGACCGCTGCCCGCGATTCCAATCTTGCCGTTGAAATTCGTAGTTTCGACCACCAAAGTATTGCCTTCCCAATGGCCCCGGGAATCGCCCAAATAGGTGCGGACGCCGGCACCGGGATGCGGACGGCCATCCAAAGGAACGATACGGGATTCGTGAATCATTTCATTGCGGATCACCACATAACCGGGGGCCTGCACGATCTGATTACCGAAATTGTAGAGCGTCGGCAGCATGCTCGAGAGCATTCCGCGTGTAATGCAGCGGCTGTAAATATCGAAGTCCTCCCAGGAATTCACTATGGCTGGAAAGTGTTCGCCCGGCCCGAGGCCGCCGCGAAGCTCCTTTAAGCGCTTCTGGCCTTCAGGCGTCATTGCAGGAATTCTGCCGCTAGGCGGGTCTACTACGAGCGAGGCCTGCGCGTTCGGTACACCGTGCTCGACCCAATAGCCTGGAGGGTTGATGGTGGTTGTGCCGCCTTTGGACGGCGTAAACTCTTCGTTGTCGGCCTGCGCCTGTTTCCGGAACTGCTCCTCACGGCGCGCCAGTTCTTCGGGGCTGAGCGTGGCCTTCTCGGCGTCCGATAGGGGGCGCTGCATGGGGATGTTGGCGCTGGCAGGCCACTGGCCTTGAATGTCGGGATCGCCCCAGGGAGTCTTGGGCGGAGTGTACGGCTTGGATCCTTTGGGCGCGGGCGCGGTTTTGGCCGCTGCCGAGGTCTGGCCGGCCAAAGGCATAGCAGCCAAAGCTACCGTCGCAACAGCGGAAGCGGCCATAAACAATCGGTTGCTCATCGGAAATCCTCCTTTTCAGTTTGCCGGGCGCATCGGCCGGCTCCCGACCTGTTATTTGTTCGGTTCCTTTGCCCCGCCGGGGTCGTCCGGATTCGAGCCGCCCACAAACAGCCTGTGGCCATCTTTGAAAGTCACGCTGCCGCCGTTAGCCTTCATTTCACCGCTCTTGGCCTGATAGCCGTCCACCACCAGTTCCGTACCTGGTTCCAGAGAGCGTTTGGTGAATCCGCGGCGCAGCATGATATTGGGACTGCCGCATTCGACCATCCAGTTAGTCACTTTGCCGTCGGCGTCGGTTACATCGATATGGATCCAGGAGTGAGGATTGATCCATTCCATTTGCGTAACCTTACCTACCAGATGAACAGGCTTTTTGTCGTCGTATTCGGCCTGAAAGGCGTGGTGGGCCCAAACCGGCGCGATCGCCAAAAACAGGCCGGCACTGGCAAGGTAAAGGGGAATCTGTCTCCGCATCAATCTCTCCTGAAGGACGAAAAGTGGTCGTCTAACCCGGCTGTGGCACGCAGCCAACTGGCTTACTACATTATGTAAGTTCGCCGCCGGTGTCAATGCCCCAAGGGGTTGCGAAGCGGTTACCCGGGGGTTGCTACCTCGCGTGCTATTCAGCTCCGGTAACCGTGGCTAGTGGGCTGTAATCCGTCCGATCCGCCTGTTCGAAGATCCTGGCGGTCGGGTTCGCGATGGAATTGAGTAAGAGGCCTACAAACAGAAGCGCTGCAAATCCGGTCGCCAGCAGGAACCCATATTTCGGACCTCCCATTATGTCGCTGACCGCGGCCATGGCAAGCGGGGCGAGAACAGCCGAAAGGCAGGTGAAGAAAAGAATCACTCCCGCGCCCGCACCATGTTCGGATTTCGAAGGCAGCTAATACCCTTGGAATTGATGGTCGGGTAGATCACAGACATGAAAAGCCCGGAGAGCGGCAGGCAGTAAAGGGCGAATGCGATTCCGGTAATGCTTGCGAGGAAACATGCGAGGATCATCGCGCTTGGAAGCGTCAGCATGGTGGTCCAGCGGAGGCGCTTCAGCATCCATCCTCCGAGGAACCTGCCGGAAGCGCGAAGCAAGAAGAAAATTGAGATGGCGTATGCGGCGACCCAAGCCCCCGGGCCTCGATAGCCGGCAAGCAGCGTGGGCATCCAAACGTAGATAGCGGCTTCGACACCTGCGGCACTCCGGGGGCAAAGAACTGAAGAGCGCGAGCCATCAGGTATTCGCCGTCGCGCCGGCCCAACGCATCATAATAAGTGCAATTCACCTGGTACAGGTCGAGATTGCTCGCCGCCGCGCCGGTAGCCTGCCGGGTGGCACCGTTGCTTCGCTCGTGAATGGTTTCGACCAAACTTTTCGACATCAACGGGAGGGAGCAGGCCGGCCACGTCCCTGACCCCGATCCCATCGTGCGTATCGAGGACAGTGACGCTATTTTTCGGCGACATTTCGAGCCATTGTTTGAGGGCGCGTGCATCGCGGCTATAAAGGGTGTGCAAGACGAGCGGCGGCAGCGCAAAATTGTAGATCCAATCGACCTGCCGGGCGATTTCGATTTGCTCCTGGTAGCGGCTGTGGATTTCGGCCAGCACTTCCATTCCCCTGGCGTGCGCTTGAGCAGCCAAGCTACGGATCAAGTCGAACGTCTCGGGAATCATAAAGCAGGTGGTTCCCGGTCTTTTGATCGCGTAGCCCGCCGCATCGAGGCGGATGGTGCGAATACCGGCCCACTGGAAACGGTCAAGGATCTGCCCGATGTACTGCTTGCCTTCGGCCGATGTAAGGTCGATATCGATCTGATCGGAAGTGAATGTGGTCCAGAACAGATGTTCGGTGCCGTCCCCGAGCCGCACTCTGGTGAATGGTAGAGCAGGCCGCGGCCGGTAGATTTGGAGCAGGTCTGCCTTGGATGCGCCGTGTGGAAACACTCGCCCGTAGGTGAGGAATAGATCCGCGTACGGCGATGCGGCGCCGCCGCGGCGAAGGTCCTCGAATTGGGGCGAACGGCTGGAAATATGGTTGACGATCAGGTCTGCCGTTACTTCCAGGCGTTCGGCAAGCGCGCGCACATCTTCCCATGAGCCTAATCGCGGGTCGACTTTGGTGTGATCTATGGGATCGAAGCCGGCGTCGGCTCCGTCGATAGGCCAGAAGAACGGCAACAGGTGAGCGCCGCCGAAGATGCCGCCGAGCGGCCCCTCGAGCAGTTCCCGAAATTCGCGGCAGCCGCCGCCTGAAAGGCGATCGACATACGCGATGAGGTGAACCTGATTTTTCATTCGCGGGCTACCGTCTCTCAAAGGGCTTGCGGGCGGCGAACTCCCGGCGGGTCTTCATAGTTCACGAGTTCCTTAACCGACCACTCCGGAATTGCGCCCGGGCGCGCGGCAACCAGTGCGCCGACACGATTGGCGAACTCGGCGATCTGCGCGACAGGCCACCGCGAGATTAATCCGTGCATAAAGGCTGCCGCGAATGCGTCTCCGGCACCGACCGGGTCGGCTACCTTGACCCTGATTCCCTCCGCTTCGGCGTAGCGTCCGTGGGCCAGCATGGCGCATCCGCGCGCGCCCAGGGTGATACAAACCGCTTGCCAGCCATAGCGCTCTGCTCCCTCGCGGCAGAAGGGCTCCGTTTCGCTCGGCAGCCCGGTGCACTCCTGGACCCGGAGAAGCTCGTGTTCATTAAGCTTGACGACCTGTGCGTGAGCGAGCAGTTCACGGACAAGTGAGGTGGAATCGCAGTTTGGGAGGTTCAAATCATAAAACCGGACCGCCGCGGGGAACGCATCTAACAACCTCGAAAGAACAGATTTGCCCTCGGACGTGGACGAGAACAACGTCCCGTAGTACAGCCACGCGGGCGCGAGCCGAATCAGCCGTTCGAGCTCGCGGCTCGAAAGCTGGGTCGCGTCGTAGGCGGCGGGCCGCTCGATGACAAAGCGCGTCCGGCCGCCCGGACCGAGTTCCACACGCGCGCGACCGGTGGGGAAGCGCGACGTTGTCTGAAGAAAGGTTGTGTCGACGTCCAGCGCGGCGATTGAGGACGCGGCTTCTTCGCCGAGCGCATCCGTTCCCACCGCGCTAATGAGTGACGGCCTGTATCCGAGCCGCCCGGCGTGGGCAGCAAAGTTGAGAGGCGCTCCACCGAGGCGCCTGAAACCTTCGAACTGGTCCCAGAGGACTTCACCGAGAACAACGATTGACCGGCCATTCTGCCCATCCTGTAAAGACAGGTTCGGATCACCGGTCACAATGACATCCCGGAAGTCAGTATCGGGCCTCAAACAGCGGCTGTCAATTCTTTTCCGTGCGTCAGAGGAATTCGGAATAACTAAATGGAAGCTGAGAAGATTTCGGATGCGCCGGGCGTGTAGTACGCGAAGTTCGAGAGCCTCAACGGCAAGCCGATCGGAGTTATTACAATTACGCCATGCATGCCGTTGACTTGACCGGCACAACCAGGCGAATCGTAAACTCAGGAAAAAGACTATGAAACTCCTCAAATTGGCACTGCTCGTCAGCTTCTTTTGCTGGGGACAGGCAGATGAATGCAGGCCTTCCACTCTGAACCTCTCGGGCGCGCAATACCCATGTGTTCACTCCGATCATCGCGCAACCAGACGGGCTTAAATCATTTCACAGGGGCTACGGTCCGTGGAAGGCCCCGGAACCAAGAACTTCAGCGAGCAGTTGGCTGGCGCCGGAATCAAGAACGTCTATTTCAAGTCTCCGGGTACCGCACACGAATGGCTAACCTGGCGCCGGTGCCTGAACGATTTCGCTCCTCGCCTGTTCCGTTAACAAGGCCCGCAAAAGAAGGAGTTCAGACTTGCGTTCTGGCGGCCACGCTTTCGCCCCTCTGCGCGCGAGAACTGTAGGCGCGCAGCACAAGCAGGTCGAGCAGCGAAACCACAGCCGCGAACGCGACGAAGAACCAGCCCGCCGTGAAGCCGCCGGTGGCATCACGCAGGTAGCCGAGCATCTGTGGTCCGAGGTAGCCGAAGATGCCGCTACCCAGACCGATTAAGCCCATTCCGGCCCCGGCTTCGGCCTTGGTCAGGATAGCGCCGGTGATAGCGTAGATCTGGTTCGTAGCCACGTGGCCGAGCGAAACAACCAGCGCGATTGCGATGCGAAAAGTGAACAGGTCATGCGAAAGCGCCGCAAAGCTGGCGGGAACGAGCAGTAGCGCGAGGACGATCATAATGTTCCAACGTGGAAACCGGTCGCACAGATAGCCTGCGGCGAGATTGAGCAGGATGGCCGTCAGGTAGCTGCCGCTGATTAGGGCCGCCGACGCCCTGGCGTTCAGGCCGAAGACGCTCTCGACGGCGTAGGGGACGAAGAAAGTGGCGCTGAACCCGCCCAAATTGATCAAGCCGAGGAGGATCAGCCCCCACATAATCGGATTGCGCAGGGCGGAGAGAGATTTGGCGGTGAGAGCGTGCCCGTGCGGGCCGGCCGCAGGTGCTGCGTGTGCCCGGAACGGATGGTACAGCGACGCGAAGAGGATTCCGCCCACCAGGGCGATGATCGCGAAGCCGAAGATCCCGCCTCTCCAGCCAACCGATTCGGCGAGACGCGTCCCGAACGGCGCGCCAATCACCGAGGCAAGTGCGGCCATTGCTCCGAAGACCCCCATGGTCCGGCTGCGGTACTTCTCCGGAGTGACAACCGCCATGGCGGTGAACACGCAAACGAAGGCGATCCGATAGCCGATCAGCCAAACGGCGCGGCCGGCAAGCGCGAGTGCGAAAGAATGCGCCGAACCCAGGCCCGCGAGCCCGGCGGCCAGCACCGCAAGCCCGCAGAGAAGCATGCGTTTCTCGCCGAAGCGCGCGGCTAACATGCCGGCCGGCAGACTGATCAAGATCGCCATCAGCCCGTACACTCCGGTAAAGAATCCCATTTGGGAATATGAGGCGGCTAACTCTTTCCGGATGGCGGGCAGGAGTGGAGAAAAACCGAGGCTCGACATTTGGATCGCCATCATCGCCACGATTACGGCGGTGACCGAAATTGCCCAATGCTGCGGCCGCGGCGACGCTTCGTTCCAGCCGGTCATTCGATAGTCCTCCGAACTACGCGCTCGTTGAGAAAACGCGCCACCTTGCGCCGCATCTCCAGAGCATCCCAAGTGCGCGCGTCGACCATGTCCGCGAATATTGGGAGTACGGGGATGCCGGCGCGCTCCAGGGCCAGCTCGATAAACCGGTTCCCCGTCGCTGATGGCCGAGTGCCCAGCGGAGTTAATACCAGAGCCGCATCCGCGCGATGCAGTTTCGCCTGCTCCACGATCCATTCATTTGCCCAAGGCGGGTTATGCAGTTGCTCGTTCATGCTCACGGTTCTGCTGGCAAGCGCCTTCAGTGGGTCGTCGAGACCATAACGAATGTAACCGTCCGGACCGAAAGCCAAGTACATTGACCAGACGAAGACCGCGCCGTATTCCGCTTCAAACGCCGTGTAGAACTCCATATCGTGCCACAATCCCGCGCCCACCCACATTATGCGCAGGCGTTCCGCGGGACAGGCCGCAACGCCATTGGTGACGCGCGCCTTCACTTCGTTGCGAAATCTCCTGGCGTGCGCGATGGCCCATTCGCTGCCGCGGAGCCATTGCGCCGCCATCACATTGCTTATCTGTTCCTGCATGCGGACGGGTGTTTGCGGCGCGGCGCAAATCAGGCCGCGAACCTCTTCGAAGTATTCTTCCTGGCGATTGACGCCTTCCATGAGGCAGCGCAGCCGTTCGAGATCAAATGCCCTGCCGGTAATGCGCTCCAGTTTAGCGATCAGCTTATGGAACTGCGCAACCATGAACTGCAGCCGATGCTCTTCGAACAGTTCGCTCCAACGATACCGGCTCAACTCCCACCACTTCGGCGGAAGTTCGGCGGCGGCGGGCGCGTCCAGCGGAAGGAACTCCGCGCCGAACGCCTCGGCCCAGATGGCCAACACTCGCTGAATGCAGTCGCAGGTCAAGCGCGCCGAGAGAAGCGCCGGCCGCGGAAGGCCGCCCCAGGGTGCGGGCGCAACATCTCCGCATAGAGTAGATGCCATAGGCAGGCTGCAGTAACGGCACAGGCCCTCGTGAAAACCGCGCGTGTTCATCGCATCCAGATAGGCGGGCGAGAGCCTCTTGGCGGAGATCAATGCGGCCCACCACTGGTTACTGACCACGGGGACGTCCATTGTCTGGAAGAGTTCGAGCGGCGTATCCGCCTGGACAATCGCGTACGGCTTCTGGTTTTCGAACACGTCGCGGCGCAGTTGCGCGAACCAGGCCTTCTGGTGCTCAATAGCGGCGGCCGTACACTGCAGTTGTTTTTCCGCCATAGAGGTTCAGCTTCTCACGGGTATTTTCGAAACGAACTCTTCTATCTTCTGATGACACTCGGAACTGAGCCCTTCGGCGGCATCTTCGCGCACCAGCAGACTCGGGATACCGCGCTGGGCGAGTGCGGCTCGCAGGGCGGGATAGTCCCACCCAAGCACGTCGTCTTCGGGCGGCAGGTAGAACACTACGCCATCGGCCTTGGCCGCGGCCTCGAAGAACCACTTATCAGCCATTTCCGGCGGAAACGCGCGCGGACCAGAGGTGCCTCGGTAATACGCGTCGAAGATGGAACGAACCATATCGGCGTCGGCCGCGATGGGCTCGCCGAGACAGCGGGATCCCCACCAATCGTCCTCCGCCACCACTACCGCGCCGTGCGATTCAATCGCCTGATGGAGACCGGTGTGATGAAGCGGAGTTCCTTTGATGAGGAGGCGAGCGCCGCGCGCGGGCGGCCGCTCCTCCATTTCGGCGCCAGCTTCGGCAGCGAGCTGGGCGTACGCGGCGTGGTCCATGAAATAAGCGGCGCCAATCAGCGAGAGCGCTTCGGTTCCCCTCAACCGCGGCTCGGTACCTTCGCGCAGGTTCAGCAAGCTTCGAATTGCCACGCGGGCCTGGTTCGATTCGCATACGCATCGCGCCAGATCGGCTGCTTCGATGCTTCGGCCGGCAAGCTGTTCCAGATGCTTCTTCAAGTCGCGCGTGCGCTCGAATCCGTACTCTTCTGTTTCGGCTGAGCGGGAATGCAGGAGATTGTAAAGGTATACCTCCGGCACTGACTTTCCGAGACCCTGCCTCGCGATCTCGCGCAAGTACAGATAGAGCTTGTGTTCCTGTTCGGAGGTTCGGGGAATGATAACCAGCTTGAGGAATGGCCAGAGGCCGGCTGTGATGCCGTGGAAGATACCGCGAATCCGGGCACTGAAAACACCGACTTCCATGAAGTGATCGGCGTACGCAGCAGGTCCGCGCGGCGGGTTGAGCATCAGCGGGAAAAAACCGGCGGCCCGCAGGAGTTCCGAGGGCACCGTGTTCGAGGTTACGCCGGCAATGGGCATTCCGGCGCCATGTCTCTCGATCGCCTGCGCGAACGGATGTTGATAGTGCCAACTCAGCCGCTCAACCGCCGAACGAGCGCGCCGCGTCACGATTCAGATCACCCGGCGCGCTTTTAGCTGTTCCAGACGTTCGGAAGAATAACCCAGAATGCCGCAGTACACGGCTTCATTGTGTTCCCCGAGCGCCGGCGCAGGCTGGTCAAAACCGGCGGATGCGCCTGAGAACCTGATGGGCAGTCCCATGCCGTACACTTCGTCCACAGCGCCGTATTTCGGGTGCTCCAGCCGCACTGTTTCGCCGCGGGCAAGCACGCGCGGATCCTTGACGGCTTCATTCGGGTTGCGGACCTCAGCTGTGGGCACGCCCGCGCGCTCGAGAATGGAAACGGCTTGGGAGTTGGTGTAGCGGCTGGTAAACTCGCCGATGATCGCGTCCAAGGCGCGCACGTTTTCGACACGAGCATCGCGCGTGGCAAAGCGCGGATCGTCGTTCAGATCCGGCCGGCCCATGGCTTCAAACAACGATCGGGCAAACGTTTCCTGAGGCGCGCAGATGGCGATGTAACCGTCCCGTGTCGGGTACAAACCAAATGGAGCCAGGCGTGGAACCGTCGGGCCTGTGCGTTGCGGAACGCCGCAGCGCTCGAGCAGATCGAAGCACTCGACCGCCACCATGGTGGTGAGCGCGCCCAGCATGGAGACGTCTATGTGCTGGCCTACGCCCGTGCGTTGCGCCTGGTGCAGGGCGGCCAAAATACCGATGACACCGAACAGCGGAGCCGTGAGGTCGCCAACGGGCAGCCCCACGCGAATGGGCGGATCGCCGGGTCCGCCGGACGTCATCATCATGCCGCTTAACGCCTGCACGATCGCGTCCATGGCTTTCGCGGAACTATCCTCCGCGGTGCTGCCGAAGCCGGTGATCGAACAGTAAATGACTCTGGGGTTGACCTCGCGAGCGAAGGCGTAGCCGGCTCCGAGGCGGTCGAGCGTCCCGCGGCTGAAGTTCTCGACCACGATGTCAGATTTCTTCACAAGGTCGGCGTAAATCTCGCGAGCCTCGGGGTGCTTCAGGTTTAAAGTCACTCCCAGCTTGTTGCGGAGGCGGTTGATGGCGGAGACGGAAATGTCCTCCTCGGTTTCACGCACCAGCCGCGGCCCAGCCGGTCCGAGGTAGGGAGCGTTGCTGCGGCAGGAGTCGGCGGCCGCCGGGTTTTCCAGTTTGATGACTCTGGCGCCCAAGCCGGCGAGGATGAGCGTGGCAAAGGGTCCTGCGAGTGCGGCTGTCAGATCGAGGACTGTGAGGCCGTCGAGCGGCTTACCCGGGGTGATTTGGGAATCCATTCTGGTAAGACTACCGAACTACTTGTCGCGACAAGGGTCGAGAAAGTCGAAGACGGACCGAATGGCCGGGGGCACCATGCCGCAATCCGCCATGAGCTCGCTTCGAGTTCCCTATTTTATCGCGACCGGCCGCAACGGCCGGGCGGGGGAGGTGTCACTCTGGGCAACCGCGTCCTTCAATAGCGCCCGGAGCCAGAGGTTGCCCGCATCGTGATCTCGAGAGCGATGCCATTGCATGAACTGCTCGAAGCGCGGGATCTCGATCGGAGGCGCGATCAATTTCAAAGGCAAACGTTTCTGATAAAAGAGCGCGAGGCGGCGGTGAACCGTGGCGATGCGTTTCGTGCCCACCAGCAACTGCGGAATGAGATTAAAGGCCGTAGTGACGACTTCGATCCGGCGTTCGTGCCCCAGGTGGCGCGTGAACCACTCGTCGAAACTAGGCCGTTCGCGCTGCCGGCCGAAGCGGACGACCACATGACCGAGGCGGAGATATGTCTCGAGCGACAATTTGCGGCCGACTTCTTTATTTTCCGACCACGCCAGGCAAATGAACTCATCCTCAAAAAGTCGTTCGGAGGGGTGTCCCGGCAGGAGATAGGAGATCGGGCCCAAGGCCAAATCGATTTCGCCCCTCTCCAACTCCGAGTTATCGCCCGTGATCGGCGCGACCTCGACCGTTACGCCTGGCGCGATTCGCTGAAGCCGCGGTAAGGCTTCGGTCAGGACCACGGTTTGCGCGTAGTCCGACATGAGCAAGCGGAACTTCCGCGTGGACGCAGGCGGATCGAAGGCAGGGCCCCGGTTGAGAATGGCCTCGGCTTGCATCAAGAACTCGCGGACCGGCGCCGCGAGGCGTTCGGCAACCGGGGTGAGCGTCATGGCCCGGCCGACCTGAACCATTAAAGGGTCGCCGAAGGTCTGGCGCAAGCGCGCGAGCGCTCCACTGGTGGCGGACTGGCTGAGGCCGAGACGCTCACCGGCGCGAGACACGCTCTTTTCGGCAAATAGAGCATCGAGCGCCACAAGTAGATTTAAATCGAGGCCACTGAAATCCATGGAGCAACTGCCATCGGCGGGAGCGATACTTCCGGCCAGACAGATCCATTCTATCGAACGTTGGCGGCATACACCTAAGAGCCGGAATGCGAGGGGTGCAATTTTGGCGCGGCTACTCGAAGACCTCGGCTTGAGCCTGCCCGGTTATTTCCTGCCCGGACCTAACGGTCTAAAATTATGATCGTCCAGATGTCGCCGGAGAGCGTCCGGAACTCGCGCCAACCACAGATGCTTCTTGCCTCGAGCGCCGCCGAAACAGCGTCTGTGAAAGTGAGACCGCCATAGAGATCTCCGATAATGGAACCCGAAGGCAAGGAACGGGCCTCCTCCGCACTTCGAACAGTCCGGACGATCACATTCGGATCGAAAGACGGAGCTGCCCCGCCCGTGTTTGCTTCTTCGTTCGTCACAAGCCACCTCCAAGCCGGTGCATCAATCCCAAGCCAGGTTTGCTTTCGCGTGATTCCTGATCGGTGACCCACCTGAATCACTCGTCATTACGCGGCCTCCTCACCGGCCTCACGCCAGACCCAATCCTCTGTAAATCGAGCGTAGCCGCGCATCCAATCGGATACGGGCGGCTGGAAAGCATAAGGGCGAATGTCTCGACTGGTTATGCGACCCTTCGCCAAAGCCTCGAATGTTCTGGACAGTTCCGTCGGAATCCGGCGTTCTCGCTTTTCATCCAGAGAGTAGATACCGACGGGGTCGACCTCGGTCTTGGCCGTCCGGCACAGATCTCTGGCCCATGCACAACTGTCCCAAATAGGGAACCATCCGTAGCCGCGGAAATCCACTCCTTCCGATTGCGCCAGTGCTTCGCATTCCTGATATGTATATTTCAACCAGCCGAGGCGATCCGCGACTTCGCCGCGAATATTGGTTTCGCCTAACATTACCGGCCTTTGGTACCGTTCAATGTAATCGCGGGCGACGGTTGCAAAGCCTTTTGGAACCGGGCTGGGACATATCCGCTCGATGCGGTCCTTCCCGGTCCTCCACTGCATCTCGGAATGGATGTAATAGTCGAGAGCGAGAAGGTCGATCTTTGCGGGATGGCCCAAAAACCAGTGCAGAGTACGCTGCGACATTCCGTTGAGACGCAAAAACCGATATAGCGGGTGGCCGGTATCGACCCGGCCCAGGATCAGGTCTGTCACCAGAAAGCGCAGTGTGTTTCTGTGGGCGGCCATTCCCGCGCAGGAGCGTCAGCACCAGAGTGTGATTCAGCCGTTTCGAAGTGAACGGAACGGAGACCTCGCACAGTGCAGCAGAGCCGGCTGATCTCACAGATTGCGTGGCCAATATTACCGAGCATGGCGACGAATGCCCCCGCATTCTTGCGGTAGGGATACCAAAATCCTGTGTAACCCGCGAACAGGATCGTCGGATACGGCTCATTAAATATAGTAATGTCGCGGACCCAGTCGTATCTCTCCAAACCGCGCGTTACGAACCGCACATAGTGTTTGGAAAAATCGGGATTCAGAAAGCCGCCATCGATGTAGCGGGGAATCGAAACGTGGTGGCAACAATCGATTACCGGCCGTATGCCCAACTGCTTCAGATGGGACATCGCTTCATCTGTGAATCCCCAGTCATAGCGCCCCGGAGTCCGCTCGATTGCATGCCAACGCCAGGGATATCGGAACCAATTCAAGCCAGTCGCTTTGACGAGCCTGAGGTCATCCAGACAAAAGCGTGTGTGTTGGGTCAGTTCCGCCACGTCCACCCCGTCGTCATAACAAAGAATACTTTCGAGTCCCGATAGATGCTCAAACAACACGCCGTCCGCCCCCCGTGAACGCGCATCACCGCGCGCGTTTCGAGTTCGCAAACGCTGTTCCACTATACGTAAACAGACTTCGCAATCCGAAGCAGGAACTGGCCGCAAACATTTTTCCTAACTGTGTAATGGGGAGCAAGGAAACAGAAAACTCAAGACCAGCGAATGTTGAACGACAGAGACCCGGCGTAATCCTAACGACATTCTGGCCCACCGACCTATTCAAAATGCGCCGAGGCGAGGCCTCACTTAGCGAATTCGAAGGCGGTGGCCGCGGGCGTAGAGACGGCAACTCCGGTGCCCGACGATTGCACGTCGCCGCTCACGGCATAGAAGCGGTTGCCGATCACCGCGCCCGCCACGCCGTGGCGCGGGGTGGCCATAGGCGGGAGCACGGACCATGTATTGGTCGCCGGATCGTAGGCTTCAAAGACGCGGAAAGCGGTCTGCACCACCGGGTCCTGCCACTCGCCGCCGGCCACGTAGATTTTGCCGTTGTACACGGCGGAAGCTACCGCGCTCCGCGCAGTCGGCATGCGTGCGCCGGGGGGCTCCCAGATGTCGGTTGCGGGATTGTAGACCTCGACCAGCGAGATATCGGAGGCAATGGAGATAAACGCGGCGCCTACCCGCCCTCCGATCACGTAGATCTTTCCGTTCACCGTGCCAACTCCCATGTGGTTGCGCGGCGTGGGCATCGCGGTGCGCGCGCGCCAGGAGTTGGTTTTGAGATCGTACTCTTCGACGTTTCCGACAACATTCTGACGCGTGGTGAAGTTGATGTACGGTTCGGGCGCGCCCGGCGCGGTCGTGGCGCCTCCGATCACATAAATCTTGCCGTTCGCCTCGGCCGCCACGGCCGCGCCGCGTTTGGTGGGCATCGGCGCCAGCGCCTTCCAGGAATCGGCCGTGGGATCGTATTCCCACGCGTTGTTAATCGGAACCCAGCCGGCCGGCGCCGGCGGGTCTGGATAGACAAAGCCTCCGAAGGCGTAGATTTTGCCGTCGTGCTCGCAAAAGGCCACATGGTGTGACGGCAACGCCATCGGCTTCTTCTTGGTCCATTTGTTCGCTGCCGGATCGTACTCGTAAACCAGTCCGGCGGGATGCCAGAGCGGAATCAAACCGGCGAACACATAAAGCTTGCCGTTGGCGGCCTCGCCCATCACTTCCTCGCGCGGGTCGGGAAAGGGCGCCAGATCGACCCACTTGCCCTGGGCGTAGACGGTGGGCGCGGCGACGGCGGTCAGCAGTGCTAGAAGACTTGCGGCTTTATTCATGCGGTTTGGTCCACCACGGATTTTTCGGGATTAATCAGAAACGTCCAGATGAGGGCGCCGAGCACCATCACCACCGAGGTGATGAAGAACGGTGTCATCCAGGAGCCTTTTCCGAAGTAGTAGCCGAAAACGAGCGGCGTAACAGAAGCGGCCAGCGCTCCGGCCATATTCATGACGGCCGTTACCGTGCCGCTGAACTCGCCGCCGACGTCCATGGGCACGGCCCAGGCGGGGCCGATCACGAGTTCCAGACAGAAAAAAGATGCGGCCAGAAAAAGAACCGACGCCCAGGCGCTGCCGGTAGAGGCGGCGGGCAGCAAAAACGCGCCCGAAAGCAGAAAGCCGGGCGCGGCCACGACGGTCCGAGCCAGCCGAGCCCGCGCAGTTCGTTTGAAAATCAGATCCGAGAGAGAGCCGCCTGCAAGGTCGCCGAGCATTCCGGCAAAGAGCGGAATAGAGCCGATGATCCCGAGCGCCTGCACACTCAAGTGGCGGTGTTCGCGCAGATAGGTCGGGTACCAGGTGAGGTAGAAGTTCGTTCCGAAGAAGAAACAACAATAGCCTAGGGCAATGGACCACATATTCGGCGAGGCGAGGATCCGTTTCCACGGGGTGGGCCGGCGCGCAGCCGCCGAACCACGAGCACCGCCTCGGATGTGCTCGATCTCAGCTGCGTTCACGCCCGGATGTTCTTCGGGCCGGTTCCGGTAATACAACGCGAAGGCGGCCGACCATACAATGCCGAGCGAACCGAAGATGAAGAAGATGGCGCGCCAACCGAGCGAGAGCAGAATGGCTCCGGCAACGAAGGGAGTGACTGCGACCGCGAACCGGCTGAAGAAGTGCGTCGTGCCTTGGATACGGCCCCGTTCGGAGCGTGGGAACCAGAGTTGCATGCCCCGGCTGGCTACGGGAAAAGCGCCCGCCTCACCGAGCCCCAGGAGAAACCTCGCCGCAAAAAGCGAGGTGAGACCGGCCGCGGCGCCCGTCAGCATGGCGGCAGCCGACCACCAGAACATAATCCCCGTAAGTATCTTCTTCGGCCCGAAACGATCCCCCAACCAACCCGCGGGGATCTGCCCAAGCGCGTAGGCCCAGGTAAAGGCGCTTAAAACGAGCGCCATGGCGTTCTTGCTCAGGCCGAACGCCTTGGCGATTTCGGGCTGGGCGACCGAGATGTTGCTCCGGTCCATGTAGCAGATCAGATACATCAGACTGATCAGGAACAGGACCAGCCAGCGTGTTCTCGTCGGGGCCGCGGGGCTCGCTGGAGAAGCTATGGGAGCGGATGTGGCGCCTGACTTCAGCACGTGGATCAACGCAGCGATAAAGCCTCGGCCGGTTCCGGGACGACGACCTCGACCGGTTGCCCGGTCTCCGCCGAGAGATCCGCGGCCTGATAGACCTGCATGACCATGCGCGCATGCTCAGGGGTGACCAGCGGCTGCCGGCCCAGAGCCACGCACTCGAGAAAGTGTACCGTCTCGGCGGCCATAGGTCCCGCGTACACGTGACCGAGGCTTTCGCCCGGCATCGAAGAGATCGGGAACTGAATGCCGTTTTCGAGCGTGGTCACGTAAACGTCGCGATGGCTATCATCGGCCATCACAGCGCCTTTCGTGCCGACCATTTCGATCCAACAAGTCGAAAAGTTCGGGTACGCGGGCGGCAGCACCCAGCCGGCGCCGATGGTGAAGGCCGTTCCGTCGTCCATGGTGACCACAATCCAGACGCAATCAGGAACGCGGTATTCGGCGTTCATGACCTTCGCGACTTCCTGGGCGTAGACGCGCACGGGCTTTCGCGGCGCGAGGCACCAGAGCACGAAGTCGATATCGTGCGTAGCCTCCATGGCCGCGGGCGAGAGCTTTACGCGCCCGCCGACTTTTTTGCCTAGATTGCGTGTGATGTGGCGGCTGACCAGGGCGCTCACAGGCTCCCCGATGCTGCCGTCGTCGAGCGCGCGCTTGACATAGGCAAACTTGGGATTAAACCGTTGCGAATAACCAATAGTGAAGAGCAAGTTCTTGGCACGCGCGGAAGCGATCAGGTCATCGGCTTCGACCAGTTCGAGCGCAATCGGTTTCTCAAGGAAGACGTGCTTGCCCGCTTCCAGGCTTTCTTTCGCGATTGGATAGTGAGTCGGCTCCGGGGTAGTCGAGATCAACACGGCGTCGATCGAATCGTTTTCGAGCAGGCGCCGGTAGTCGGTCGTGGCGGTGACAGGCCTGGTTTGGGCCGCGACTTCTTTCAACCGCTCTTCGCGGATTTCTGCGATATGAAGATCCCGAACGAAGGCGCTCTGGGCGCAAGCTACGGCCCGAATGCCGCCACACCATCCCGTGCCTATCACACCAACATTGATCATGATGTCATCTTTACCTTTCAGTTTTTTAGCCCTCGATAGACCGCTTCGACGAACATATCCGTGGTCCAGGGACCGGAGTTAGTGCCGAAACGGTCGTCGTAATCGGCGGTGACTCGCGCGGCCTTCACTGCATCGAGCGCGGCGCCGGACTTGACCAGCTCCTGAACGCGATCGCGGATAATAACGAGCATATCGCGGTATTCGGCGACTTCCCACTCATCGCAGAGCCGCCCGTGTCCGGGAATGATCATGGTGCCGTCTTCTTCATCGTGCTTGTAGACGGTGCGGTCGAGGATCTGATTGAGCGCTTGAATCTCGCCCTGAATGCTGCCGCCCGTATTGGAGTCGATCCGCGGGTACGACGTCGTCGAAAAGATATCGCCGGTTACAATCACGTCCGAGCGGCGGAAGTGCACGATGGCGTCACCGTCGCTGATCGCCTTCGGTTCGGGAAGGATCTCGACCGCCTCGCCGTTATGGAACTTCCTGCGGCGTCCTTCGATAAAGGTGTCGCTCGGCCAGCCATCGGGAGGCGTCTTTAACGCCAGCAGACGATTCTGCACGTTTTGATGACCGATGATAGTTGCGCCTTGGCCCGCATCGGCGAACTGACCCGAGAAGAAGGAGCCGACCACGCTCGGGTCGAATCCCGCCGCGCGGAGTTTCACGTTGCCGCCGGTAAAATCGGAGTGGAAGCTGGTATTGATGATGAACTGGACCGGCTTTTCGCTCAATTTCCGAATGGCGGCTATGACTTTGTCCGATAGGTTGCCCGCGCCCGCGTTCACGACCATAGCGCCTTGTTCGCCGGTCTGTACAGCAATGTTCCCGCCGTCGCCGATCAGCATGTAGACATTCCCTTGAACGGGAAGCACGTGGATCTCGCCGTCGTGCGGATCGGGATTCACCGCCCGGCTCGTCTGCGGCGGACCAGGCTTCGGCATTAGCAGCGCTTTCGCGGCACTCTCCATTGCGGCGGGGTCCGTGAGTTTCTCAGGAAGATCCGGGTACATCGTTTGAGGACCACCCAGGGTTGCGAGCAGGGCGATTTTCTTACTGTCCGCGAACTCCCGCAGGAATGGATGGCGGCCCCACGAGTAGCTTTCCACCTGATCCTCGCGGCGGCCCAGGATCTGTTCGCCGTCATCGCAAGCATAGAGCCAGGCGTCGGGCTCCTTCACGTTGCGCATCAGTGTATAAATGCGGCTGAACGGCTCGGCTAAGTAGACCGGGTCGGTAACTACCGAGAGATAAGTGATGCGGTCGCCGTGACGGATGAAGTGTTCCACTAGAGTGGATTCATCGCTTTGGGGGATGCCGTTGGCACGGATCCAGCCGCGCTTGAGATGCGTGGTCCAAACGGTGAGCACGTTGCCTTCGAATTTTCCGGTCGCAAAGCCGGCCCACGTATGCTGCGCGTACGCCGGAGGATGGGGCCGGTCATCCATCGAAATCGTGCGAGTGCCTTCGCTTATCTGCCAGTAGTGTTTCAACGCGATCAATCGCTGAGTATACGGATCTCTCTCTTCCCAAAAGCGCAGGTTTCCGGGCTGATTGTAAGTGTACGGAGGAACGTAGCCCATGCATTGATGCTGGCGGCCCTGAATGCGCGCGGCGCTCCAGGCAAGTGCATACAAGCGCCCGGCTTCATTCAAGGGAACGCCGCCATAATCTACGAGCGCGCCGGAGGCGGTAAACAGGTTGGCGTCCTGTCCGGGTTGGGGATACCAGGTACCCGAGAGATCGACCCCGGAGGGCTGGCCGGTGCGGCCGGAGAAATCCAGGCCCTGAGCGAAAGCGAAGAATGCTAGAACAAGCAACAACGCCGAGATTCGTTTCATAATCTGTTTCCGCTTACTTTGCGGCGCACGGCACGGGTTTCCAACCTGAGTTATCCGCCACTTTTCTGTAGTGGGAGGACGTCAGGAACGGCTGGACCAGATACACGGGGTCCTCCACCGTACTTGTCACGACCAGGTAAGATTGCCCATTAGGTTCGTTCGCTCGATCGAAGTACTCCGTTAAGGTCGCGTTGGCGCTGTAAGGCACTCCGTTTTTTCTCAGGTAGCCCGGTTTGAGCCGGGTGGTGACTATTTTTAGAGAGCCCACTGGATTCACTCCGCGGCCGGCCGGGACCATCTCCCACATGGCTTTCGAGTAACCTTGCCAAGCGCTCCCGGGCGTATCGGCGGCGTCGAAGTGTAGGATCCTGGTCTGCTCGCCCGCATCCGACTCGATTCGCAGAGTCTGCTCGTCCTGCCAGGTGATGCGCAGATGACCGGGAACGCGCATGAGAGCGGGCGCGCCATAGCTCCGGCACTGCTCGCCCGCGGCTTCATCTTTGGCGGGATCCCAGGAGTCAGCGACTTTGCGGCCCTCTTGGTTGAGGAAGACGCCGGTGTAGTCGCCTTTGGGTGGGGTGACCATTCGGAAGCGCCAATCCTCGCTGACCACGGAGACCCAGTAACCCGTGATGTCGTAAAGGGCGCCCGCGCGAGGCGTCCGGGGCGGACCGCCGCGTCCGCGTCCGAACGCTCCTGGGGGTCCTCCGCGACCGGGAGCCCCTTGTCCTTGGGCATACGACACGCCGAGTATGGTCAAAACCACCGCTAAACTGAGCGGCAAACCGGTGCGCATAACCGAACTATCCTATCGCGCGCTGGGTCGACCCGTACAATAGATCGCGCCGATCACAGGTATCGGGCGCGGCGATGCGGGGCAGGGGCAGTTCTGGTGTTATCGGCCGCGCCAATGCCAGATATCCGAACAAACAATTTTACAGCGTGGAGAAATGGCCATATAGTTTACGGAGAAAGTGTACGGGGGTTTATGAAAGTACTCGCGGGTATCTTGTTATTATGTTGCGCGGCGGCGGCGCAGGAGTTTGTGCAGATCAGCGGCATCGTCACCGATCCGACCGGCGCCGTGGTTCCCGGCGTAGAAGTGACCGCGACGCAGACTGACACCGGTCTCAAACGGACCGCCACTACGGACTCGGCGGGAAATTACGTGATTCCCAATCTGCCGCTCGGCCCTTATCGTTTGGAAGCGATGAAGATGGGCTTCCGGACGTTCGTGCAGACGGGAGTGGTGTTGCAGGTAGGAACGAATCCGCAAATACCGGTCACTCTCTCCGTCGGCAATGTATCGGATCAGATTATTGTGCAAGCCGACGCGAGCCAGGTAGAGACGCGCAGCGTGGGCGTGGGCACGACCGTTGTAGATACCCAGCGAATTCTCGATCTACCTCTGAACGGCCGGCAGGCGACTGACTTGATTCCCCTGTCGGGGCTGGCGGTCACGACCGCCGCCGCGCCCCCGACCTACACTATGAATACCGGGCCGAGCATCGCCGTAGCGGGCGGCATGAGTTGGAGCGTGCAATATAACCTGGATGGCGCGCCTCACCTGGATACTTACGTAGGCGCGAGCATGCCGCTGCCGTTCCCGGACGCGCTGCAGGAGTTCCGGCTCGCCACGAGCGCACAGGAAGCCTCGAGCGGCGGCCACTCCGGCGCGACCGTCGATGCGGTGACGCGCTCGGGCACCAACGCCTTTCACGGGGATGCGTTTGAGTTCTTCCGAAATTCGGACTTGAATGCGCGGGATTTCTTCGCCCCCGGTTCGGACGGGCTAAAGCGCAATCAATTCGGCGGAACCTTCGGAGGGCGGATCATCAGAGACAAGCTGTTCTTCTTTCTCGGATATCAGGGCACAACCATTCGCCAGAACCTGGTGAACCAGACGGCTTACGTGCCGACGGCGGCGGAATTAAAAGGGGATTTCTCGCAATATATCGCGGCAGGCTGCCCGTCGGCGGCGGCGGTGGCGGCCTCGCCCGCCGTGCTGAGCCACTTTAGTGGGCCGTTTGCCTTCAGTCCGGCAGCGCTGAAGATTTCGTCTTATCTGCCCCAAAGCACCAATCCCTGCGGTTTCGTTCAATACGGGACGCCGGTGAATCAGAATCAATTACAAGCGCCCCTGCGGATCGATTATCAGCTCAACTCTAAAAACACCCTGTTTGCCCGCTACATGATCACGCGCATCGAGACAAAGGTCCCTTACAACATTACGCACAACATACTTTCGACCAATCAAGTTGGGCAGGACGACCAGGCGCAGGCTCTCGCATTGGGCGACACGTACCTTATCGGCGCGCAAACGGTAAACAACTTTCGCATCTCCGGCACGCGCGTGGGAGCGGGCACTCCTGGGGCAGTTCCTTTCACTCCGCAGGATGTGGGGATGAACTTTTATAGTTACTACGGGTTCGTGCCCATCCTGATGGCTGGGCCCGGATTCAGCATCAACTTCCCGACCAATTTTGCTGTGGGCTCGGATACCATCAGCAATTTCGGGGCGAACGATGACGTGACTCTGGTGCGCGGATCGCATCAGCTCAGCTTCGGCGTGGAGGCGTGGCGCTCACTGCTGAACGGCCACTCGTATGCGTGGTCGCAAGGGCTTTTCGTCTTTGCGGGAGTCTTCGGCACGCCGCTGATCGACTTTTTGACCGGCAATGTGATCAACCTTCACCAGGCGAACCCCAATCCGAATAATACGACGCAAAATCACATCGGACTCTACGCCGCCGACACTTGGAAAGTGAACCGCAAGCTGACAATCAATTACGGTTTGCGGTGGGACCCGTATCTTCCGATGGTGTTTAAGAACGGCGATACCTACAATTTCAGCCTCAGCAATTTCTACCACAACATTCAGAGCAAGGTCGTGCCGACCGCGCCTCCAGGCCTGCTCTACGTAGGCGATCCGGGAGTGAACGACAAGTCGGGAATGAACTCGCAGTGGAACCATGTGGAGCCGAGGCTCGGAATCGCCTGGGACCCGACCGGGAGCGGCAAGACGGCAATTCGCGCGGGCGCGGGCATTGCGTACGACTATATCCGCATGGACATTCACCAAAACACGTCCTCGGTCGCGCCGTT
This sequence comes from Terriglobia bacterium, assembly GCA_019242155.1. Classification (GTDB taxonomy): domain Bacteria; phylum Acidobacteriota; class Terriglobia; order Bryobacterales; family Bryobacteraceae; genus PSRJ01. The sequence goes on along the minus strand of JAFAWA010000466.1, from coordinate 1,861 downwards.
CCGTACTACGGTGGTGCAGAGTTTCGCCGGCCCGGGTTCGCTTTCGCTCGACAACCCGTATGGGAGTTATCCGGGCGGCAACCCGTACCCTTATAATTACAATCCGAAGAACCCGGTCTTCCCGACGCTTCCGTATCAGGGATTTCTGCCGATTGACCCGAACCTGAAAACGTCAGGGCAATACTCCTGGAACTTCGGAATCCAAAGGCAAGTCACTCCACACCTTTTTGTATCGGGAACCTATGTGGGCACGGCGATTGCGCATGTCTGGACAAACGTCGATCTGAATCCTGCTATCTGGCTTCCGGGCAAGCCGGTAATCGCCAGCCCGTCGACGGCGGCCCAATTTGGACAGTGCGCGGCGCTGCAGGCGAACTGCGGCGGTAACGCAGAAAATTATCGGCGATTGCTCGAGATCACCAATCCTAACGCGCCTAACTTGAATACCTACGGCTCGATCACCAACCTGGATTCCGGCGGGACGCAGCATTACGACGGCCTGCTGCTGAATTCGCGTTGGCAAGCAGGCCGCTCCATCAACCTTGGGGCGAACTGGACATGGTCGCACTGCATCGGTCTACCGGCCACGAACATCTCGAATCTGGAGGGCGTTTACCCGCACCAACCGTATCAGAACAACGGCCCGCAAAACCGGCATCTGGATATGGGTGATTGCACGGGCAACTCGGTAGACATTCGGCATATCGTGAACTTGACGCTGGTGGTGAACACCCCGCGGTTCACGGGCGCCATGACTCGGCGGCTCCTCACCGGGTGGAATCTGTCAACGATTTACACCTGGCGGAGCGGTCCGCCGGTTACGCCTCAGTTGAACGCGAGCGCCGACAATGCCCTGAACGGTTTCGCGGCATCGGGCAACAACCCGGTTCCGCAGCGTCCGAATCAGGTGCTGCCGGATCTTTACGCGCCTAATAAAGGCCAGTCATGCTCGCCCGCGCCGTGCGTGAGTTATTTGGATCCGAACGCGGTGGCCACTCCGGCGCTGGGGACTTACGGAAATATGGGAATCAGCACCATTCGCGCGCCGGGATTCTGGGAGTGGGACCAGGCGATCACGCGCCAGTTCCCCATTCGCGAGGCGATGCACCTCGAGTTCCGTGCTGAAGGTTTCAATCTAACCAATTCCGTGCGGCTGGGCCTGCCCAACGCTACGGTAAGCGGCACGTACGGCCAGATCACGGGTGATCAGTCCACCACCGGCGCCGGCACGGGCATCGGCGCGGGGACGGGCGGGCGCATTGTTCAGTTCGCGATGAAGTTCGTCTTCTAGGTGTGCCATCGGCAAAAGAGCCGGACACAGACGACTCTTTTGCCTGACTGTGAGGGCCGGCTTTCTGGCCGGCTCACTGTTTACGCGGTTGCGGGCATTTGGAAAGGCTCGTCGGCGCTGCCGCCGTAAATGCTTGGCACATGCGCATTCATCGCTCTAAGGTAGGTGCTCAGTTGGCCGCGGTGATGGATGGCGTGGTTGTTCCAAAAACCTAAATAGGAGACCAGCGGCATCTTCATAATGCCGAAGAAGTCGGCTTCTTTTGCCAGGTGCTCGCCGGGCAGCGCTTTCACTTTCTCTAACAGCGCGGGAAGTTCCTTTTCGTAGAAACCGGCAATATCTGCGGTCTTGGCGTTGGGCGGCATAGGCGGTTCCTCAGCCGTAAAGTCGGCCGCGACAATACCCTTGGCGAACCACACCTCCGACGCTACAAGGTGCCACGCCAGTTCGCGTGCGGTACGGCCTTTTTCGCCAAGTTTGAACTCCAGTTGACCATCGGGAAGGGCGGATACCACTTTGCGTGTGGTTGCGTATTCGCTTTCGAGGCCGCTCACTAATACATTTGCAATT
>JAFAWA010000335.1 GCA_019242155.1 Terriglobia bacterium | reverse complement strand
GCGGTGCTGCGGCTGGCGCCGCGGTTGGCCGCTTGGCCCGCTCTCGACCGGTTGGATTTCAAGGTTCGCGAGCAGATTCCGAATAGCGGTCTGGAATCGTTCCAAGCGTTAGTCGCGGAGCATGACGGCCGCCTGCTTCATCAGATTCAAGAATTGGCCGCATTAGACGAGTGGCGCTCTCTTGAGTCACCCCCGGCCGACTGGGCTGCTCGCTTAGCCGGTCTGCCCAACCTGTTCCAGCCGTCCCCACCCCAGCAGGATCGGGACCGTAATTCAGTCATCGAAATCCGCAGCCACCCGGCTGTGCTGCGTGTGTTTAATGAAGCTTTGCAGGAGGCAGTCCAGGCGCTGGACCCGGAACGGCCGCTTGGCCTAAAGGCGTTCTGGCGGGCGGTGAAAGCGGCGCTCCGGCTGAAACCTCTCCGTTTAGACAACAAGCGGCGCAACGCGGTGCATGTCATAAGCGCGCCCGAAGCGCGCCAATGGGCGCTGCCGGTCATTTTCGTCTGTGGCATGGTGGAAAAACAGTTCCCGCGGGTCCACCCGCAAGACCCCTTCTTCCCCGATCCGGCTAGATATGAGCTGCAACGAGCCGGCATCCGCGTGCGGACTGCCGCGGACTTCGACCGCGAAGAACATGCGCTCTTCGATTCCGCATTGACCCGCGCAAGCGTGCTGGTAACGCTCTCGTATCCGGAGTTCGGTTCCCGGGGTGAGCGCAACTTGCCTTCCGTGTTCCTCGAAAGCCTTCTGGTTCCCCCAATAGACGCTCGCCGCGCCCGTCCCAAGCCCGATCATGAAAGCGCCTACTCCCCGGCTCCGGTAATCAAAACGCCGGATCTCCTTGCCGCTCTGCGGAAAAGGACCGCGCGCGTTGCGGTGAGCGCCCTCGAGTCCTATCTACAATGCGCTTTTCAGCACTTCGGGAGATTGCTGCGGCTGAAGACAGTGCCGGCACGGCCGGAAGATCGCCTGGACTTTTCACGTCAGGGCGAAATTGTGCACGCCGTCTTAGCAGAGTGCCGGCCGGACGGTGGTGAAATCAGAGAACAGTTCGAGCGCATTTTCGCCGAGCACTGCGAGCGGCACCACGTCCCTCAGGGCTATCACACCGAGCGGCTCCGCAACGCCATGCTGGCCGATCTCGAGCGGTTCGCCGCCGACGACCAGTGGCCTCGCGTACGCTTCGAATCGCAGACAGAAAAGAAATTCGCTCTGCCGTTAGGGGAGGCGCTCGAAGTTACCGGCCGCATCGACCGCATTGACAGATTCGGCGATCAGGCTTACGTAATCGACTACAAATACAGTGGAGTGCAGCGCGTTAAGGAGCGACGAGATGCCGCCCAGCTCCAAGGTCCTGTTTACCTGTTGGCGGCTGAAAAAGAGTTGGGAACCAAACCGGCGGGAATGTTTTTTGTGGGATTGAAAGGCGGCGTCCAGTATGTCGGCTGGAGTGAGGAGGGTCTGCTCAAGTCGCCTCCCATACCTGAGGAATGGCGGACCACTGAAGATCGCGTGCTTCAGCTTGTGGAGGAGATCCGGCAAGGCCGCATAGAGCCCTTACCTGCCGACCCGGCAAGCTGCCGTTTTTGCGATTGGCGTGACGTGTGCCGCTTTGAAGTGCACGGAGCCGCAGCGGCGGAGGGTGCATGAGCGGCATCGCCTTCACGACCGAACAATTGCGCGCGGTCGACATCGAGCGGCGTCACTTGGATGCTTGTGTCACAGCGGGACCGGGATCCGGAAAGACCACCGTTTTGGTCGAGTATTTCCGGCGCCTCGTCGCCAACGGCACTAACCCGCAGCGCGTTTTAGCAATAACGTTTACGGAGAAGGCGGCGGCCAACATGCGCCGGAAACTGGCCGAGACTTTTCAGGAGCAGAGCGACATCCGGGCCAGTTTGGAGCGGGCATGGGTTTCGACAGTCCACGGGTTTTGCGCGCGGTTGCTTAAAGAGAACGCCATTTTCGCCGGTGTTGACCCGGACTTCGTGGTTGCTGATGAACGTGATTCCTGGCGGCTCGAGCAGGAGTCCATCAACCATGCCATCTCCTCGATGTTTTCCGATGCGCCCGCGCGCCTGCGCGCGCTCATTCGAGGTCTGGCTTCCTGGGAATTTGAAGACGCGATCCTCTCGGTTTACGACGCCATACGCGGCGCCGGCCAGACCTTAGACGAAGTCGCGCAGGCGCCGCCGCCCGTGGGCGCCACACGCGGAGATTTGGTTCAGACTCTCGATTGTTTGCGCGCCGATCCGCTGGCGGCATGGAACGTCAGCCAGAAGACTCACATGTGCGCCATCCGGGAGGATCTGGAACGAATCGTGAGCGCACCGGATACTCTCGCCGCGCTGCGGGCGGTTGAAGCATTCTCCGGCAATCTGAACAGTTGTAAGAAGGGCAGTCCTGCGCGCGCGCTGGTGAAGGACTTGAAAGAGCGCCAGTTGCCCGAGTTCCAGTATCGGCTGATTACCGAACATTTCGCGCAGGAGCGGGATACGCTGTTCGAGATTCTACGCCGCTTCGACTGCGCCTACCGCGCGCGCAAAATAGAGGCTGGATTGCTCGACTTTGCGGACCTGGAGGAGTATGGGGTCCGATTGCTGGAGGAGTGTCCCGAGCGGCGTACACTGATCCGCAACCAGTTCGATTACATTCTGATGGATGAGTTTCAGGACACGAACGGGCAGCAATCGCGGCTGATGGATCTGGTGAGACGGCCCGACGCGTTTTATGCGGTGGGAGATATCAATCAGTCGATTTTTGGGTTCCGGCACGCCGAGCCGGAAGTGTTCCGGCGGTATCGATCGAGCGTGCAGCAACGCGGATGCCGCCTGATCGATCTCACCGGAAATTTTCGCAGCCGCGCCGATATCTTGCGAGCTGTGGAGACGATTGTGGGCGCAGCCGAAGGAATCGAACCGCGCGCCTTGGTGCCGGAGCGCGTCTTTCCGCAGGCTTGCCCTGTCTCGGTCGAACTAATGAGCGTGCTGGCGGATGATGGCGACGAAGCCCTGCGTAACGAGGGCCGGTGGGTAGCGCATCGCATCCTCGAACTCCTTTCCGGCACCGGCGCAGTATTCGGCTTCAAAGACGTTGCCGTACTGGTGCGTAACACCGAAGTGATTCGAGACTTCACCGAGGCATTTGAGGCGGCCGGAATTCCTTACGTCGTCGATCGCGGTAAGGGCTTCTTTGAAGGGCGGGAAGTACGAGACCTCTTTCATTTGCTGCGCGTAATCGCGAACCCCAGAGATGAGGTCAGCCTTGCCGCGGTGCTGCGCTCCCCGTTTGTTTATGCGTCGGACGAAGCCCTGCTAGCTTTGCACGTGTTGGGTGACAACATCGGGGATTCACTCATCGCGCTAGGTGATCGCGCCGGAACCGCGCTCGCCGAAAGCGACTACGAAAAGCTGATCCGCTTTCGCGGCCATCTGCGCCGTTGGCGTGTGCGCCGCGAGTACGTTACGTTGGACCGGCTGCTGCTCGAAGCCATCGATGCACTCGGCTACCGCTCGGAAGGGGGAGATCGCGGGTGGGCCAACATCGAAAAGTTCCTGGCCCAGGCGCGGAAAGCCGCGGCTTCGAGTTCGCTCGACGACTTCATAGAGCAGGTCGCGCTGATGCGCGGCGACAACATGCGCGAGGCGGACGCTCCTCCCGAAGATGCCGCCGATGCGGTCAAAGTGATGACCGTGCACTCGGCCAAGGGGCTGGAGTTTCCGATCGTGTTTGTCGCCGCACTGCATAAAGGAATCGAAAATAAACCTCCACTGGTCGGTTTCTCCCGCGAATTCGGGTTAGGCGCGCGCTGGCGCAACCCGGTAACCGCAAAAGAAAAGAGCGATTCGTTTCTGCACGCCATCAACGAAGAACGCAAAACTCGGGAAACTCACGAGAGCCACCGTCTGCTATATGTCGCGATGACCCGCGCCGAGCAGCATCTGGTGCTCAGCTTCTCGGGGACCGGCCGCAAGGTTGACAATTGGGCGAGACGGGTGGTCGAGGCATTGGCGATAGAGCACACCGTGCCTGCAAATGAGGTCCAGACGCGAATGTCACCGGAAGGCTTGGAATGGAAACTACGCCTCGTGGTTACCAACCAGCCTCCGAACCTCATTCCGCGCCCATCCCTGCCCGGATCAACGGCCGAAGTGGAGCCGTTATCTCGGCCGCAACTCACCGATCAACAAGATACCAACGCGACGGTTACCGCGCTCGCGACCTTTGCCAAATGTCCACGGCAGTATTATCTGGCTGAGTATCTGGGTTTAGTGGGCCGAACCCAAAATTTAGAACCAGGCAGCGCAACTTCGAAGTCTTCAAGCCCAGCTAGTGTGTTCGGCACGACAGTACACAAGTTGCTTTCGTCAGATTTGCCGCAGAAAGCCGACCCAGCCGAGGCGGCCCTGGTTGATGTATTCCGCCGGAGCACGCTCGGGCAGCGCGCGGCGCGAGCAAGCCGTGTAGAACGTGAGTTCGATTTCCTGATGGCGGTGGACGGCCTAGTAATTCGTGGACAGATCGATCTCTGGTTCGAAGAGGCCGGAGAGCTGATCATTGTCGACTACAAAACAGACACCGTAACCGCCTTGGAAGCGCACCGCAGGGCGGAAGACTACGCCGTACAGCTTCGTCTTTACGCGCTGGCGCTCGAACGATATCTCGGCCGTGCGCCTGACCGCGCGTGGCTCTATTTTCTGCGCCCGAACACACCCATTAAAGTTGACCTTGCGCCTTCGCTTCTCGATTCTCCGGAACAGATAGTTCGCGAGTTTCAGGACGCTCAGGCCACCTTGCAGTTCCCGCTGAGGGAAGCGGAGCATTGCCTGCGGTGTGAGTTCTTCGGCGAGTTGTGCCCGGCGCGTTACGAGCGGCGAAAACACCGCTAATGTGGCTGTGTTAGAATCCCGCCAAATGCGTACCTTCAGCCTATGCTTTGTTTTCGCGGCGGCTCTGCTGCACGCCCAGTCCCGCAATCTCGATATTTATTGGGTGGATACGGAGGGCGGAGCGGCCACCTTGATCGTGAGCCCTTCCGGACAATCCATGCTGGTGGACACCGGCAACCCGGGCGATCGCGATGCGAAGCGAATCGCGGACGCCGCCAAAACCGCGGGCTTACAACGCATTGACATGCTCGTAATAACTCACTTTCACGGCGACCATGTCGGCGGCGTGCCTGCTCTCGCAAAACTGATCCCCATTCAAATGTTCTACGATCACGGAGATTCCATTGAAGCCGGCAACTCACCCCAAACCACAAAGCTTTGGGACGACTACAAGGGCTTGGCTGAAAGCAAGCGCGTAATTCTCAAGCCGGGGGATAAGATCCCTTTGAACGGCATCGATGTTACCGTCGTATCCGCCAATGGCGAAGTCATTCAGAAGCCGATCAACGGCGGGTCATCAAATCCGACTTGCCAGAATGCGCTGCAGAAAGACACCGACAAGACAGAGAACGGCCGCAGCACCGGATTCATGCTTAGTTACGGCAAATTCAAGTTTCTGGATGTAGGCGATCTCACTTGGGACCGGGAAAGCATGCTGGCCTGCCCGGTAAATAAGGTCGGCACAGTGACTCTGTTCCAAGCCACGCACCATGGCTTTGTAAACGGACAATCCGGTGCGCCCGCTCTCGTGTGGGCCGTGAATCCTCAGGTGGTCATAGTGAACGACGGTCCGCGCAAGGGTCTCGAAGGCGATGCGTTCGAAACCATCACGAAGATTCCCCGTCTTGAAGACACGTGGCAAGTCCACCGCGCGTTAAAGAACGATGCCTCTCACAACACCAAAGAGCAGCAAATCGCAAATCTCGAAGAAACGGCCGACTGCAAAGGTTTCTGGATCAAAGCTTCGGTATCGCCGGACGGCCGCTTCACAGTGACCAATGGCCGCAATGGTTACAGCAAGATGTATACAGCGCAGCCTTGAAGAGTCCCGCTATTGCTTCGTTGCCGCTTCGGTGTCGAGGTGCCGGAAAAAGCCGAGTTCCGCGCCGGTGAGCAGTTTGGTCGCGAAGATGATCTGTCCCGTGTGCATCGAAAAATGCTCCACGACATGATAGATCGCTTCTAAAACCGAAACGTCGTAGCCCTGAATAATGAGCCGCTCCTGGAGCCGCTCTACCGGAAGTCTGCCGAGCAACTCCAAAGCTTGATCGAGCGTAGACTGTAGCTGCTTACCCAATTCCGCTTTGGCGGAGCCGCCTCTAGCGGAAAATTCCCGCTCGCGAACACGCACGTCCGGCTCGCCCCCAATGCTCGAAATCATCCATTGCCGCACGTTCCCGCAAAGATGCAAAACCAGATTGCCCACCGCGTTTTCGTTTTCTCTTCCGCGGGCCCAGATCTGTTCCTCCGTTAGGCGGTCTAAACAAGCATCCAGGCGGTTGCCCAGCTCGAGCAGCTTTAGTGCGGAGAAGTCTAAGAATACTTTGCCTAGCGCGTTTTCCGGCATAACTCAGCCTCGCTTCCGGCCCGCTTTCTTGGCCCCGCCCTTCTTGGCGGCACCTTTGGCCGCGGTGCTCTTTTTTGAAGCGCTCTTTTCGGCGGCCGCCTTTTTCGCGCCGGCCTTTTTCGCGCCTGCTTTTTTCGATGCGCCTTTTTTGGGGGGCACATCTCCGCCCGCCCTTCGCGCCTCGCTTAATCCGATCGCGATCGCCTGCTTCCGGTTTTTTACTTTAGCGCGGCCTCCGGACTTGAGCTGGCCATGCTTGAACTCGTGCATCACCTTTCCGACTTTGGCTTGTGCTTTCTTCTTCGCTGGGCTCTGCTTCTTCGCCGCCATTCCTCATCCTCCATTCGCAAGTATAGCCACGTCCCCTCGCCCTACGATAGAGCACAGGAAATAAATCGCACGTCGGCTATGCTGAAGGAAACGGTATTTCGTCTTGCTTGCACCTATTCATGTGATCGGCGGTGGAATGGCGGGGAGCGAAGCTGCGTGGCAGATCGCCAGACGCGGATGCCCGGTCACTCTGTATGAGATGCGGCCGGCGCGAAGCACGCCCGCGCACCAGACCGATCGCCTGGCGGAGTTGGTGTGCAGCAACTCGCTCAAGTCCGAACAGGAATCGAGCGCACCGTGGCTGCTCAAAGAAGAATTGCGCCGTCTCGGCTCGCTACTGTTGCGCGCCGCGGAAACTGCGCGTGTGCCCGGCGGCCACGCGCTTACGGTAGATCGAAACATGTTCGCCGAACAGGTCACGTCCGCAATCGAGTCTGAACCGCTGATTGCGCTCCGGCGCGAGGAGATCTCTTCTCTCCCGGATGGCATTTCGATCATCGCGAGCGGCCCTCTCACCAGCGATTCGCTGGCGAAAGAGATCGCGCACCTTACCGGTTCGGATCGGCTCTACTTCTACGACAGCATCAGTCCCATAGTCGAAGCCGAGACGGTAGATACAAACGTTGCGTTCTGGGCATCGCGCTACGGTAAATCAACCGACGGCACCCAGGACTATCTGAACTGTCCGCTAGACCGCGATCAATACGAAGCCTTCGTCGATGCGCTGCTCGAGGGCCGCGCAGTAAGCGGGCACATTCCCGAAGATGCCACGCCGTATTTCGAGGCCTGCCTGCCGATTGAGGAACTCGCGCGTCGTGGGCGCGAGACGCTGCGCTTCGGTCCGATGAAACCGATGGGCCTCACCGACCCCCGAACCGGCCGGCGTCCTTACGCGGCGGTGCAGTTGCGGCAGGAGAATCTTCGGGCCGCCAGCTTCAACCTGGTCGGCTTTCAGAATCATTTGCGATTTGCCGAGCAGGCGCGCATTCTTCGAATGATCCCCGGCCTGGCAAACGCCGAATTTCTCCGTTTCGGCCAAATTCATCGCAACACTTATATCAATGCACCAGCGCTGCTCACGGCCACACTGCAGCTCCGCCGTTCTCCGAATGTCTTCTTTGCGGGCCAGATTTCGGGAGTCGAAGGTTATGTAGAAGCGATCGCGACCGGTTTGATGGCGGGCATGCACGCAGCCGCCATAGCGGCCGGCGACTCGCCCCGCGCCTTACCGCGTGAGACTGCACTCGGCTCGCTCTGCCATTACATTTCGGCCGCGGACGCCGCCGATTACCAGCCTGCCAACATCACGTTCGATCTATTACCGCAACTCGACGAAAGCACCCGGCAGCGCCTGCGGCGGGACAAAGCCGCCCGGCACGCGGAGGTCTGCCGGCGCGCCCTGGCGGCATTAGAGGAATACCGGCACGCCTATGTCTGAGCTCGAGTGCCAGATCAATCGGTATATCGCGGAACTGGCCCGAACAGGGTTCTCGCCGCACAGCCTGCGCGCCTACACAGGCGACCTCAGCCGGTTTCTTGCGTACCTCTCGCCTCCGCGACTCGAGCCCCCGGCGCCGGGCGAAATTGATGTTCTGATTCTCCGCGAGTGGCTCGCCTCGTTATACCGCGACCAACTGACTGCGCTCACGATCCGCCGCAAACTGGCGGCGGTGCGTGGCCTGTTTCGCTTCCTCCTGCGGGAAGGTTCTGTGTCGGTCAATGTGGCGCGGCTCGTCCGCACGCCCAAAGCCCCCAAGAGCCTCCCGGATGTTCCCACCCCCGAGCAGGTGAACACGCTGATAGACCGCGTGAATGATGACGCCGGACGTCTTGAACCCGCCCGCGATCGCGCCATTTTCGAAATGCTCTATGGCTGCGGCCTGCGCGTCAGCGAGCTCGCCGGGTCGAACTTGGAGGATCTCGACAGCAACCGGGAGTGGCTCCTTGTTCGCGGCAAGGGGCGCAAGGAACGCCAGGTGCCTCTACCTCGCATGGCCGCGGAGGCCCTGGATCTGTATCTCGCCGAACGCATCACTCGAGGCCGCGTCCCTCGGGACGCGCATGCCATCTTTCTCAACCATCGCGGCCGTCGCTTAACCGATCGCGGTATCCGCGGAATCGTGAAAATTTACGCTACACTGCTGGCCGGCGATTCCTCGCTGCACCCGCATAGCTTCCGGCACGCATACGCCACGCATCTGTTAGCCGGCGGCGCCGATCTGCGCGCCATTCAGGAACTGCTCGGCCACGCCCGCCTCTCGACCACCCAAAAGTACACGCAAGTGTCGCTCACGGAACTGATGGCGGTATACGACAAAGCACATCCCAAGGCCTGAGCAGTGCGCCAATTTTCTAGAGAGCTTCGGGCAATGTGGACTCTGGCATGGCCGCTGGTCTTAGCTGAGTTGGGCTGGATGGCGCAGGGACTCATCGATTTGATCATGGCGGGTCCCTTAGGTCCAGCGGCAATGGGCGCCGGAACGCTCGGAAACATGCTCTTCTACCCCCTTGCGATCTGCGGTACGGGTGTCCTGCTGGG
>JAFAWA010000016.1 GCA_019242155.1 Terriglobia bacterium | reverse complement strand
GACAGCGCCATGTTCAATTGAAAGACACCGGGACCTTTGATGTTATTCAGGCCCAGATTGCCGTAGGTGCCGAGAGCAGGCTGAGCGAAAGCGGCGGGGTTGAGCCAGTTATTGACGTTTTGATTGGCCGGATAGGGATCGGGATTGACTAAGCTCGCGGGCTGGCCGGGCACCGTGGTGAGCGCTCGATCCGGACCGGCGAGGACCGAGAAGAACTGCGCGGACTTGACCTGAAGAATCGGGGAGACTTGCCAGTTGCTGGCGAGAAGCCGCACCGCCCGGTTGGAAAACCTGGGCGTCATCGCTACCATGTTCAAGCCGAAGAGTTGCCGCACGTCGGTTCCGATGCAGTTAGCCCGCCACTGCCTGCGCGCACCCGGGATAGCCACACCGCTCGCTGTGGGGTTCTGATTCCACGGATCACTGATGCAATGCGAGTAAGTGTAGTTAGCGAGAATGGTCACGCCATGGCTGAACTGCTTCCGGGCCGAAACATATAAGCCTTCGTAACTGGCCGTGCCTCCGTCATCGAGCATTCCGATGCCGGAATAATATTGCCCCAACGTCGGGTTTTGCATGTAGAAGACACGGCGCTGGTTCTGATTCGCAGTGGTGGAGCAGGTGGAGTAGTTTACGGGGCCGGTGGGTGTCTGCAAAGTACAGGGGCCAAGTCCGAGAAACACGGCGGGGTTCAGGTTCTCCCCGCTCGGCAGGTGCACTGTAGTGGTTCCCAAGTAATTTAGAGTAACCAGCCAATTCTCGCCGATCTGCCTTTGAAAATTGAGGTTCCACTGATTTACAAACATCGGGTGGAAGTTACTTAGAGGTGACGTGACATAAGACCCGAGAGTAGGAAAAGGAATGGAGGGATTCACATGCCCCAGCCCCTGAAGTTGAGCAAGGACGGGCATGGGATTCTCTCCCGGTTGCGTAAATCCGGGCAGGCCCGCATAAGTGGCCCACGGATTCGTCAGGTTCGCTCCGCCGACGCTGAGTAAGTTTCCGAACGGAGGTCCGAACTGCTCCTGGCTCAAGGAGAGCATACTCATCCGGTCTCCAAACATCCCGAAAGCCGCGCGGATCGTAGTGCGTCCATCGCCTTTGGGGTCCCAAGCCAGTCCTATACGCGGGAAGAACTTGTCCCACTTGTTGCAGTTAAAGCTTTTGCCACAGCTATACTGTGGATCTCCCGAGAAAACCAGACCGGCAGGCGCGTTAGTGTAAATGGAGCTATGCACGTTCTGCGCAAACAGCGCAGGATCGAAATGATCGTCCTGGCCGGAGTACTTCTGATAAACGGCCGTATATGGTTCCCAGCGGACGCCGAAGTTGGCGGTCAACCGGCCGCTAATCTTCCAGGAATCCTGAATGTAGAGTGACTGATAGAACTGCCGGCTGTAAAAGCCATAGATCGTGCCCTGGTTAAACGTCACAGGGCGTCCTAACATGAAGTCTCCCAGGACGAGTCCGGTTACCGAGCCGTCGAAAGTTGCCGTGCCGACGGCATTCACACCGGAGAAGTAGTTTAGGCGCTGTTGGAAGATATTTCCTCCAAACGCGATCTGGTGCGCTCCCTTCACCCAATTGAGGTCTTCGTAGATCGACCACAAAGGTCCATTGTGAGATTGGCCGGGGGATGCGGCGCCGCCGCCGATGGCGAACTCACCCGTCGCGGCAACGGCTATCATACTGCCCCCCAGGGGCGAGACATTTGCGCCGAAGGTAGACCATGAGCCGTAGTTATCCGGCACTTTGACAACGTTCGTGCGATTCGCACCGGCTCTGAGGGAACTGATGAGATTCGGGCCGATCAGCCAGGTCTCGCCGATCGCGAGTCCATAGTCAAGATCGTTCAAACCGTAGTTATTGATTGAGAGCGGATCATGTCCATCAAAGGTGGAACTCTGATCCAGTTTGGCGTACGCCAAGCGCCCGTATAACGAGTGTTTGGCGCTGATTTGCCAATCTACTTTCGCTGTTACCAAGTCCTCGTCCTGGTTTGCGACCTGCCCGTAGAGCGAGCGGCCGCAGGGATCGGAGGTCGCGGGAATTGTTTTCAAGATATTCAAAGCGACCGGATTCAGGAGAGTAGGCGAAATCTGGTTATTAGTGAATCCCAGAGAAGGCTGGAGTGTGATCTGCTTGCCGTTATTGCAGGCGGGCGAAGCGAGCGTGGTGAAGTCACCAGTGACGGCGGCGGTTGTGGGAATGAAGGCGGTGTTCTGGACGCCGTCGGAACGGAGCGAGGTCCGCTGGTAGCCGCCGAAGAAGAACAGCTTATCTTTTCGGATCGGCCCACCGATGGTTCCTCCGAACTGATTCCGCTTCAGTGTATCCCTTTGCGCTGCAAAGAAGTCTCGCGCGTTGAGGTCCCCATTCCGCAGAAACTCGAACAGATCACCGTGAAACTGGTTCGTTCCCGATTTGGTAACAGCGTTAACGACAGCCGTCGAGTGATAGCCATACTGCGCGGGTATGGCACTGGTTTCAACTTTGAACTCCTGCAAGGCATCGGGGAACGGCAAGGGAAGGCTGAGATTGTTATATGGGTCCTGATGGATGATGCCGTCGAGTGAATAGGCGACAGAGTCGGGAAGTCCGCCGGCCACGGAGACCACAACCGTGGGATAGTTGCGTACCGTGTTCAATGAGGCTGCGCCGGGATAGTTAGCCATGCCGGCCAGGAAGATGAGTTCGTGGACCTCGCGCCCGTTCAATGGCATTTCTAGCACACGCTGCGTGTCTACCACCTGGCCTATGCTCGTGGTTCGTGTCTCCACCTGCGCGGCATTGGCTTCAACCGTGACTTGCTCGTTTACGGAACCGACGCGCATCGGTACATCTATTGACGGTGTGGTGTCGACCTGCAGCACGATACCGTTCTGGACGTACTTACTGAAGCCTTCTTTAGTAACTTCGAGCATGTACGGACCGATGGGAAGGTTAGCGAGCACATAACTGCCGTCGGGCCCGCTGTTACTGGTGCGGACGGCGCCGGTCGCGGTTTGTGTGGCCTTGATGGTAGCTCCGGGAATCGCAAGCCCGCTCGCGTCTCGAACGGCGCCGCTGATTTGGGCCGTCTGCGCCGACGCAAAAACGCAGCCCAGCAGAAAGCTACAAGCTAGCTTCGTGAGGTTACCCATGTCCCCGTTACCTCCGTTGGGGAATCGGTATATCAGTCCTGGAATTCGTTGTCAAGGCGGGTTGCCCCTGCGAGTATAATCACCGTATCGCTTCGAGGAGCGAAGGCCCATCAGTTATTCGTCCGCTGAATAGGAGGATTCCATGCATCATCGATTTGTTCGCAGCGCAGCGTGTTTTCTGCTGTGTCTCGCGCCACTGTCTGGGATCGCGAGTAGCGCGGCCACTCTCGAAACCCCCAAAGTGAAGAAGTTTCTCACTAAGCCCTTGGTCATTGAAGATGAAGGTAGCTTCTTCATCGGCGGCGTGCCGAAAGTAGGTAACTACGCCGCCGCGCCGGCGCCAGGGAGCCCAAACCAGACACCCACACCGAGCCAGATCACTATCGGCCAGATGTATGTGGAGTTCCAGATACCGGCAGTCAAGAAGCGCAATATGCCGCCGGTCATTATGGTCCACGGTTCGAGTCATACGGGAGCGTGCCTCGAATCGACACCGGACGGGCGGGAAGGCTGGCTACCGTATTTCGTGCGCAAAGGGTTGTCGACATATGTGGTCGATCAATCGGGCCGAGGCCGCTCGGGGTTCGATGAGTCTGTGCTTCATGAGGCCGCGGCTGTGATCCGAAACGGCGATGCCGCCGGCGGCGCGGCGATGATTCCAGCTTTCGGGCGAATCACGGACAACGGTGCATGGACGGCCTGGTTCGGACACCTCATTCCGGAAGGATCTACGATACTGAGCGGCAAGCTGATTCGCCACGGCGATCCCGGCGACCCCCCGGGCGATGACGCCCTCCATACCAACGACTACTTCCCCGCGTACCCGCTGGCTGCGGTCGACAGTAATATCACGGCGCGCGCAGGCGCCCTCGGCCAGGCACCGGCCGGGCCGGACAACTACTACGCACTCGAATATTACAAGCAGTTGGTTCCGAATGCCGAAGTAACGCTTCCCGGCTCGACGTGCGCCACTTGCGACCCATCGGCAATCTCTCCCGCCAATACGTGGACGCCGCAGAATCTCGCCACGCTGGTCGAAAAGCTGGGCGGCGCGATCGTAGCCACTCACTCGCAATCCGGCATTATGGGGCATCACATGGCGCGCATTTTGAAAGAACGCGGGCATCTGGATCTCTTAAAGGGCTTGATCACGATCGAGGGCTCCTGCTCGCTCCCGAACAGCGGGCTCAAACCAGAAGACTTTGACAACATCCCGTACCTGGCGCTCAAGGGAGATTACACCGCGACGAGTGAGGTGTGTCAGACGACGGTAGATGCGATCAACGCCAGACGGTCCGCGGGGCAGGGCAGTGCCAAAGCCGAATACATCAAGCTCGATGAACTCGGAAACCCGGTCTTCAAGGGGACAACTCACATGATGATGCTGGGGACGAATAATCTCGACGTGGCGGATGTGATTCTGAACTGGACCAACGAGAACGTGCCGCCTCGAAAGCTGAGCGCCAGGAACAAGAAGTGAGAGGGCACCAGCCGGAGCGTTCAGTGGCTTGCCGAAACCGCGGGCGGATTGTCGACTTGAAGTAAGAAGGGCGGGGAAGTCGCCGAGCCGTTACTCACGGTCAAAGTTTCCAAACCGGTGGGGAATCCGTTGGGAATTACGAAATTGATCTGAGCCGGCGATGCATAAAGGATCTGTAGACTCTGGCCATTCAGTGTAATTTGAGCCGTGCCTGACGCTGACGATAATGCGGAGCCGTAGATGCTCACCACTGCGCCGGGATAGAAGCCGGACTGTGTGGGGTCGTTGTTCATAAGAGGCAGCGCCACGAAGGGAGTCGATGGATTAGCAGGCAGGATTTGGAAGCCGGCCGGTTGATTTGCCGTCTGAAAACCAGCAATGACGCTGATTTCCGAAGAACCGATCGCCGCGTTGGGTGCCACCACGACATTGGCGATGGCGTGGGTCGGGCTGACCACCCACACGCGGCGAACTGAGATGTCCGAAGTGCCCAAACCTAACGTCACCTCGCCATCCACGAACTGCATGTTCGATGCTTTGATATCGACGATGGATGAGACGCCCGCGGGAAGCGTTAGCGGGTTGAGTGTGACCTGGGGTGTTCCGGACGAAGGGTAATAGTAGAGCGGCGGAGCTTGTGACTGGTAGAACGTTGAGTTCTGCCCGTCGCTGTTATATACAATGACGCTCGCCTGCTGGCTGCTGTAGCCGGACGGCGGAACTACGGAAATCGATCCCTGAGCGGCCGTCCCGCTGAACGGCGTCACGATAGTCGTGGGCAGGCCGTCGAAGAATACGCTGCTATCCGTGCCGAAGCTGCTGCCGGCAATGGTGACGCTGCTGTCGCCGTTCTGGTTGATGGAGGAGATGGCGGGCGGATTCCTTTGCACCAGATTGACGCCGTCGGGCAGGACGTACATATCGCCATTCGACAAGGTAAATACCACATGCCGCGGACCGGTATTCGCAAATAACGGCACGTTGAAATAGACGGCCAACTCGGTGGCCGGACTGGTCGTGGAAGGGGGGAGCCGTGCGCCGGTATTCGAATCATAAGGCAGGAAGCAGGGCAGGGTAGCGTTCTGGTTGGCGCACAGAGTAGCGGTTCCAAAGCCGCCCAGGATGGTTATCGATTGCGGCACAGGCGTAACCAGCGGCGGATTGGACTGTGCTCCAAAGGTGAATTGCGAGGCCGTACTGCTCACGAACGCCGGCGTATTCCGGGTGCCGTTGGCGCTGTAGCTATACGTGATCACGTCGTACATCGAAACCGTGCTTTGCGGCTGGACGGAAAAGTTCTGTCCGGTAACGGCTTTTCCGGGGGTGATCGAAAAGCTTGTGGGGCCGCCGCTGTCCATGGCGAAGATCGTGCCGAACGCGCTCGCAAAAGCCGGTAGCGGCTGATTGTTCTGGTCCACCGGTAACTTCAGGCCCCAGCCGCTCGGAACGATCGCATCCGGCGGGAGCGGGTGTACATAGAGCAGATAATTGCCCACGGGAAGGCCGGAAATGGTGTAGCTGCCGTCGGGATTCGTGAGCGCGCTGACGGCGGGGCCATCGGGCGGAATGGCTACTACGGAAGCCAGCGCGACGCCTTGCCCGTTCGCCGTCACACGTCCTGAGATGGAGCCGAACGCGGCGTTCCACCCGGACCTTCCATACAGTACAGAGAGGGCGGCGCGGTCATCGGCGTCCAATGGGCGCGCGCGGGAGGTGTTCCGAATCACATCCTGCGACATGGCGGCCGAAGTCCAGGTATGCTGCAGGCCGAGCGCGTGGCCCAGTTCGTGGACAGCCGTTGTAAAGAAACTTTCGAGATAACTTGGGCCGGGCGCCTGGCTGGTATCGGCCGTAAGCTGAACGAGCGAGCGCGCTACGGGAAAGAACACGCCGTTCGGTCCGTTCACAGGCTGTTGCCCGGTGGCTACGGATACGCCGCCCATTCCCAGAAGCCCCGGCGGAAGCTCCGTGAAGATTACGTCGCCGCCCGGAACGTTAGCTGCCTGCCCCGGGGACTCGAGGCCTCCGAAGGCGACTCGCAGATCCGAACTACTCACTGAGTTCCACGCTGCCGCGGCCTGTTGCACCTGGCTCAGGACCGACGAGAAATCGTCATTGGGCCCGAAGTTCTGCGGTCCGGTATCGGCCACAAAGAAGGTGACGGTCTTGGCCGTCAGCGCGGAAAGGTCGAATCTTTCGTAAACGGGTGCATTCAAATTCCCGTTCAAGTAATGAACGTAGTGGTAGTAGGCCTGGGCGGGCGTAATGACGATGGCCGCAGTCATGGCTGCGAGCGCGGCAATCGGAAACCGGATCATCGCTACTTGGCGCTCCCCTGCAGCGTGTTAGCGATCTGCGTTCGCAGCGCGCTGAGGCTCATGACGAGCGTCTGATCCTTTACCTGGCGGCCGGTTCCGGGTTCGAGTATCAGCTCCTTGCTGGCGGCCCGCGTGACCGTGGCATCCGCGGCGCCGGCGGCGGATATGGCGAAGAGGCCCTGAGTCAGCCCTACGATTTGAGTTAAGCCGGACTTTCCGGTCCAAAGGAAAAACACATAATTATCGCCGGTCTGGAACTGCGGCGTTCCCGGAAATGTCTGGCGAAAACCGTTGGCCACTCCACCCGGGACCACGAAATCCACGGTCTTTTGCGCGCTTCCCTTGAACTGCTCAGAGACCTGAACTACGTAATGCGTGTAGATCAACGGACCCTGCGCCGTGGTGTAAGACCGGCTGACGGTGCCCCGGACAATGGCCGTCGATTTGAGAATCATGTCGTCCAAAGAGAGCCGCTCCAGAGTTGCGCTCTGGAGCGGCAATATGCAGAAGGTCAGCACGAACGTAAAACCGAAGTGGCGCTGCACAAGAGCTGTCAAAGCACCCCGGTTGCCAAGCAAAAAAACTGAAAGCAGGCGGGTTATGGCAGATTTTCCACAGCACGTGTGTTGGTTGGACACGGTTTGAGGACAGCCTGCCCCAACCTGGTCGAGCGGAGCCGGCGCCGGCTGGCGATTTCTCATGATCTTCCAGGCCTTACGATCAGAATCGGGACGTCCAGATTGTGGCGCACCGGGTTAATTGTGGTGCCGAAAATCAGATCTTTTAAACCGCCATGGCCATGAGCGCCCATAATCAGCAGATCGGGCTGAATTTCGCGCGCATATTGGACGATCTCGCGGCGAGGTGAGGAGGAATGGCTGATGGCGATTTCGACGTCGATGCCCTGATCCCGAAGGCTGCGGGCAATGGCTTCGAGATATTCCTCGCCGGCCTCCACTTCCGCCGTAGAAGCCTGGGGGCCGTAAATCTGGCTGGTAACACCCTCTTCCACATGTAAAAGATACAACCGGGCATTGTGGGAAGCCGCCAAGGCTGCGGCGTGGCGTAGTGCCAGGCGATCGAGGGCGGAATGATCCAGGGTAACCAGGATCCGCCGGTAGACGGGAGCGGCTTCCACCATGGGCGTCTCGGGGACCACGGCAGATGCGCGGCCGAAACGGTGAAACCAGCGGGTGATCCATGGCTCGAGCGTGACCCAGAGCAAAAGCACCAGAAGCAATGCTCCGGCGAGCAGCGTTCCCAGCCGGACCAGGTTCCGGGCGGCTGTTGCGTGGGATAACCAGTCCGCCACGACGAGGACGGCCAGGCGAAGATTCAAGGCGACAATGATCGCAGCGGTGGTCCAGGATATAAAAACCACCCACCATGAATTGCGAAACGAACCCATTCGCGCCCGGCTGCTGGTGAAGTGAATCAGGGGAATGATGGCGAACGGCAACTGAAGACTCAAGATCACCTGGCTCAGGATAATGAGTTGGTAGGTGGCTTTTTCGCCCGAGAAGTAGATCGTGAGCGCGGCGGGGACCACGGCCATCGCGCGCGTGATGAGCCGGCGAAGCCACGGCCGGACGCGCAGGTTCAAAAAGCCTTCCACCACCACTTGCCCGGCCAGAGTGCCGGTCAGCGTGGAGGATTGGCCCGAACAGAGGAGCGCTACCGCAAAAAGAATTCCGGCGGCGCTCGTTCCGAGCAGAGGCGCGAGCAGCAGGTGGGCCTGCTGAATCTCTGTGACCACGATGTGGCGGCGGAAGAAAATGGCCGCGGCCATGATCAGGATGGCGGCGTTGACGAACAGGGCGCCGTTCAGAGCCACCACCAGGTCGATCAGGTTGTAGCGGCAGGCGCGGCGCTTGGCTTCGAAGTTCTGTCCGATGTGGCGGGTCTGCACCAAAGCGGAATGCAGATAGAGGTTGTGGGGCATCACCGTGGCGCCCAAGATCCCAATGGCAATGTAGAGCGTGTCGCGGTTGAGCCTTGGGACGAGTCCGGCAACCAGGCCCTCGGCGCCCGGCTTGGCCCAGAAGATTTCGATCGCGAAGCAGGCGGCAATGGTTGTGATCAGCGCCAGGACGAATGCCTCGAGTGTCCGGATGCCCAGGCTTTGCAGCCAAAGAATTAGCAGGGTGTCCGCCGCCGTGATGATGACCCCGGCCAGCAGCGGAAGGTGAAAAAGCAGATTGAGGGCGATTGCGGCGCCCAGCACTTCCGCCAAGTCACAGGCCGCAATGGCGATCTCGCAGAGCGCCCAAAGAGCGACATTTACCGCGCGTGGGTAGGTTTCACGGCAGGCCTGTGCCAGGTCGCGCCCGGAGACGATGCCAAGCCGGGCGCTGAGGGCCTGGAGCAGAATGGCCATGCCGTTGGACATGACCAGCACCCAAAGCAGGCTATAGCCGAAGCGGGCGCCTCCCTCCAAGTCAGTGGCCCAATTGCCGGGGTCCATATAGCCTACGCTGACCAGGTAGGCCGGTCCGGCGAAGGCGAACATACGCCGCCAGAAGGAGACTTGCGAGGTGCCTACGCTACTGTGAACCTCCGCGAGGGAGCGGGCATCGCTCGCGGGTTCCGCCGGCACCATATTCACTTAACTATAGTTAATAACCGGGCGAGACGTCAAGGAGTGGAACTACGTTTGGAATTGGCCCATGCAAACCTGTAGATCTCGAAGACCGCCCGTCCGTACGAATCGAAGATCACCGTCAGATCTTCTCTCTTGTATCCGCACGCGGCGGCGAACTGGACCAGGCGCGCGGTCTGGTCCGGGTAGATTTCGTTTGATTTGGTATGGTTCACGAAGATCGCGCCCGGCTGCTCCAGTTGTGCTGCCAGCAACCGCCGGTCCGGGGTCGCTAATGAGGATGGAACAGTGGCATACCGTAGCGGAAGACGGCCCGCGCCGAGCAGACGCAGCGTATCGAGAAAGCCCCAATCCAGGCAATAGATGTACTTTGCGGGACTCCTCTTCAGATAATCGTTCAGCGGGAAGACCGCATCCGTCCAGATGACGGTTCCGCCGTTGCGGACCACCTTCGCGTAATATTCATTAACCAGCAGAACGCCGGACCCAATCAGCAATAGCAAAGCGGCCGTAAGCAGCGGCAGCCCGAAACGAGCAAGACGCCTCGAAGCCGGGGCGAAAGAGAACGCTACAATCGCCTGCGGTAGCGGCCACAACAGGATGGTGTGGTGGATGGCGCCTCCCGCATTGGCGGTCAGGGCCATCTCTATCCACGCGACCAGGAACGCGATGAGACAGAAAAGGATGGCTCGCAAGTCGCGGCCCCGGGCGAAGATGGTCAATGCCAAGGCAGCGTAGAAGGCATAGGGGAAGAGATTGGAGTGGGGGTGCCCGGCGAGTTCCGCGAGCGACGATGAGGACCGTTCGAGCCAGGTCGAAGGTGTGTGGGGGTATGCTGTTTGCCCGTCCTCTGCAGTAAGGAACCCGAACAGGCCCGAACCCCGGAAAGTCGACACGAGGACGTCGACTTTTTGGGGAAGACGCTGTGCCTCGTAAGAGGCGTTCTCGTGTAGCGTTCCGCCCCGGCTGTGGATGTTATATAGGGTTAGCGGGAAAGCGCCCGCGGAGAGACTGACCGCAGCCAGAGCAAGCCGGCGCAGAGTCAGGCGAGTGAGAATTTGCTGGGGCAGTGTGATCGCCGCGGCCACAGCCAGTCCGCTCAGAATCCAGACTGCCAAGGCTTTGTCCCATAGCGCCAAGCCACACAGGAAAAAACCGGCCGCTAGGGAGAATTCATGACCCTGCTGCCAGAAACGGATGAGCAGGAAGATGCCACTTAGCAATAACAGGTGCTGAAGCGCGACCGGCCCCCAGTCGAAACAGGTGGTCAGCAGGTAGATTGCATCCGAAGCCAGGAGCCCGCATCCAATCAAGGCGGCGCGGCGGCCGGCAATGCGGCCGAGCAGTAGGTAGAAGATCCAGAGACTCAAAACACCGGTCAACAGAGCCGGAAGCCGTATCGTCAATATGCCGGTGCTGAAGATTTTGAAGAGCGGCTGGTAAATCCAGGCTTTGAGAGTCCCGAGGTAGCTCATCAGCATCAGCGGCAAGCGGTGGTGGCCGATGCGATACCAGTAGCCGCTCGCGTCATGAGGTTCGTAGAGGGCGCTGCCGTACAGCGCCTCGTCATTTTCGACACCCAGATGACGAAGAAATGGCAGACCCGCAAAGGCGAAAAAAGTACACCCAATGAGGGGGAGCAAAGGTCCCCTCAAAAAAGCAGCCGGTAAGTTTGAGATTTTGATGCTCAATTTGAACCAAATAGTAGCATTTTGGCCGATATGCAATTGGACAGAGCAAGGAACCTGCAGGATTGATGACCGAGGGTTTGCAGAGGCGGGCTTGCGTAAACTTTGGCAGAACGATTGCACAGAGGATGTCTCGTGCGAAAGGGAATAGCACCTAATGATCACGGACGGTATGGCCCCAAAGAGGGATCGGACGCCGGTGAAACCTTCGTAACGATTTATCGTCTAATCCATGCAGACCGATCGCGCTAACGGATAGAAATAAAAAGATGTAATTGGGGGAACAGACCAATGAACCAGACTGAACTTGACAAATATAAAAAGATGCTCGAAGCAAAGCAGGCGGAGCTGTCGCTTGGATTACGAAATCGCGACGAGATCGTAATCGAAAAGACTCCGGACGCTTTAGATGAGGTGCAGCTGGCGGGAGAACGCGAGTTGGCGATCCGCACTTTGGATCGCGAAGCCAGTCTTCTGCGGAACGTGCGGGCAGCCCTCCGCCGGGTCGCAGACGGAAGCTACGGAACGTGCATGCACTGCGAGGAAGATATCAAACCGAAGCGGTTGGATGCGGTGCCGTGGGCGAAGTATTGCATCCGCTGCCAGGAAGCGGCCGATCGCCACGAGTTCGAGACGGGCGAGAGCGGCGACAGTATCGACGAGTTGCTTCTCAACGCCGCCTAAGCAGACAAAATCTCCGACCAGACGCCAGGGCGCGGGGTAATCCCGCGCCCGAAGTGTTTTTGGGGCGCATTGGCTATGGCGGCTCTGTCGCCAGTCCTGACGGGGCTCTAGTAGCGGGACCGGCGTGATCTGCCCCCGTGCGGCGCTATCAATGTGCGGAACGACCATGTCTTGGAATTGACATGCTTTGCCGGCGAGGGTAGGTTGAAGGCGAGGTGTGCAACCCATGACCTTGACCATCAAACTGTCGGACGAACAGGCGACCGCGCTTCAAGCGAAAGCTGCGGCCGAGGGTCTTTCCGTTGAAGAATGGATAAAGAAACTTGCCGAA
>JAFAWA010000457.1 GCA_019242155.1 Terriglobia bacterium | reverse complement strand
AGTGGCCGCTTTGACGGAACACATCGTCGATCGCGACACGTGGATCTATACCAGCCGCGTGGCCCGCTTCAACCTCACCACGGCGCTCGCGGTCTCGAATAATCAGTACTTCGCGACGCTAGGGAATCGCCTGGGATTTGACCGCGTAGTCCGTTATGCGCAGATGCTCGGCCTGGGCGAGCGCGCGTCTATGGATATAGAAGCCGAGCAACCGGGGACGATCGCGGCCGAACCACCGAAATTCGGCGGCGCGGGTATGATGACCAGCTTCGGCTTGGGCTTCACGGTGACGCCGCTCGAACTGGCGGCGCTGGTCTCCACCATAGCCAATGGCGGCACGCTCTACTATCTGCAGTATCCGCGCACGGAGGCGGATATGGAAAACTTCACGCCGCGCGTGAAGCGGCCGTTGGCGCCCGAGATCGGCGGCATTGCAGACATTCGGAACGGCATGCGGGGCGCGGTAGACTTCGGAACCGCGCGGCGGGCCAACGACCCGGAAGATCCCATCTTCGGCAAAACGGGGACCTGCACCGATTTCCGCGCCGCGAGCCACATGGGATGGTTTGGGTCCTTCAACGACAGCGGAGCACGCAAACTGGTGGTCGTGGTGATGCTGACCGGTGGACACGAAGTGAATGGTCCCGCGGCCGCCGGTGTGGCCGGAGCGATCTATCGCAGCCTCTCCGAACAGCGTTACTTCGCAGACAGCACTCCACACGATATCGTCAACGTGGCGGGTCTGTCCGGCGACACCGCCGCCCAATAAACCTGGCCTTTTTACCGGGCCGCAGCCTAACCGAAATACCGATGTGCCGAAGCAGGCACGCGCGGCATTCTGGACTTGTAGGTTGCTCGATCAGCTTGTTGAAGGCGTAACAAGTAACTGATCCCTGACGGCCGCGGCCAGGCAGGTTGCGGAAACAGGAAACCGGCAACACACAAGGAGCATTTTCATGGCAAACGAATTGGCAGCTCTATCGAACGGCCTTGCGGCGGCGGTGGAGCGCGCAGGGAGGGCAGTGGTAGCAGTGCACGCCCGGCCCCGATTTTCCTCGGCTGGCGTCATTTGGCGGCCGGGAGTGATCGTTACCGCGGAGCACACGATACGACGCGAGGAAGAGATCAAGGTCACGCTTCCCGACGGCTCCAGCGGAACGGCTACTCTGGCTGGAAGCGACGCGGGCACGGACGTGGCAGTACTTAAATTGTCCGCGACGGTGGGCGAAGTCATAGATTCCGGCGCGGGCGAGGTCCAGCCGGGACATCTGGCGCTGGCGATTGGACGCTCGGAGAATTCCGGCGTAAACGCCACCTTGGGCATCATCAGCGCGGTGAGCGGAAGCTGGCGCACCTGGCGCGGCGGGCGGCTCGACCAGTACGTTCGCCTCGATTTGACGATGTATCCGGCGTCTTCGGGCGCCGCCGTTATTGACACCTCCGGCAAAGCGATCGGGATTGCAACCTCGGGGTTGTCGAGGATTGCGGGCCTCGCGATCCCGGTGAGCACAATTAACCGAGTGGTGGATGA
Source organism: Terriglobia bacterium (assembly GCA_019242155.1). Classification (GTDB taxonomy): domain Bacteria; phylum Acidobacteriota; class Terriglobia; order Bryobacterales; family Bryobacteraceae; genus PSRJ01. The sequence goes on along the minus strand of JAFAWA010000457.1, from coordinate 2,970 downwards.
GATCCTCAGCCGCGGTCATGTGTCGCGTGGGTACCTGGGAGTGGGATTGCAACCGGTCAGTGTACCGGAACATCAGAAAAGCCTCATCATACTTTCCGTGGAGCGCGGAGGCCCGGCCGATCAAGCGGGGCTGCTCGTAGGAGACATCCTGCTTTCGCTCGGAGGCAAAAGCCTGGGCGACACAGAAGATGTCCAGGCAGCGCTCGAAACCGCGGGTGTGGGGCACCCGATTGTAGCGGGCGTACTGCGCGGCGGGGAAGCAAGGTCGGTAACGGTGACCATCGGGGAACGGCCGCGGAGGGATTGAAATGCAGGCATTCGGAGAAATCGGCGAGCGCCTCCGCCGATCCACGGTTCAGATCTTTCCCGGCGGACGGGAACGGGGTGTGGGGTCCGGGATCATCTGGAGCACGGATGGGCTGATCCTGACGAACGCGCACGTAGCCCGTTCCACCAGACCGCAAGTCGAGTTGTGGGATGGACGCCGCTGGGAAGCCAAGGTAACGGCGCACGACGCGCGGCGCGATCTGGCGGCGCTGCGAATTAGTGCTACCGATTTGCCCGCGGCAAGTCCAGGCGATTCGAGCGCGCTGCACGCGGGGGAGTTGGTGATCGCTGTCGGAAACCCGCTCGGCTTTGCGGGAGCGCTCAGTACAGGGGTGGTGCATTCGGTGGGCGCGGTGCCCGGCATGGGCCGGCAGAACTGGATCGTAGCAACAGCGCGGCTCGCACCGGGGAATTCCGGCGGGCCACTGGCGAATGCCCAAGGCGAGGTGGTGGGAGTCAATACGGCGATTGTGTATGGCGCCGGGTTGGCTGTGCCGTCTCGCGATGTGGGCGAGTTCCTACGGCGAGGCGCGCGCCCGAGGTTAGGCGTTGCGCTGCGGCCCGTGGCTTACGACGGAAAGTCTTGGGGCCTTCTTTTGTTGGAGGTAGAGCCAAACAGCCGCGCGGATCGGGCAGCGTTACGGGTAGGCGATATTCTCGTGGGTGTGGGCGGGCGGCCGCTCGAGTCGCTCGACAGCTTACAGGATGCGCTCGACTCCGGCGGTGAAGTAGTGAGTGTGTCGTTCTTGCCGGGTGATCGCAGCCGCGTTCGCGAAGCTGTGGTGCAGCTTCGGGCACGGGCGGAGGCGGCGTGATTCGTCTCGCGATCGCGGCCGGCTCGGATGTAGTTCGAGCCGGCCTCGAAACGCTGGCTCGCTCGGATCCGGAGATCGAAATGATAGGCGCATTTCCGGATCTGCCCTCGCTCGAGGCGTTGCGGCCGGATGTGGTACTGGCCGCTGTGCCGCCAGAGGAGCTGACTGCTCCAGCGGACGGCTCGGCACCCCCGCTAGTTTTGCTGTCCGCCGATTCGCAACCCGCATGGACGCGCGACACGCTGCGCGCGGGAGTACGCGCGGTCCTCCGGCGGGATGCTTCGGCGGCTGAAGTGTTGGCGGCGGTAGCAGCCGCGGCGAACGGGCTTGCGGTGCTCGATCCGGCCGATTTGGAAACGCTGCTCTCGGTTTCGAGCGCCACTCCGATCAGTTCCGAGCCGCCCGTGCTGACTGCGCGCGAACTCGAGGTCTTACGGATGATGGCGGAGGGGGAAGCGAACAAAGAGATCGCCTGGAAGCTCAAAATTTCCGAGCACACGGTTAAGTTCCACGTGGCCTCGATTCTGAACAAGCTGAACGCGGTGAGCCGCGCCGAGGCGGTTGCGATCGGAATGCGGAGGGGAATGATTCTTCTGTAGGTGCGGGTTAGGCAGCCCGATACTTATCACGGCACTGGGGCGAACAGAAATGCACGACGCTCCCGTTTACCGTGCTGGTCACACTTGCAGCCATCGAAACGTAAGTGCCGCAGACGGGGTCTTTTTTCAACTCGGTACCGGTGGCGGCGGGGGCAGTACGCGGGTTGAATCGATGCGCGGCGTTACGAGCCTGGCCGGCAACAACACTCCGCAATACAGACCGGATCAGGAAGAAGATCAGAAGGGGAAAAACAAACCGGAGAATAAGAAATCGAATCATTGCTGTGGGACGCCGGAGGCTTGGCCAGCGTCCCAAACACCTGACTTAACTGTACTACTTTTTGCCCTTCTTTGAGGCAGCAGCAGGGTTCTTATAGCTGGTGTCGATGGTAGCTCCGAGCGAGGCCAACATGGCTTTGGCTGCATCGGCGTCCTTACCATCGGGTTTGAGCTGCAGATACTTTTGGAAAGCGTCGGCGGTTCCGGGCACTGGAGTCACCTTACCGTCGGCGGTTACGGAGGCCTTAGACATTAAGTAAACGCCGTACTGATACTGCGCGTCGGCGTAGTTGGGATCGATTTCGATGGCCTTCTTGAAAGCCTCGCCGGCGGGCTCATTTTGGCCTGCGTTTACCAGCAGGGCGCCCAGGTTGTAGTAGTATCGTCCGGCGTTGGGCGGGTCGAGCGTAGCTGCTTTGGTCAACTCTCCCTGCGCTTCGGGGTACTTTTTGGCTCTGGCCAACGCGAGCGCGTAGTTGTTATGGTAGCCCGCATCGTCCGGCTTCAGTTCGATAGCCTTGGCGTACGCGGCCAGTCCCTTCTCCATCTCGGCCTGCGCGTCCGCGCCGCTCTTCGTGCCGGCAAAGTTCATCTCGGCTTCGGCAAGCTGCGCGTAAACGACATGCTGCGTCGGGCCAAGTTCGGCGGCTTTCGTGAAACTCGCGACTGCCTGATCATATTGTTTATTTTGCGCGGCCGTCATACCCGCGTTGAACGTATCGTTCAACTCCTTATTCTTTTTCAACTCGGCTTCGCGCTCTTTATTGGCTTTCTCGAGCGCCGCCTTCTCGGCCGCGCTCAGGCCGCGCGTGGCATCCTGCGCGTTTTGGGCCGCCTGAGTCTTCTGTTGCGCAGCTTGCTCGGCCGCGGCTGCCTGACTGAGGTCGATAGGAACATTGACAGGATCGCCGCCGCGCAACGGCACGGCCTGCGCCACGGGCTGGTCCTTG
>JAFAWA010000508.1 GCA_019242155.1 Terriglobia bacterium | reverse complement strand
CGGATGGAAAAGTGGAAATCCAAAGGCAGGATTTCCACTTTCCCACCGGCTCGATTTTCCTATTCAAAGACCAAAGAAAGGAGGCCTGGCGGCCGGGTCGCTTCGCTCCCGGCTCTCCAGGCTCATTTTGGGATGAGAAAATGCTGGCTGGCGCGCCCAGTACGCCTATAGCGCAGCCGAACTTGACGAGCAAAGCCAATTTACAGATCCCGGATCGGCGATCAACCGGGGCGGGCGCTGGATGCGGAAAAGGGGCGCCCTGCGAACGCTTGCTCCCACGCGCGGCTCAGTAACGGCGTTGGCGAAACGAACCCATTCAGCGGCTCTTGGCTGCTGCGGCATCTTTGAGCGCCTTCAGATGCGGCAGGTCGTGATCTTCTTCATGGCACGCTACTTCGTACATCTCGGCCTTCTTGTGTTTGATGGGCATGGCAATCGTCCACGTCCCGGTGTACACGACGGGGTCGGTGACGGTCGCCTGGTATTGGAGGACGTCGGGACCGGCCGGGGTGAATCGCTCCACGACGTGCTCGGCATAGCTCACTACGTCGCCGCCTTCATTCAGCCACGTCTTGCCGTTCAAGTTGGTTGTATCGATGACCAACGTGTCACCGTCCCATCGGCCGATCGAATCGCCCTGCCACAGGCGGATTGTGCCGGGAAGGTGTTCGCGCTTGTCCATGGGAACGATGCGCCAGGACATGCGCTCGTGCAGGAAGACGATGTAGCCGGGGGTTTGGATAATATGAAACGCCGCCGGAACGTATACGGAGCGCGGAACGCCGGCGGGAAAACAGTGCGCGGTGGGATCGTCGTAGCCGCGCTCGGGCAGATTCCGTGAGGTCCGTTCGGCGACGGCCCACGGCTGCAGGGGGAGAATTCCGGTGGGCGGGTCGACGACCACACCTCGTCCCGCGGGAGTGAGATCAGTGCCGGTGCGTTTTTCAAGTCCTTGATTGGCGGCCCCGCTGTCGGTTTCCCAAAAGCCTTGGAGATCCGGCTTCTCGTCCGCCAGCCTGCGAATTTTAGCCGCACTTCGCGAGGGAGTTGCCGGGAGAGTGATGTTCGAGGCGCCGGTTATTGCCGGAGGCGGGGTTCCCTTGCCTGGATACCATGTGCGATCTTCGCGCGTGAAGGCGCCGCTCACTTCTTCGGCTTCGGCCTGGCAGACGTACTCGAAAAGCCTATCCCGGTCCGTACGCCGGTGGAGATCAAGGCTGATCGTCCAGGGCTTGGTGAAGACTTTGGAATCTTCGATGGCGGCTTCGTATTGAATCGTATCCGGGCCGGTCATGCGGTATCGCTCGACCACGTGGAGGGCGTTACTGTGAAAGTCGCCGGCCATGTCGAACCACGTCTTGTCGTTGTGGTTGCTGACGTCCACTACCAGCGTGTCTCCTTCCCAATGTCCACGGGAATCGCCCATCCAGGCGTCGATATCGGCGGGATGCCGGCTGCCGTCTGTATAGATCAGCCGATAGACCAGGGACCACTCGAAGGTGATGGCGACGGCATCGCGGGTCTGAAAGATCTGAAACGGAAAATCCAGATACATGATCCGTGGGACGCCGGGCATATAGCATTGCGCGAGCGGATCTGCCTTGCCCCGATTTTGGAAATTTTCGGCTTTTTTCCGGGCGGCCCAGTCCTGATAGGGGATGACGGCCCCGGCCACGACTGACCGGCCGGCCGGCATATTATAGGCGGCCGCATGATCCTGGAGATCGGCTGCCGCGGACCCGGATGCTTGCCAGATGCCTTCAAAGTCAGGCTTACCGGCGGCCGTTCGCGGTATCACAGAGTTGGGTGCCGGTGTCCGGTTCGGAGCGGCGATAAGGGCGCTCGCCAGAGCGATCGCTAGAATCGCGGCTCGATGGTGCGTGTGCATATTGAGAGTGTTCTCCGGATACTGATTGGTGAAAATCAACTGCGATGGATTCACTAGCCTGTTAGCGGCACTCCGACAAAGCAGTGCATCCACTATCAAACCACAGATTTCGGCGTGGCGCTGTTCTCCGATAATAGGGATAGGGAGACTGTCCAGGTGAACAAAATAGTAAAAAGCGATGCCGAATGGGAGAAGGAGTTGACGCCCGAAGAGTTCGAGGTTGCGCGCAAGAAAGGCACCGAGCGGGCCTTCACCGGCCGGTATTGGAACAATCACGAGCCGGGGATCTACCGCTGCGCGTGCTGCGGCAGCGACCTGTTCCGTTCCGACGAGAAGTATGACTCGGGAACCGGGTGGCCCAGCTTCTGGGCTCCCGCGACGCCCGAAAATGTCGAGACCGAAATCGACCGCAGTTTATGGATGGAGCGTACCGAGGTGCTGTGCAGTAAGTGCGATGCCCATCTCGGCCATCTCTTTGATGACGGCCCGAATCCCACGAATCTGCGTTACTGCATCAATTCGGCTTCTCTGCGATTCGACCCGAAAGAAGAGAAATAGCTCCGTTCCCCCCTGAAATCGGCCGCGGAGCGCCGCGAACCGGTGGCGCAAAAATCGAATACAATGATCGCTTGCCTCGGAGCGTTTCTCGAGGTTGGCTCCGCGGCCTGGATGGTGGGAGGGTCTGCGTGGGGATAGTCGCCGGTGTAGTCACCGAGTCGTCGCCGGAAGAGCGCCGCGTTGCTCTGGTTCCGAGCGCCCTGACCGTATTCAACAAGACGGGCGTCCAGATTCTTATGGAGGCCGGCGCCGGCGCCGCTGCAGGCTTCCCTGATTCCGAATACACGGAAAAGAAGGTGCGCCTGGCCGCCGACCGGGCGCAGATCTTTGCCGAATCCGACGTGGTTCTGCAGGTGCGCAGCCTGGGAGCGAATCCCGAAGCGGGCGCAGCCGACCTCGCACTGATCCGGCCGGGACAAGTAATCATCGGGTTCGGCGAGCCGCTGACCGCTGCAGACGCCGCCCGGGCATTGGCCGGTCGCCAAGCCTCCTTCCTGGCAATGGAGCTGATGCCGCGCATCACCCGCGCTCAAAGCATGGACGCGCTTTCCTCCATGGCCACTATCGCGGGCTACAAAGCGGTGCTGATCGCCGCCGATTCGTTGAATCGCATGTTTCCGATGCTTATGACAGCCGCGGGAACGATTGCGCCGGCGAAGGTGTTGGTGATCGGCGCGGGCGTGGCCGGGCTGCAGGCGATCGCGACCGCCCGCCGCCTGGGCGCGGTCGTGAGCGGTTACGATATCCGCGCCGCCGTAAAAGAGCAGATTGAAAGCCTGGGCGCCCGCTTTATCATTTTGAACGTGGAAGGCGAGGCCGCTGAAGACAAAGGCGGCTACGCCAAAGCCATGAGCGAGGATTTCTACCGGAGGCAGCGGGAGGCCATGGCGGATGTACTGGCGCAGAATAACGTGGTGATTACGACCGCCGCCGTACCCGGCAGAAAAGCGCCGGTGCTGATCACACGCGACATGGTGGCCCGCATGACGCCGGGTTCGGTGATCGTGGATATCGCTGCCGAACGCGGCGGGAATTGCGAATTAACGCGTCCGGGCGAAGTGGTCGAAGCAGGCGGCGTGCGCATCTTCGGACCCTTAAACCTGCCTTCTTCGATTCCGTATCATGCGAGCCAGATGTATGCCAAAAACATTGCCACCTTTTTGAAGTACCTTCTCGATAAAGAAGGCAACCTGGTTCTCAACCGCGACGATGAGGTCGTGCGCGAGACCCTGGTTACTCATCAGGGCGAAGTGGTTCACCCGCGCGTTCGGGAAATGCTCGGTTTGCCGGAATCGCAGGCGGTGGCACAGGAGCGGTAGATGCCGAACAGTTTAGAACTCGATCTTGGCCTGTTCATTTTTATGCTGGCGACCTTCATCGGCTTGGAGGTCATCCGCAAAGTCTCTCCCCTGCTGCACACGCCGCTGATGTCGTTGACCAACGCTATCTCTGCGATTTCGGTAGTGGGCGCCATCCTGATTACCGGCTCCGGGGAGGCCACCACGCTGAGCAAGGTGCTCGGCTTCATCGCTATCACAGCCGTGGTCACGAACATCGTAAGCGGCTACCTCATCACCGACCGGATGGTGAAGATGTTCAAGAAGCGGGGGGCCAAAAAGTAATGCCGACCTTCGTCCAATACCTATACATTCTGGCGGCGGGCCTGTTTATCCTGTCCCTCAAATGGATGAACTCGCCCGCCAGCGCGCGGCGCGGGGTGTTCGCGGGGGAAATCGGAATGCTCCTCGCGATCGTCGGAACGTTCCTGGCCTTTGACGTCCACAACTGGAGTTGGATTGTAGCGGCGTTCGTAATCGGTACGGCGGTGGGCATCCCAATCGCCTACATGATGCCGATGACGGCGGTACCGCAGCGGACCGCGCTTTCGCATGCGTGCGGCGCGCTGGCGGCAGCACTCGTGGGCACCGCCGAGTTCTACCAGCGGCAGCCGACCGCGAGCAAAGACCTGCACGGCTTCATTATCGTCGCGCTCGTAATCGAGACGCTGCTCGGGTATCTCACGTTCACTGGTAGTTTGATGGCGATGGGCAAACTGCAGGAGATTCTGCCGCAACGGCCGATCACCTACCGCAACCAGAACACAGTGAACTTCGTGCTGTTTGCCATCGCCTTGGGCCTGGCGGTGCGGCTGGTTCTGGTTCCGACCGATACCTGGATCTTTCCGGTGTTCGCTGCGCTATCGCTGCTGTTCGGGGTACTGCTGATCATACCGATCGGCGGCGCCGACATGCCGACCGTAATCGCAATCCTCAACTCTTATGCGGGCCTTTCCGCGTGTGCTATGGGATTCGCTTTGAATAGCCGGCTGCTCATCGTAGCCGGAGCTTTGGACGGCTCCTCAGGCTTGATCCTCTCGATCATCATGTGCAAGGCCATGAACCGCTCGTTTACCAACGTGCTGTTCGGCGCTTTCGGACAGATTCAGACGAGTTCCGCAAAACAGGAGCAGCGCAACGTGCGCAGCGCGAGCCCCGAAGAAGCCGCTCAGATTCTCGAAGCGGCCACGAGCGTCATCATCGTCCCGGGATACGGCTTGGCTGTGGCCCAGGCGCAGCACAAGATCCGCGAACTGTTCGACAATCTCACGCGCCGCGGCGTGGACGTAAAATTCGGAATCCACCCTGTCGCAGGCCGCATGCCCGGCCACATGAACGTGCTGCTCGCCGAGGCCGACATCCCTTACGATCGACTGGTCGAAATGGACGAAATCAACGGCGAGTTCCCGCAATGCGACGTGGCGCTGGTGATCGGCGCAAACGACGTCACCAACCCCAAAGCGCGCACCGATAAAGGCAGCCCGATTTACGGAATGCCCATTCTCGACGTGGATAGGGCGCACACGGTGATGGTGATCAAGCGATCCATGAGCCCGGGATTCGCGGGCATCGATAACGACTTGTACTACATGGACAAGACGCTGATGCTGTTCGGCGATGCCAAGGGATTCGTTTCGGAGATTGTGAAGGAACTGCCCGCGCGAATGGCTGCGTAGGCCTTCATGGTTTAGGCGTCCGACCGGCATTCGCTTCATTAAGTCCAGCGGGGAACAAATGAACTGAGGCGTCGCACCGTGCGGGCCAGGCTTGGCGAGTTTGCTTGCGCAGCACCAAAATCCCAACGGCTGCGAACGAAGTATCCAAGGCATCCATTGTAATCAGGCCCTTGCTGAGCCGTACTTCCAACTCTCGGGGCGATGCGTTCGCGAATGTCCCGAGATCGTGATTTTCGGGCTATATTCACCAGTGCCCCTTTTGGGTTATCGATCATATCGGGCATTGCCGGCATGAGGCTCTTCGGTACACCGAGGAATCTGGCAAGGTTGACGGGATCGGCGAGAAGCCATGATTCAACCTCGCGAACTGCAACCCGAAACAGAAGATTCGGATGCTTAGGAAACGGCAGCCAACCACTGAGTAACTGAGGGGCGCACTCGCCGGAATCGAGATCTGTCAGAACAATGAACGGTGTCCTTGTCGCTGCCCGGTTCCAGCCGGCAATGGTTCGGCGCAGGTACCCGTTGCCGCCTCGCCTGTAACGATTCCCTAGCGCATAACGCTTAATTCCATCCAATATTCTCACCATGGTGACCTCGCTCAGTTCGTCCTCTGTCGCAAGGTTAACTGGAATGGGAGTCATTCAAGCAGATCGAATTGGCCGAGGGTCGGAGGTGACGTTCGAGGAACAACAACATCGGCTACACTTAGTCCCGCATCCAACAGGTCACGCACTTCTGCAATTGATGACGCAACCTCAACAATTGTGCCCTCCTTGTCCGGTCTCAGAATAACTACCTCTTCCGCGCCGATGCTCTTATCCGATAGCAAATCGCCGCTGTGTGTGCTGACGAAAATCTGACGTTTTTTCCTTCGATGCAATCGATAGAACAATGCGGGCAACTTGGCGACGATCCCGGAGTGTAGAGATAGTTCGGGTTCTTCGAGAAGGACCGGGGCGTCACCCTCTAGGAGCGACCAGAACAGGCCAATTAATCGCAAGGTTCCATCGGAAAATTGATCTTCGCGCTGCCTTCCTGCATTCGGCCGCCAGTGAGCGTACATGGCCTCAAGATGCGGAATCCCAGCTTCGTCCCGGCTGTCGGTGAGCTCTTTGAGCTGGGGAACCGCGTCTCGCAGCGCCGCTTCAATTCTCCGGAGGCGAGACCTCCGGGTCTTCTCCGGAGTCTTAACGACGGTCTCCAGGAAATTTCTGCCGTAAGGATCATCGGGCGTGTTGGGTCCCTGAAAGGCCTCAGGCTGCCTTAGCAACTGTGGGACAAGATGAAGGTACCGAATGGACTCGAAGAACCTAGCTACCTCCCGAAACTCAGCATTTGAATTTATCTGCTCGAGATGAGTTTGGGTCAAACGCAAACTGTCCGCGGAGTCCTCCTCATCCGGCCGTTCTCGGACGAGAGTTCCGTCTTTCCATACTGTCTCGTAGCTTAGGATGGGTTGCCGGTGACCACGCACCTGTTGCGTGATCCCGATCTTGTAGCGCCAATTGGGAGCGGAACCATTGTCAGACAACTCGACTTCGATCTCAACCTCGGGTTCCTTCCGAGCCGCGAGGCAACGTATCTTCGAGAACCCGCCGCGTTGGACGATGGCGCGTTGAAGTCCCCCGCCAGGTTTCGCGATGTCTCTTAAGAACCGAAATACGTCAAGGAGGTTAGATTTTCCCGAGGCATTCGGCCCAATCAAGAAGACCCGTTCCGAAAAGCCGATATCTACCGCCCGGAAGTTCCTCCAGTTTTTCAAGGCCAGGCGAGAAATTATCATTGAACGCTCATTCTAACGTCCGCTCCAAGCTTTACATTACTGAATATAACGGCCTGTGTGACTGCCGAAGGGCTCGCGAGATCTTCTTGGATGCTGCCGTTTCTGTGTAGCACCACCTCTTGGAGGTTGTCTTCTGTTCCTGCCGGTGTTAGTCTGAAAGCAGGTTCAGGAGGGCTGCCATGCCGCAAGCTGCTATGGCCGAGGGGTTGACTACCGGCCGCGCTCCTTTCGTCGAAGAGGCCCGCCATCGCGGCGAGCTCTACA
>JAFAWA010000290.1 GCA_019242155.1 Terriglobia bacterium | reverse complement strand
TGCGATCGCGCTGGCGCTCGAGAATAACCTGGATGTCGAGTTCCAGCGCTTCGAGCCACTAATCGCCTCTACCGACACCGAGCGCGCCAAAGGGGGCGGCACGCTGCGCGGCATCTCGCTCGCCACGGCGGAACTGCCGGCGGGCGTGGGTGCTCCTTCGACGCCGTTGCTCACCGCGGCCGCGAGCGGAACTCTGCCCGGCACTACCGCAGCCACGAGCCTGGCGAACCTCGCCGTGTTAGCGCCGCCGAGTCCGAGCGGCATTGGGATTACGGGCGCTGCTCCGCTGTCGCTCGGACCGGGAATCCCTGTGTTTGATCCATCGCTCACCGGCAGCCTGAGCCGGTCGCATCAGACCACACCGGAAGTGAACACTCTGGTCAGTGGAACGAACTCCCTGATTAGCAATACGAGCGCAGGAACCGTGGGATGGCAGCAGGGCTTCAGCACGGGCACGCTGATCAGCTCTTCAATCAATGCCAGCCGCCTGAATACAAACTCATCCCGAAATGTTTTTAACCCTTACAGCACTTCGGGCCTCGGCCTGACGGTAACTCAGCCTCTACTGCGGGGATTCGGCGTGCAGATGAACCGGCGCTTTATCCGTATCGCGAAGAACAATGAAAAGACCAGCGACCTGGTCTTCCGCCAGCAGTTGATCGCGACCGTGGCCGGCGTTATTAGACTCTACAACGATCTGGTGAGTTGGGTAGCGGATGTGGCAGTGCGCGAGGAGACACTGGCAGTCGCGCAGCGGCTGTATGAAGACAACGCGAATCGCGTGCGCCAGGGAACGCTCGCGCCGGTTGAATTGACCCGCGCGGAGGCCCAGGTTGCCGCCGCGCGGCAGGATCTGGCAAATTCCCAAGGATTCGAAGAGCAGCAGGAATTGCTGCTGAAGAGCGTGCTGACGAGGCGCGGTACCGCCGATGCGGCCGTCCGCGATGCTCGTCTGATACCCACCACGCCGATCGAAGTTCCCGACCAGGAACCCGTGCGTCCGGTCGCCGATCTTATCGCTACGGCATTCCGCAGCCGCCCCGAACTGGCGGAGGCCCGTCTGCAGATGGAGAATGCCGGATTCGCTCTGGCCGGTTCGCGAAACAATGTCCTCCCCGAAGTGGACCTGGTGGCCAGCGCCCAGAATGCCGGCTTAGCTGGAACGCCCATCGCTCCGGCTGTTTCCTCGGCGCCGGGAACGACGGGAACTTCGCTGCTGCCCACCGGGGGCATCAGTTCTTCCGAGATCGGCGGACTCCCAACGGGCCTGTCACAGCTATTCACGGGCCGCTTCCCCAGTTACAGCGTCGGCGTGCAGTTCGTTCTGCCCCTACGGAATCGTGTGGCTCAAGCCGATCTCGCGCGCGACGAGATGATTTCGAGGCAATGGCAGGTCTCGTATCAGCAGATTGAAAACCAGGTACGGCTCGAGGTGGAGGCGGCCCTTGTGGCTCTGACACGCTCGCGCACGGCTTACGACGCCGCCGTATCGGCCCGCGCGCTGCAGGAAGAGTCCCTTAGAATCGAAATGGAGCGGTATACGAACGGACTGTCCACGCCATTTCTCGTGATGCAGTACGAGGGGCAGGTAGCACAGGCGCGGGGTACGGAAGTGGCGGTACGCGATCAGTACATTACTTCGCGGACGGCTTTAGAGCGCGCCGTGGGAGATATCCTGGAGAACCACAATGTATCGATCGACGAGGCCATCCACGGACGGGTTGCGCAGCCGCCAAGCGCCATTCCCGCGCTGCCGCCGGTCCCAGCCCCTCCAGTAAGCCCCGGCAGACGCTAGTTGGCCGCTCGGACGGCCGGTTCTGCCAGAAGCTGTTGGATCTTATTCTGCAGTTCGGCTACCGCGAACGGCTTGGAAAGCAGCGCGTGCCCTTTCTCGACGACATACTTCTGGACTACGTGCGTGTTGTCGTACCCAGAGATATACAAGACCTTCAGGCCGGGCTGAATGGCGGTCAACTTGTCCGCAAGCATGGGCCCGCTCATACCGGGCGCGACAACGTCCGTAATCAGCAATTCGAGAGGGGCTTGGTTCCGATAGAGCGTGAGTGCGTGTTCCCCGCTATCCGCGGTCAGCACTGTGTATCCGAACTGGGTAACCATGGCGGCAACCAGCTTTCGGATTTCCGGCTCGTCGTCAACCACGAGAACCGTTTTCCTGTTCAGATCATCAGGCATGCACCTGATTCTAACCGCCAAGTGACATACCCTCAATCAGTTCCCGGCTCGCGCTGTGCGAATATGCACCGACACGTGTTTTCCGCCGTCTTGGCGGCGGGTCCTGGAATGTAGGACATTGCGGAATCATAGTTTCACATCGCGCGCGTCTCAAGAATGTAGAATAGGACTCGGGAGAATGTGGATGCTCAGAGGACGTGACGCTTCGAAAGTAGCGATCGGACTGGCTCTGGCCGCAAGCGGGTGGGCCGCCAACTCCGTCATGGTTGTGGATCGGGGGTTGCCCCAGGCGAACCTGAATAACGTCTCCGGCGTAGCGCGCAGCAACGTCCGTTGGGCGTCTGGCGATTCGGCGTTTGTCGGCGACACCTTCGCGGTCGGCGTTCCGGGGGAACGCTGGGTAATCGATGAGATTCGCACCTGGACGGTTCCCGGGTTGAAAGAGGAAGATCCAAACCATTTGGGCGATTTCTATCAGGATGTGCGGCTGTATTTCGGGACCGCGGGAGCGGACATTACGCCGGCGGTATCGGCAGCGCTTTCCGCCGGCAGCGATGAAACCGGCAATGCCAATGTGCGGATCACAAATGCTACCGCCGCCGGCACGCCACTCTACGACGATTTCGGCCGGTTCATACGCGTATGGCAGGTGGATTTCACCAATCTCAGTCTCCCAGTGGAAGGCGGTGCCCAATACAGTTTCGGCGTGTGGGGGCAAGGCCGGCCCATCGCGCCGGGTAGCGAAAAGAATTACATGTGGTTCAACCATGCATCCAATGCGGCGCTGAGTTCGGCAACGGAGGACCTGGCCGACGGTGTCATGCTGATGTTCGACGGCACCGGACGGGCGGCCGGGGAGTTCAATGCGCAAGGCCACGGGTGGGACAAGAGTTCGGATATCAATGTACAAGTGTTCGCACACAAGGTAAGCGAGTCCGCATCGGTAGCGCATTAGGAAAGGCCGGCGACTTCCAAGCCGGGGTGGTCAATGAATCTCCGCAAAAATCTGTGGCGGCTGGGCGCTGGGCTGATCTGTGTCTCGGCGCTGTTCGCCTTCACCAAGCCTTTCCGCGTCTACATCAGCATGGAAGGCTACGACAATATTCCCATTCCGGCGGATGCGGAGGAGAGGACTGAATTCGTATTCGGCAGGCTGATGTACCCGCAGCATCCGTACGCGCGATTCGCGCGGTACCGGTGGGGACGATTGGACTGGCGCGAGGGCGGCACCAGTTGGACGCAGGACTATCCGCGCGCCGACCGCCATTTCAACCAGGCGCTGCGCCGCTTGACGCGAGTCCACGTAAGGTCGGTAGAGCAACCCGTCAACCCGGACGATGTGGACGACATTTACGATTGGGCCTGGCTCTGCGCAGGCGAGATGGGCGATTGGAAGCTCACATCGTCTCAAGCAAAGACGCTGCGGGAATACCTGCTACGCGGCGGATTCCTGATGCTGGACGACTTCTGGGGCCCTGAGGAGTGGGATAGGTTCATGGAGAGCATGCAGGTGGTGTTTCCGGACCGGACCATCGTAGAAATCGAGAATGGTGACCCGATCTTCCACCTGGTGTACGATCTTGACGACCGCTACCGAATCCCCGGAATGTGGGGGATCCGCGGCCAGCAGCGCGGCCGTTCCGAAGGAGCCGTAGCCCACTGGCGCGGCATTTATGACGATAAAGGCCGCGTAATGGTGGCGATGTCGTTCAACTCAGACGTGGGAGATTCCTGGGAGTGGGCCGACGAGCCGGAATACCCGGAGAAATATTCGGCGCTGGGGATTCGGTTAGGCGTGAATTACGTTGTCTACGCCATGACCCACTAACCACACCCTAAACATTTCCATTTTTTGGCGGGTCGGTAGGTTTCTTGCGCTTGCGCAGCAGGCTGCCCGCGAAAACCGCGACAGGCAACGACGCCAACAGTGCGTACTTGAGTTTGCTCCCCCGTTTGGGAGCCCCGGGATCCAGCACGCCGCTATTATCGGATCTATCGAGTGGCTTGCCTACGCGCATCTCGCGCGTGTCATACGCGAACTGTTTTCCGCAATCGAGGCATACGACGTAAGTAGGACCTTTGGGCACGCCCGCTTTGCTCACGGGAGTCACAGGGCGTGTGAGTGAGCGGTGAGAGCAACGGAACAGGACGTTGAGAACGGAATCGATCATTGGCCGCTTCCGAGAATCACAGACAACAGGCTCGCGCGCAGCCTTCCAAGTTCAAAATAGCATACGCTGGGCAAATCAGCCCAGTGAGGCGCTAACCAGGCATCACCATTTTCTTCGGGTCGACGATACGGTCGAACTCCTCGGCGCTGACGACTCCGAGTTGGAGGGCCGCATCTTTCAAACTGAGATCGTGCTCGAGCGCGTGGTGGGCCACCTGTGAGGCTTTGTCGTAGCCGACTGATGGACTGAGCGCGGTAACCAGCATAAGGGAACGGTTGAGAAACGAGTCGATTTGCCTATACTCAGGTTCGACGCCCTCAATCAGGAAAATGCGGAAGCTGCGGCACCCGTCCTCGAGCAAGCGAATCGACTTCATGAGATTGAAGATCATTAGCGGCTTATAGACGTTCATCTCCAGGTAACCGCCCGAACCCCCGAATGCGACGGCGATGTCATTGGCCATCACTTGCACCGATATCATGGCCAGAACCTCGCATTGCGTAGGGTTTACCTTCCCCGGCATGATCGAGGAGCCGGGCTCATTTTCCGGAAGGCGTATTTCAGCCAGGCCGCAACGGGGACCGGAACTTAACAGGCGGATGTCATTCGCGATCTTATATAGCGAGACGGCAAGCGTTCTGAGAACACCGCCGAGTTGGACCAGGGCGTCATGGGAGCCCTGCACGGTGAACTTGTTGGGGGCGGCGACGAAAGGCAACCCGGTAAGCCGTGCGATCTCTTCGGCGGCATCCTGATCAAAGCCCGCGGGCGCGTTAATTCCGGTGCCCACGGCCGTCCCGCCGAGCGCCAGCCGATAGGTTTCTGCGAGCGCGTGATGTAGCCGGCCGAGATTGTCATCGAGGAGGCCGGCGTAACCCGAGAACTCCTGGCCCAGTGTGAGCGGGGTTGCGTCCTGCAGATGGGTGCGGCCGATCTTTACGATATCCCGCCACGCATCCGCCTTCGTTCGAATCGCATCCCGCAACTGTTCGATAGCGGGGATTAGACGCTGCTGTAAAGCTTGCGCAGCGGCTATGGACATGGCCGAGGGAAACGAATCGTTGGTGGATTGCGAGAGATTGACATGGTCATTGGGATGGACCGGCCTTTTGCTGCCCATGGGAGCGCCGGTCAACTGCGACACGCGGTTGGCAATGACCTCGTTTACGTTCATGTTGAACTGGGTACCACTGCCGGAGATCCAGACGGGCAACGGAAATTGATCGCGAAAAAGCCCGGAGAGGATTTCGTCGCAGACTTGAACGATGAGGTTCTTCCGCTCCTGGTCGAGCAGCCCTCGGCGGTGATTGACGATGGCCGCGGCTTTTTTGAGAACTGCATATGCGGAGACGAGTTCGGCGGGAAAGCGATCTTCGCCGATCTGAAAATGTTCGAGAGCCCGTTGGGTCTGCGCTCCCCAGAGCCGGTCGCCGGCCACTTGGACCTCGCCCATGCTGTCGGTTTCAGTGCGGAATTGCATCACGCCGTCTGTCATACCATTCGGTCACGGGAAGAGCAACTCTCGGGCAACGACGGGCCGCGGGCAACGCGTTTTCTCAAGGCACGATTTTAGGCCGGCCTATGCGGGTCGCGACGCCGGGCGAGTAATGCGCCAGGGGCATATCCGGCGGACGCGGAAGGCCTG
This sequence comes from Terriglobia bacterium, assembly GCA_019242155.1. Taxonomy (GTDB): domain Bacteria; phylum Acidobacteriota; class Terriglobia; order Bryobacterales; family Bryobacteraceae; genus PSRJ01. The sequence goes on along the minus strand of JAFAWA010000290.1, from coordinate 2,284 downwards.
CGGCGCGCGTGAGCGTCTCTTCGACATGAATCACACGCGCCGCTTGCAGCGGCCACGGCGGATGCTCCACCTCGGCATACACTATGCGCCCGGCGATCGAAGAATACAGGCGATATCGTGCGGTAAGAAAGATCTCACGCTCCCCTGCTTCGATTGGCTCCGCCGGCTCCACTTCGATGCTTGTCGCCGTCTTTTGATCAGGCCAAAGTCTGACGCTCCGGTATCGCATGCGGCGGCCGGTCTCGACGCGCATGCGGGCCCATGCGTACGGCAGGCCATAGGTAACACGAGCGCCGAAGACAGCCATGGCTCGCGCCGCTTCAAGCGAGAAGAACCAGATTCCGGGTTGCTCGTCCGGCCCCCGCACGTAGGTACGGCAATTCGTTTCGGGAAATTCCGAAAGCCACGGCACCGCGGGACCGATGGGGGGCCGCAGATCTCTCAAGAGGAATGGCGTCACTCCAACCCACGCGGAGCCGTCGAATGAATCGACCGTAAGCGGCTTCGGTATAAATGAGCGGACCGCGCTGACCGGTAATCGCCAATGCAGAAAGGTCAGATGGCACCACTTTTGAAGCATCACCGGCAGATGGACGTTTGGTATCGGGGGATATTTACCGGCCCGCTCTTTATCCATGGCGATGTCGTTAATCTTGTCGATTAACGTTGTCTCGATGGTAGCAGGCGACCGCGGCAAGGGCTAAAATGCCGCGGCCCGATGGCGAGAGACTTAGGTCAAGCGGTCATCTCTCCGGCTGCACCGCGATCCACTCGGCGATATCGGAGATCACGGCTGCGTCCACGTTACCGGCCTTCAGATATTCGGTGGGCGAAGGGCGGCCTTCGTTCGCCATGAACAGGTGATTCAGAGACGGGTACTCCTTGAAGGAGACGTTCTTCTGCGAAGCCACGGCCTCCTTCCACAGGGCCGAATCCTTCGAGCCGACCTGGAAATCGCGGCCGCCCTGGAGGAACAACAGGGGGAGGCCGATCTGTTTGGCCTCCATAACCGGATCGTAGCCCTTCAGGTCGAGCAGGTAGGCCCCGGGAAGTCCCAGTAACGTGGTTGGTACCGTCTGGCCGGCTTCCAGCTTCTTGAGCTTCAGGACTTCGGCCTTCAAGGCATCGAGCCGTTGCTGGACCTGGGGTGTGGGATCGCCGTTGAGATGGGCCAGGTAATCATTCTGATCGAGGGCTACGTCTTCGATAGGGCGGGCGTTTGCCGAAAGGAAGATCAGGCCCGCAAGCTTGCCGTCGCGTGCCGCAATGCGCGGCGCCGCGTAACCGCCGAGGCTGTGGCCCAGCAGGAAAATGCGTTTCGGCGCGACCTCCGGCCGGCCGCGGAGTAGCGCGATGGCCCGGACCGCGTCTTCCACCGTTTCCTGCTCGATCGTGAATTCGAGGCTGCCCATTTTGTCGCCGTAAGTGAACGTGCGTTTGTCGTAGCGCAATACGGCGATGCCGCGCGAAGAGAGGCCCTCGGCAATATCGCGGAATATGCGGTTGGAATAAATTGACTCGTCGCGATCGTTCGGGCCGGGCCCATGGACGAGAACCACGCCGGCGAATGGACCTTTACCCGCCGGGAGGGTCAGCGTCGCACCGAGCTTCCAGGCATCATCCCCTACCGTGAGTTCGCGCTCGACGAAGGCTTCCGCGCGGCTGTACGCGGGGCGCTGCCACACTTTGGGCAGCGGGGCATCGGCAGGGCGAAACGCGACGCTCGCGATTTGCAGCGATTGACTGAGGGTGAACTGGAGATTCACGTTCGTTGCCGCAAAACGAAGCGGGAAGCTGATCAAGGTGTCGCCGCCGTCTTTGGCCGTGAGCGGGTCGCCGATGCCGTTGAATTGGCCGAGGGTATGAATGCGCCCGCCGATCTGGTTCCGCAGCAGATCCTCTGTGAAGCGTTTCTTGGCTTGAGGGGTGAGCAGACCCCGGTAATCGCTGTACTTCTCTTCAAGGAGGAGGTCGAGCCCTCGGCGCGCAACCGCGACAGGGTCATCCACGGGCTGCGAGCTAAGAGTACGAACGAGAAGAACTAGCGCAAGCGCAACCGGCCCCTTACGGAAGGACAACCAACCCTCCGCCGGTGACGTCATACTTCAGGTCCCAGGTCTTTTCGAATTGGAGGGTGGCGGCGTCGTAAGACTCGATTTCGAATCCGGCGCCGTAGACGTAAAGCTTCTTTCCGTCGCCCGACATTCCGAAGCTGAAACGGCTGCGGCAGGGAAACTCGCGCGTATTCACGATGTGGTCCGTCTTAAGATCGAAGTGCCAGAAT
>JAFAWA010000193.1 GCA_019242155.1 Terriglobia bacterium | reverse complement strand
TGTTAGCAGGTGCGACCGTGTTCGCACAGTCCAATCAAGGAACGATTACAGGGACCATTTCCGATCCTGCCGGCGCGGTGGTGGCGGCGGCGCAGATCGAAGTTAAGAACACAGAAACCGGGGTTGTCTATCAAGGGGGGACGTCCAACACCGGAAATTACGTCATCTCGTTGCCTGCGGGGAATTATGAGATTACGGTGACCGTACCGGGCTTCAAAAAGTCTGTGCAGCAGAACGTGCCGGTGGTCGTCGCCACCGATACCAGAAGAGACGTGACGCTGGAGGTCGGCGAGACGACGGAATCAGTGACGGTATCGGAGACCGCGCCCTTGCTGAAGACCGAGAGCGGAGAGATGAGCCACCTGGTGGAAGTCAAAGATGCGGTCGACCTTCCCCTCCTCACGATCTCGGGCGGCGGTTATGCGGGCGCTACGCAGATGGGCAACATCCGCAACCCGCTGCAAACGTCCCTGCTACTTCCAGGCGTGGCTTTCGCCAACGACATGGAACTGGTAGTGAACGGACTGCCAAGCAACAGCGAGACGATTCGCATCGAAGGCCAAGATTCGACCGGCACTCTTTGGAAGGTGTATCAGCAGCGAAGCCAGACGATGGGGGTGGAGGCGGTCCAGGAGGTGAACGTACAGACCAGCAATTTCGCTGCGGAGTACGGACAGGCGGGCGGCGGCTACTTCAATTTCACGATGAAGTCGGGCACCAATCAGATTCACGGCAGCGGCTATGACTACTTTGTAAACGAGGCATTGAACGCCGGATTACCATTCACCGACGCGGGCACGCAGACTCCGCTCAAAGAGGGCCAGCACATCCGCAACACGCAGCGGCGCAATGATTTCGGCGGGACTATCGGCGGTCCTATACGCATTCCCAAAATCTACAACGGAACCAACAAGACCTTCTTCTTTTTCAACTTCGAGCAGTACCGCGAGAGCCGGCAGATTTCGAACGGCGTGATGAGCGTGCCCACGCCGGCCTACAGGAACGGCGATTTCACGACCTCGGGCTGTTTGAATTTCAATACCGCCACCAATACCTGCACTGGAGGCAATACCCCGCTGACCAACAACGGCGTCCAGGTTGTGGACCCGGCCGGACAGGCTCTGACGTATGGCGAAGTGTTTGATCCCGCAACCACGCGCATTGTAACCAATAACAACGTGCGCAGCCCCTTCCCCAACAACACCGTTCCGCTTTCGCGAATGGACGCTGTATCGCTCGCGATTCAGAACATGCTTCCCATGCCGAATGCGCCCGGGATCGTCAACAACTACATCATTCCGTCCTACGTAAACTGGACACACACGACGAATTTCTCGTGGAAGATCGATCACTCGTTGAGCCCTACTGCGAAGCTTTCGTGGTACCTGTCGCATTACCTGTGGAACTCGCCCAATGCCAACGGAATCACGGCCGACTATACGGGTTCAGTGCCCACGGCTTACCGGAACTGGACCACTCGCCTGAATTACGATTACACCATCAAGCCTACGTTGCTTCTACATGTGGGGATCGGGTATCTCCATCAGTTCGAGCCGACGATTCCTCGAAAGTTCGACGAGAATTCCCTTGGCATGCACGGGTATTACGATGAGACGCTGTTCCCGAGCATCTTCGGCATGGGTCAAGCGACATCGGGCGGATGGGCCTGCAATGCGAGCTCGGCGATTCCGTGCGGGGCCACAAACCTTTTTGGAAATACCAACGGTGTGGGGGGCGCGTTCGAGACGCGTCTTTATGAAGAGAAGAGCACGGCCAATACCAACCTGACCTGGGTGCGCGGAAACCACATTTACAAGTTCGGCGGCGAGACTACCATCGAAGGCTATCCCAACTTGAGCAATTGGCGCGCGAACGGCACGTTCATTTTCTCGAACGCAGAGACTGCCGACCCCTGGCAGAACGGCCAGCCGATGAATTTCACCAACGGCACCGGTTTCAACTACGCGAGTTTCCTGTTGGGCAACCCGGACTCACTTGCCCTCAGCCCCATAGCGAACACCAAGCTTGGGAATCACTTCTTTGGGCTGTATGCGCAGGACAGCTGGAAGGTGACGCGAAAATTCACGCTCGATTATGGCCTGCGGTACGACTTTCAGACGTATCTGAACGAGCAGTACAACCGAATGCAGGAGGTCTCGTGGAGCACGCCTAATCCGACGGTGGGAGGGCTGTTGGGCACGGGCATTTACCAAGGCTCCGGCCCGGGCGCGCACTGCAATTGCGACTTCTCCCACAATTACAAATTTGCTTTCGGGCCGCGCCTCGGGGCGGCCTACCAGATCAACACCAAGACCGTGTTGCGCGCGGGGGCGGGCGTAATGTATGGCACGACGCAGACCCCGCAGGGGCTTTCCTACGGCGTCGCCGACTATTATACGTTCAACGCATTGGGGTACGGCATAAGTCCGATGCCTCTTGGGCTTCAAGGTCCGAATCCGGCCCCGAATCTTACATTCCCCAACTTCAGTCCCGGCAAATACCCGACGGCCAGCGGCGGCCTGCTACCGCCGTCGAATCCAAACATTTACTTCGCTCCGGAGGCGCGGCCTCCGCGCATTCTGCAGTGGAGCATCGGCGTGCAGCGCGAGGTACAGAAGGACATCGTATTGGAGGTGACCTACGTGGGGAACCGCGAGGTCTGGGGGGCTGCGCCGGGCATGGATCAGATCGCTTCCAACAGCTTGACGCCCGCGCTCCTGGCGGCTCACGGACTGAACATTCACGATCCGTCTACGCAGCAGTTGCTCACCAGTCTGCTCAGTTCTCCGCAGGCCGCGGCCGCAGGTATTTATCCGGCGTATAGCGGGATGCCGCTCACACAGACGGTGGCCCAGGATCTCCGTCCGGCGCCGCAGTTTACCGCGCCGACAGCAATCGATTTGGGGCCGCCTATCGGGAAGACGTGGTACGACTCGCTGCAGTCCAAGGTCACCAAGCGCTTTTCCCACGGTTTGCAAGTGCAGGCATCGTTCGTTTGGTCCAAGGGCCTGGTGAACGGCACAGGAGCGGAGGCGGGCAATATCACCACTCTGCAAGGTATTCCGATCTACAACGACATTTACAATTACGGCATCAACAAGCAGTTGAATCAGTTGGTCCGGCCGGACGCGGCAGTCATTTCCGGCTCGTATACGACTCCGAGAATCGCTTCGGCGGGCGGCGGCGGAATGAAAGCGCTCTCGCAGGTAGTGAGGGATTGGCAGATCGGGTGGGTGCTGCGCTACCAGAATGGCGCGCTGATTCAGACTCCCTATTCGAACAACCAGTTGAACCTGCAACTGGAGCGCGCCGGTCCCACATTCTGGAACTATGTTCCCGGCGTTCCCCGGCTATTGGTCGATCCAAACTGCGGGTGCTTTAATCCGCAGACTACTTTGGTTCTGAATCCCAAGGCCTGGACGGATGCGCCGGCCGGAACCTTCGGCGTATCGGCTCCGTTCTACGACAACTACCGGTGGCAGCGGCAGCCCGCCGAGTCCATGAGCTTCGGCCGGAATTTCCGTATGGGGAAGGAAGGCAAATACAACCTGTTTATCCGAGCCGAATTCCAGAACATCTTTAACCGGCTGTTCCTCTCGATGCCGTTAACGGGCAGCAGCAGCCCGAACACCCCTACTCTCAACGCCAATCCGGCGAGCCTGCCGACCACGGTGGGAGGAGTGTACAACTACGGCTACGGCTACATCGCAACGATCGGCGGGGCGGGGGCTCAGCCGCGGTCGGGACAGATCGTGGGGCGCTTTACGTTTTAAAGGGCGCGAGGTTTTTGGAATATAGTCGGGGGTTTGCGGGCGCGAGTTCGGCGCGGCCGGCGTGGAATCTCGGGCGCCGGTCACGAAGCGCGGCACGCGTTCATGTCTCCGGGTGCATGTGCCACAACCGGCACCGGAGCGCTCAATCGAGGACAGGGAGGAGATCGTGTTAGAGCAGGACCGTCGTCCGGGTGCGGTGATGCATTACCCGTGGCGAATGACAAGCACGTCGCCATCCTTCACGATGTACTCTTTGCCTTCGAGGCGCAGCAGGCCCTTCTCGCGGACACCGGGGTAGCCGCCGAGGTCAATTAGATTTTTCCAGTTCACTACTTCGGCGCGAATGAACTTCTTCTCGAAATCGGAATGGATGGCGCCCGCCGCTTTGGCCGCGGGACTTTGCGTGGGGATGGTCCAGGCGCGGACCTCGGTTTCGCCGGCGGTTAGGAAGCTCATCACGCCGAGCAGAGAGTACGTGGCGGAAATCAGGCGTTCGAGACCGGACTCGGTGAGTCCATAACTGGCCAGGTAGTCGCGCTGCTCCTCGGCCGGAAGTTCGGCCAGTTCGGCTTCGATTTTGCCGCACACGGCGGTAACAGCGGTCTGGGCGCGGCCGGCGAGCGGTCCTTGACGAAACTCCTGCTCGCGTTGATGCAGCTTACCGGCATCGGCCTCACCCAAATTCAGTACATAGAGCATTGGCTTCTGGGAGAGGAACTGGAATCCGCGAATCCGTTTTTCCCCTTCCGCGTCCAGGGCCATCTGGCGCAGCGGTTGGTTCTGCTCGAGTGCCGCTTTGCATTTTTCGAGCAGCTCAAATTCGTGATCGAGTTCGGGATTCTTGACCTTTTTGCGATCCTTCTCCAGGCGCTCCAGGCGCTTTTCGACCACGACCAGGTCGCTCAGAATGAGCTCCGTTTCTACGTCCTCGAGGTCGCGCATGGGGTCTATGGAACCCTTCTCGTGAGGGATGGTTTCGTCTTCGAAGAGGCGCAGAACTTGAGCGAATGCGTCGACTACGCGCAAGCTCGCAACATAAGCGGGGTCGCGCAGGTTCTCCTTGGAGATGGCCGGCATATCGACGTACTCGACCGTAGCGTAGGTAATCTTGGGGGGCTCGAAGAGGCGGGCCAGCGCGTCGAGCCGGGGGTCGGGGACCTTGGCCACACCGGTGCGGGCGGCGGTGGACCCGATTCGCGTCTCCTGGTGGACGCCGGTGAGAATCGTGAAGAGCGATGTCTTGCCTACCATGGGCAGGCCGATGATGGCTGTTTTCATAACAGGCGATCTACAGAGGGACTTCCACCTGCGTGAGAATTTCCTCGATGATACGCTCGGCGGTGTCGGCGCGGCGCTGCACGAGTGTGGTTCGCGTGTTGATCACAACGCGGTGGGCGAAAATCGGGACCGCGAGCCGCTTGACGTCATCGGGGATGGCGAAATCACGGCCGTCCAACAGAGCCAGCGCCTGCACCGCTCGGAAGAGGGCTTGCGAGCCGCGCGGGCTGACGCCGAGCGCGAGCGACTCGTGGTTTCGGGTCATCTCCACAATCGTGAGCATGTAGTCGACGAGTGATTCTTCGACTCGGACGGTATGCACGAGGTCCTGGAGTTCCACAACCTCTTCGCCGGTGAGGGCGGGGGCCGCTTCGGGTAAACTGTCCGCGGAATTACGAACGATGTCCCGCTCGCTGCGGCGGTCGGGATAGCCGATGCGAAGGCGCATGAGGAAGCGATCCATCTGCGATTCGGGCAGCGGATAGGTGCCGTGGTGCTCGACCGGGTTTTGGGTCGCGATCACCATGAAGGGCCGGGGCAAGATGTGGGGGTTGCCGTCAATGGTGACTTGGCTCTCGTTCATGGCCTCGAGCAGGGCGGATTGGGTCTTGGGAGTGGTGCGGTTGATTTCGTCGGCCAGCAGAAAGTTACTAAAGATGGGACCGGGTTTGAATTCGAAGGATTCGGAGTGCGCGTTATAGATGGTGACGCCGAGAACGTCGCTGGGCAGCATGTCGCTGGTGAATTGCAGGCGATGGAAGCTGCAGGCTACGGCGCGGGCTAAGGCTTGAGCAAGGGTAGTCTTCCCGACGCCTGGGACATCTTCAATGAGAAGGTGGCCTCGGGCGAGCAGGCACACGACGGACAAGCGAATGGCTCCTGGTTTGCCGCGAATTGCAGACCCGAGGGAGGCTTCGAGCTTGGCCAGTTTGGGCAAACACGGAAGCGAGAACCCAGCCCGCGGGGCAAACGTGGATTCCCGCTGGGATGTCACGCTTCAATCATACCCGAAACGTTTGGCCGGCTTCGCTTCTTGACTTTGCCGACGCCGGTAATTTATTCTAACGATTCGATTTGGGCTGGAACAACCGGCGACCCAACATTATGCCAGATCGCGCAGCGCATGAATCGGAGGCGGTGGAGCGATTGTTTGAATCCACGCTGGCGAGTGTGGAGCGGGTGGAGGAGATCGTAGGCGGGCTGGCGGAGCGGGCGGGTTTCGACGAGGACGATCTCATGAAGATCGGGATCGCAGTGCGGGAAGCGATGGTGAATGCGGTGGTTCATGGCAATCGCTACAGCGCCAATAAGAAGGTGCGGGTTTCGGTGGTGAAGAATTCGGAACGGCTCACGGTGCGCGTGGCGGACGAAGGGGAAGGGTTCGATTTCGAAGGTCTGCCGGACCCGTTGGCGCCCGAGAACCTGTTGAAGAGTTCGGGGAGAGGCATTTTTCTGATCCGTTCTTTTATGGACGAGTTTGAGATGCGCCGCCTGGAGCCGGGCGGGACCGAGCTGGTGTTGATCAAGTACAAGTCGAAATAGAGGCAGCTTCAAGTGAGGGAGGCATTCGAGTGAGTGTAAAGTTGAGTACCCGGCAGGTGGGCGACGTCAGTGTGGTGGACGTGGCCGGACGGATTACCCTCGGCGAGGGTTCAAGCGCATTGCGCGATACGCTGCGCGATATGGTTTCCAAGGGTCAAAAAAAGATCCTGCTGAATTTGGGCGACGTGTCGTATATCGATAGCTCCGGAATCGGAGAACTGGTTTCCGGGTTTACGACCGTGGCCAACAGCAACGGCCAATTAAAGCTTTTGAACCTGACAAAGCGAGTGAAGGACCTGCTGCAGATTACAAAGTTGTATACCGTCTTTGATGTTCACGAAGACGAAGCAACTGCCGTCAGGAGCTTTGCGTAGCGCCACAGGCCAGCGGAGGTCTTAGCCGCCGCCCACGAATCGGACGATTTCGATCTCCGCGCCGGAGTGAAGCGGGGTCTCTGCCCACAACGGCTGCTTGAGAATGCGGCGATTCAGCTCAATGGCCACGCGCGAGGGATCGAGATCGAGTTCGCGCAGGAGGCCGAGAATCGTCTGCCCTTCGGCACTGGTGTGCGGCTCGCCGTTTAAGGTGAAGGCGATCGGCATGAGTTGTTGACACCCTCGTTTTGCAACCATTATAGTCAAAGTTGAGACCCAATCTTCCCTGACAACATGCCTGGTTCCTATACCGAGCTGTATTTTCCGGTGCTGGCGCAAGGTCTGCTCGCTGTAATCATTGCGGCGGCGCTGATCGTTATCTCGTACGTATTCGGGAAGAAGGTACGGAATAAAGTAAAAGATACGCCGTATGAGTCGGGGATTGTGCCGACCGGAGACGCTCGCAGCCGGTTCAGCGTAAAGTTTTACCTGGTGGCGATGCTGTTCATCGTGTTCGATATCGAAGCCATCTTCTTGTATCCCTGGGCGGTGGTCTATCGCGATCTGAAGATGTTCGGCTTCCTGGAGATGCTGGTGTTTGTGGTCCTGATCCTCTCCGGATTCTTTTACATCTGGAAAAAGGGCGCGTTGGATTGGTCTCAGAAAGACACGACGCCGTTCCCGTTTCGCGGCGAGGAAAAGCGCGCGGCCGGCGCCGGCGAAAGATAGTTTTTCTAACAAATGCTACCCGACAACTTGCGAGAACACTCCGCGGCGCAAGCGGTGGAGACGTTTGACAGCGCGGCGCTTACCGGCGGCAAGTACGATCGCGGCGAGTTAACGCTCGAGATTGCGCCCGGGCAGATCGTTTCGGTGTGCCGTTTCTTGAAGTACGACGAAAAGTTCGTCCGGCTAAGTTCGGTAACGGGGGTGGATCGTTTTCCGGCCGAGCCGCGCTTCGAAGTCGTTTATCACTTGCATTCGATAGAGAAGAACCAGCGGCTGCGATTGAAGTGCCGGTTGCGCGGTGAAGACCCCGTCATCGAGTCGGTAACGCCGGTGTGGCGCGCAGCCAACTGGTATGAGCGCGAGGTGTTTGATCTCTTCGGCATCAATTTTCTGAACCACCCGAATTTGCGGCGAATCATGATGCCGGAAGATTGGGACGGGTACCCTTTGCGGAAAGATTATCCGGTAACGGGAATTCGGGTTTAGCGGACGTTACAGGCCTGACTGGTTTGCAGGGGAAGGTAGCGCGATGAGTGAAGTTCCGGGTCCATTAGTTGCGACGGTAGAAGAGCCTCAGCCGGAAACCGGCTTTCGCCGGATGGTTCTGAATATGGGGCCGCAGCACCCCTCGACGCATGGCGTGCTGCGCTTGAAGATTGAGCTCGACGGCGAAGTCATCATGCGTTGCGATCCGGATATAGGCTACTTGCATACCGGGATCGAGAAGGAGTGCGAAGCGAAGACGTATCAGCAGGCAGTCACGCTTACCGATCGCGTCGATTACCTCGCGCCACTTTCCAACAATCTGTGCTATTGCCTGGCGGTAGAGAAACTGCTTGGGCTCGAAATACCTCCGCAGGCGCAGTGGATGCGGGTCATGTTGACTGAGTTCACGCGTCTGAACAGCCATCTGGTGTGGCTGGCGACGCACGCGATCGACATCGGCGCGATGAGCGTGTTCCTGTACTGTTTCCGCGAGCGTGAGGAGATCCTCAAGATCTTCGAAATGTTCTCGGGGCAGCGGATGATGACCAGCTACTTCCGCATCGGGGGATTGGCTCTCGAGCCGCCTCGCGGGTGGTATCAGCGGGTCAAGAAATTTATCGATGTTTTTCCGACCCGGGTGGACGAATACGAGAATCTGCTGACCAACAATCCGATCTGGATCGGCCGGACTAAAGGCGTGGGCTTTATCGCGCTCGAAGACATGCTCGATTTAGGCATTACCGGGCCCATGCTGCGCGCGGCCGGCCTGCCGCTCGATGCCCGCAAAACGCAGCCTTACTCGAGCTACGACAAGTTCGATTTTGAAGTACCCACGCGCACGGAGAACGATGTTTACGCGCGCTACCAGTTGCGCGTGGAGGAGATGCGCCAAAGCGCGCGAATCATCAGGCAGGCGATGGACGGGATGCCCGGCGGGCCGTGGAAAGCGGACGATCCGCATGTAGTGCTTCCGGACCGCGAAAAGATGAAGACCCAGATGGAGGCGCTGATTTATCACTTCAAGATTGTGACCGAGGGCTTCCGCGTTCCGGAGGGCGAGGTGTTCCAGGTGATCGAATCGCCGCGCGGCGAACTCGGATATTACATTGTGAGCGACGGTACGACGCATCCCTACCGCGTGCACATGCGGACGCCGAGCTTTGGCAATCTGCAGGCAACGCCGAAACTGGTGGAAGGTTCGTTGATCGCCGACGTGATCGCATCGATTGGGAGCATGGATTTCGTTTTAGGAGATACGGACAGGTGACATTTTCTCCGGAACTCGAGGCGCGCTTCGAAAAGCTGCTCCGTACGTATCCGCCGGGGCGGGAGCGCGGCGCCATGATTCCGATGCTGATGTACGCCCAGGACGAAGTCGGCTCGGTCTCACAGGAACTGATCGAGGAGGTGGCGCGGCGGGTGGGCGTGACGCCGTTGCAGGTGCAGGAGGTGATTTCTTACTACTCCATGCTGCACCCGACACCGATGGGGAAGTACCACGTTCAGATCTGCACGAACATCAGCTGCCTGCTGTGGGACGGCGACAAGCTTTGGGAGCAGGCGTGTAAGAAGCTGGGCATCGGCCACAAGGAAGTTACGCCGGATGGGCGGATTTCGCTCGAAGAGGTGGAATGTATCGGCGCATGCTCGTGGGCGCCGGCGATTCAGGTGAACTACGACTTTCATCATTTCGTGACACCGGAGCAACTCGACCGGCTTTTGGACAGTTTGGGAAAGAAGCAATAATGCTGTACAACGAACCTAGCCCGCTAGAGACACGGATTCTGTCACGCCGTTTCGGCCTGCCGGATTCCGCTTCGATCGACACTTATCTGCGCACGGACGGATACAAGGCATTTCTGAAGGCCTCGGGCATGACTCCCGAGCAGATCATCGAAGAGCTCAAGATCTCCAATCTGCGCGGGCGCGGCGGCGCCGGGTTCCCAACGGGGATGAAGTGGAGTTTCGTGCCGCGGCAGTCTCCCAAACCGAAATACATCGTAGTCAATGCCGACGAGAGTGAGCCGGGCACGTGCAAGGACCGGGTGCTGATGGAGTACGATCCGCACCAGTTGATCGAGGGCTGCCTGATCGCCGGGCTCGCGGTCGATGCTCATAAGGGATGGATCTACATTCGCGGCGAGTATCGCTACCTAATCGAGGTGATGGATAAGGCGCTCGCCGAAGCCTACGAGAAGGGCTGGCTGGGCAAAAATATCCAAGGCACCGGGTTCGACTTCGATTTATACACGCACACCGGCGCGGGCGCGTACGAATGCGGCGAAGAGTCGGCGCTGCTCGAATCGCTCGAAGGCAAGCGCGGGGTGCCGCGAATCCGGCCGCCGTTTCCGGCCGTAGTCGGAGCGTTCCAGTGCCCGACGGTTCTGAACAACGTGGAGACGTTTTGCGCCGTCCCTCCCATCATTCTGAACGGAGGCAAGGCCTTCGCGGACCTGGGCGTGCCCAAGGCCGGCGGCACGAAGCTCACCTGTCTTACCGGCCATGTGAACCGGCCGGGCGTGTATGAGCTCCGCCTGGGCTTTCCGGTAATGCAGATGATCGAAGAGGTCGGTGGCGGGATGCGGAACGGGAAAAAGCTGAAGGCCTTCATCCCGGGCGGCTCGTCCTGCCCGTTGCTGAACGCGGCGGAGTGCGAGGGAGCGACCATGGACTACGATTCGATGGCCGCGCGCAAATCGATGCTCGGCTCGGGCGGCGTGGTGGTGATGGATGAAGACACCTGCATGGTGAAAGCGGCGCTTCGTATTATGCGGTTCTACGCGCACGAGAGCTGCGGGTGGTGCATTCCCTGCCGCGAGGGCACCACATGGCTGCGCAAGATTCTGATCCGCTTCCATGAAGGCGGCGGTGTGCGCAGCGATATCGATCTTATGGCGGATATCTCGAAAAACATGCTGGGCAGGACGTTCTGCCCGCTAGGAGACGCGGCGGCCCTGCCGACCATCTCCATCGTCGAGAAGTTTCGCGAAGAGTTTGAGGACCATCTGAACGGCAAGCCCTGCCCGTTCGAGCATGCCGGCCAGATGGTGATGGCATGAGCGGGCTCACGCGCTCGGCCTGCCGCCGGGCTTCTCGTGTGCGTGCCGAGGCGAAGAGCATTCCTGCTGTGCCTTTTCAAGGTGTCCAATGCCGGATTTAGTTAAATTATCGATTGATGGGCGCGAGGTCCAAGCCGCGCCGGGAACGTTGGTAATCGATGCCGCCAAGCGCGAAGGCATCGAGGTCCCGGCGTTCTGCTACTACGAAGGCTTCACGCTACAGGCCGCATGCCGCATGTGCCTGGTCGAAGTCGAGAAGATGCCCAAGCTGCAAACCGCCTGCACGCTGCCGGTGGCCGAAGGCATGGTGGTGCGCACGGAAACGGCGCAGGTGGCCGAAGCGCGCAAGTACATGCTGGAGTTCCTGCTGACCAATCATCCGCTCGATTGCCCGGTGTGCGATAAGGGCGGCGAATGCGAGCTGCAGGACATGACGTTCCGGTATGGCGTGGGCGAAAGCCGCTACACCGAGCTCAAAGTACATACACCCGAGAAGCAGTTCTCTCCGGTGGTGTTCTTCGATGCGCCGCGCTGCATCCTGTGTTACCGCTGCGTGCGCGTGTGCAACGAAGGCATGGGCGTGGGCGCGCTCGGCGTAATTAATCGCGGCGTGGTCTCGGAGATCGCACCCAACAAAGGCGACCACCTGGAATGCGACGAATGCGGCGCATGCATCGACATCTGCCCCGTAGGCGCGCTGACCAGCGGCATTTACCGCTACAAAGCCCGGCCGTGGGAGATGGAGCACGTAGGGACCATCTGCACGCACTGCGCCGACGGCTGCAAAACCACTTTGGGCGTTCGCAACGGCCACATTATTCGCGGCAACAATCGCGATCAATCCGGTATCAACCGCGAGTTCCTGTGTATTAAGGGCCGCTACGCATTCGATTTCTACGACCATCCGGACCGGCTGCAGGCGCCGCTCGTGCGCGTGAACGGGAAGCTGGAAGAGGTGTCCTGGGCGCAGGCGCTCAAAATCGTGGCCGACAAGTTCAATCGGACAGTTGCCGACGGCGGAAGCTTCGGCGTGATCGGGTCCAACCACACCACCAACGAAGAGAATTACTACCTGCAAAAATTCGCGCGCGAGGTGCTGGGCACCAACAATATCGATCATCGGCGGACCGGGGACGTGGTAACGTTGCTGGACGCTTTGAGCGGCAAAGAGGCCAAGCTGGCCACGGTCGCCGACCTCTACGAACGCAAGGCGGCCCTGGTTTTGGGCGCCGACCTCGCGCTCGAGCATCCGCTGCTCTCCTACCAGCTCCGCGCCAATTACCGGCATCATCAGGCGCACATTTATGCCGTTACTCCGGGACCGGTACGCGAAGACAAATACGCGGTTGCGAGCATACGCGTGGGCGGCCCGGCCGTGAAGGTCGGCGGCGACCTCGGTATCACACCCGGACGCGATGTAGGAGCGGTTTCGAATGGTCCCGGCTCTGCGCCGGTGGGCGGACCGGGGGTGGTACCCAATAACGGTCAAACCTCCGAGGGGCCGCGTTGGGAGCCGGTGAACGGCCCGGGCATCGCGACCGGTGATCCCTCGGGCTTCGTCCATCCACACGATGTCAGCGCAGTGCCGGCCGACTATTTCGCCGCGCTCGAGTCGCTCCGGGACAAGCTCAAGGCCGAGCCCGAGCTTGTCATCTTGTTCGATGACGATTTCAAGGGCGATGAAATCCGGCAGTTGGTAGAGTTCGGAGACTCGCTCGGTATTCCAGTGAAGTACGTCTGCCTGGTGGACTACTCCAACTCGCGCGGCGCTGTCGATATGGGGCTGACGCCCGAACTGCTGCCCGGCTATAAGCCTTCCGAACGGCCGGGAATGCATTCGGACGAAATGCTCGATGCGGATCTGAGCGTTCTGTGGATTGTAGGCGAGAATCCTCTGCGCAACGGCCGCACCCGCAAAGCGGGCTTCCTCGTAGTACACGAGATGTTTCTGACCGAAACTGCGCGGCAGGCGGACGTGGTACTGCCGGCGGCCTGCGCCTACGAGAAGAACGGCACGGTTACGAATAACACCGGTGAAGTGCAGCGCCTGAAACGCGGGATTGACACGATGGGCGCGAAGCCCGATCTGGAGATTATGGGATTCATCGCCCGAGAAATGGGCGTGGCCGCGGCGCTCGGCCCTTGGTCGGCCGACGTGGTGTTCGAGGAAATTCGAAGGAAGGTGCGCGGATATGATATTCCGCTGCCGGTCATCGCGACGGGCGGCGCGGCGCAGACTATGCCTGTAAACGGCCGCATTCCGGTTGCGAACCGGCCGGATCTGGTGCGGTCGGACCACAACGGCCTATTCGCGTCCGGCACGTTAGGGCGGTATTCTAGAGTACTGAACTCGGTACTCGAAAGCCGTGAAGCGGCGGACGAAACCAACCCATCGCCTGCCGTGCTGAGCCGTTAATGGACGCATTCATTGTCATTACTCTGATCAAGCTGGCCCTGATTGCCTTCGTGTTGCTCACTGCCGTGGCCTACCTGCAGTGGGTGGAGCGCAAAGTGATTGCGCACATTCAGGTGCGCCCGGGCCCCTACCGCGTGGGGCCGCACGGCCTGCTGCAGCCCCTCGCAGACGTCATCAAGCTCATCACCAAAGAAGACATGATGCCGTCGTACGTGAACCGGCCTCTTTATCTGCTCGCGCCGTTCATTGCCGTGTGCATGGCACTCGTCTCCATCGCCGTGATCCCGTTCGGACCGGCCATTCAAGTAGCCGGATACCGGACGTGGATGCAGCTTACGGATTTGAATATCGGGGTGCTGTTTATCCTGGCGGCATCCTCGATGGGAGTGTACGGCATCGCGCTCGCGGGCTGGGCCTCGAATAATAAATACGCTTTGCTTGGCGGCTTGCGCAGTTCGGCGCAGATGATCAGCTACGAATTGCCGCTGGCGCTCGCGATCGCATCGCCGCTGCTGCTTTCGAACACGTTGAGCCTCCGGGAACTCGTGGCTTCCCAGGCCGGCAGCGTTCTCAACTGGAACATATTGAGGCTGCCCTTTCCGCAGATTTTTTCGTTCCTCATTTTTCTGATTGCGGCATTCGCCGAAACCAATCGTATTCCGTTCGACCTTCCCGAGGCCGAGAACGAATTGGTAGCGGGCTTCCATACCGAATACAGCAGCATGAAGTTCGCTTCGTTCTTCATGGCGGAATACTTGAACATGGTCACGGTAAGCTGCATGGCGACGCTGCTGTTTCTGGGGGGATGGGAAGCGCCGTGGCCCGCGCAGTACGGTTCGAGCCTGGTGCCCAGTGTGATCTTCGTAGCGGCCGGCCTGATCTGCCTGTATCACGGCGTCAATGCCGTACGCAAAATGGATAAGCTCACGTTTCCGGCGTTCGGGGTTCTGTTCCTGATCATCGGCGGCATCTTCCTTTTGGCGTTGGTGCAGAGTTGGCTGATGCCGCTGTTCTGGTTTTTGGCCAAAACCGGCCTGATCCTTTTCGTGTTCATCTGGATTCGCGGCACGCTGCCGCGTTTCCGCTACGACCAACTGATGGGCTTTGCCTGGAAGTTTCTCTTTCCGGTAGCCATGATAAATCTGCTCGTAACCAGCTTCCTGGTGGCTTTGGTCTCCTGATGGACGTTA
>JAFAWA010000356.1 GCA_019242155.1 Terriglobia bacterium | reverse complement strand
GGGTATACCAGATAGGAAAGCGAAGGCGAAGATTCCAGAAAAGGAGTGCCGGGTTCGGAGCTTAGCAGGTGATCATAGTCATTCCGAAAGACGGCTAGATCGACCGAGACATTACGGCTGATGAGTTGCCGGTATCCGGCTTCATACCCCACCAGAATTTCCGATGTGAATTTCCCGTCGCCTTTGGTTACATTGAAGGCCAAGGGATCGGTACTCCGAAGAACCGTGTTCGTCAGGTCGTCTTCAACATCGGAGGGCGTGCGGACGGCGCGCGTCACCGCGGCCCAGAACGTCTTCGTCGGGGCCGGCGTCCATCGGAAACGTGCTGATGGTTCGACGTTGAAGCCGCTAAATGACGAGTGCAGGAGCTTTGACCCCAGGGTGACGGCAACCTGCTCGCCCAGCTCGATTTCATCCTGGACGAATCCGGAATAAAGCTGGTCCGTTCGCCGGTCCGGTTCAAAAACGTAGGTGGGCACGACTTCCGGGACGCGCCCGATACTGGCGCGAGCCCCAAGGCCCCAAGTGAGTTCGTGGCGCTTCGTTACTCTCCAGTGGTGAACGAAATCGATGTCGAAGGTATCGCGGAATTCCGCCTGGGTGGACTGCTGCCGGTTGAATCGATCGTAGTAAGCCTGCAATGAAAAAGAGCTGTCATCGAGCGTCCGATCCCACCGCGCAAGCACGTTCCCGCCCGAGAGGTTCGCATCCGAATTCACGATGGATGAAAAAGGCGGGGAGGTTGACGTAACGCGCATGCTTTCGCCCATGCGGCTGGTGTAGATATCGCCCTGAAGCCTTAGGGCATCGCGCCGGCCGGGGGTCCAGTCGGTGCGGAAGCCGGCCTGCGTCCGCCACCAGCCGTCAAATTCCTGCTGGAGGGGGTCGGCCTCGGCTCCACGCGAAAAGCCCTTGGCGTAGAAGCGGTAGTTCATCGTTTGATTCCCGCCGCCGTAACGCGCATCGAGAAAGCCGTGATCCACGCTTCCTCCGCCGGCCTCAAGGAGCGTGCCTCGAGTGTCTTTCGGTTTCTTGGTGATGATATTGATCACGCCATTGATCGCATTGGGTCCCCAGATGGTGCCGCCAGGACCCCGGACCACTTCGATGCGGTCGATATCTTCGAGTAACGTGTCCTGAACCTCCCAATAGACGCCGTGGAACAGCGGGGAATAAACGGTGCGCCCGTCAATCAACACCAGAACGTCGCGCGAGAGCCGCGTACCGAAACCGCGAATCCCGATCGACCATTTCACGCCGTCGATGCGGGCCACCTCCACTCCCGGGGCCAAGCGCAGCGCCTCGGGCAAGCTTGTAGCGCCGGAATCGTGAATATCTTCTTGTGTAATGACGTAAACGGCGGCCGCGGTTTTGTTGACCTCGACGGGCTGCTTGGCTACCGTGGTCACTTCGATCTGTCCCAGTTGTTCCAGGCTTAAGCTCTTCAGCCTGCCGGGCGGACTCTGCCCATCGTCGCCGAAAGCGCAGGTGGCGAGAACGGCAGCCAGGAAGCTGGTTCTGAGCCGCAGTGGTGAAGGAGCGGTTTTGCGCTTGCGCCCGTTGCCGCAGGCGGCCGGGAGGATCCGATGCCAGCGAGTCTCGTTCGCCAATAGATCTCGGTGGGAGGCGCGCGGCACACCTCTCGTTTTTCTTTCGGCTTCTGCTTTGCTTGAAACTGACTCGCGATCCATAAGGTATCGTTGGGTTAAGTGTCCGAAGCCTATATTCGAGCCGTGGATGTGGCCAAGATTTATCCTTCCGGCGACTCCCAGTTAACCGTGTTTTCGGGCATCAATCTCGACGTGCACCGCGGAGAGATGTTGGCTTTGATTGGTGAATCGGGCGCCGGCAAATCCACGCTACTACATCTGCTAGGCGGTCTGGACATGCCTTCGAACGGTAAGATATACTACGGACATAGAGAGATTTCAGGACTCGCAGACTCGGACCAGGCCGCTTTCCGCAATCAGGAAATTGGGTTCGTTTGGCAAGTACACTACCTTCTCCCGGAGTTCACCGCTCTCGAGAACGTAATGATGCCGCTGTTGATCCGCGGGTGGTCCCAACAAAAAGCGGCGTCGGACGCATTAGCGAGGCTGGAGGAAGTCGGTTTGGGAGCGCGGGCTTCGCACCGCGCGGGTGAGTTATCAGGTGGCGAGCAGCAGCGGGTGGTTTTGGCCCGGGCGTTGGTCGGACGTCCTTCGGTTTTGCTCGCGGACGAGCCTACAGGAAATCTCGATTTCCGGACAGGCGAGATGATTTTTGATCTGCTCGAGAGCCTGCACCGGTCGCACTCGCTCACCTCCGTACTTGTTACCCATAACCTTACTTTTGCCCGGAGGTGCCATCGAGTGTTGAGCTTAGAAACAAATGGGCTGGTACCCTGGGGAAACTAGTATTCCCGCAACCGGGAACCGAACCGGAGTATCTTTAACTTAGGGGGCGTCACGTTTTATGTTTGAGCGATACACGGAGAAGGCTCGCAGAGTAATCTTTTTCGCGAGATACGAGGCGAGCCAGTTTGGCAGCCCGTACATCGAGACGGAACACCTGCTGCTCGGCTTGCTCCGCGAGGATAAAGCGCTGGCGAACCGGTTTCTGCGATCCCATGCCGCAGTCGAATCGATTCGCAAGCAGATCGAAGGTCACACCACCATTCGCGAGAAGGTTTCCACTTCGGTGGACCTCCCCCTCAGTCACGAATGCAAGCGGGTGTTGGCTTATGGGGCGGAAGAGGCCGAGCGGCTGAATCACAAGCACATCGGCACGGAGCACTTGCTGTTAGGCCTGCTGCGCGAAGAGAAATGCTTCGCCGCCGAAATTTTGCATGAGCGCGGATTGCGTCTGTCCACCATTCGCGAAGAGTTGGC
>JAFAWA010000076.1 GCA_019242155.1 Terriglobia bacterium | reverse complement strand
CACCTTTAGGTACGGGCCGTTCTTCAATGGGCCAAACGGGATTTCCGGTTACGCGATCGAACACATAAAGGTTCGCCTGTTTGGTGGGCTGCGCTACTGCTTTGATCGGGCGGCCATTCACGGTGATGTCGGCCAGGATGGGCGCGCACGGAATGTCCATATCCCAGATGCCGTGATGCACGAGTTGATAATGCCACTTGCGTACGCCGGTTCTCAGGTCTACGGCTACCAGGCTTTCGCCGAAGAGACCGTTCCCCGGCCGATGGCCGCCATAATAGTCGCCGGTGGGTAACTCCACCGGCAGGTAAACCAACCCGAGATCTTCATCGACAGAGATCTGTCCCCATACGCCGGCATTGCCGGTGTAGCTCGCGGCGTCCTTCTCCCAGGTGTTGTATCCGTACTCATTGGAGAGCGGAATGGTGTGGAAAATCCAGAGGCGCTTGCCGGTTTGCACGTCGAACGCGCGGACATAGCCTTTTACATTGGTTCTTGTCTTGGGCACACCGCCGGAGCGATGTGCGGCGCCGACGATGACTACGTTGCGGGCTACGATGGGCGTAGCGTGAAGGCCGACTTCGCCGGTTACCAGGTCGATATCCTGATCGTCATCGAGCTTGAGATCGACAACTCCGTTCACCCCGAATCCGGGGACGGGATTGCCTGTCTTCGCGTTCAGGGCAATTAAACGGTAACCGGGAGTGACATAGAGAATCCGTTCGTCGCTGCCGTTCGACCAATAGGCCAGGCCGCGTCCGGATAACTGTCTGGGCGCATTGGTTCCCCGCGTTCCTTCGCGTTCGCTGTGCGTCCACAGCAACTCGCCGGTGGCGGCATCGAGCGCAATGACATCGCGCCTCGTCCCCGCGGTGGAATAGAGGACCCCGTTTACCATGAGCGGAGTTGCTTCGAGTTGATACTCACGGCGCGGGCCGAGATTATCCGTTTTGAAACGCCAGGCGACCTCGAGTTTGCCGAAATTGTCCGCCGAGATCTGATCGAGCGGCGAATAGCGGGTGTGCCCCAGATCGCCGCCGTAAGTCGGCCACTGACCGTTCTTAGCCCCGGTCTGCGCAATCCCTAGTGACACCGAGGCGGCAAGTAACCATGCAGCCAAAACAAAATGTAAGCGGCGGCTATCAATCATTCGCATCCAAACGCTCTCCCTAAGCTTTTCAGGCGGATTATATCGTAACGGGTGCCGGCACCGGCCGGCTGTGCGAGATCGTCTTCGGGTGCCGTCATGGCTCGCCGGGCAGTGGTCCGAACTCCGGCGGCGGTCTGCGATGCCTGGTCGCAGCTTCGAAGGCGGAAGCGATCCGCAATAGCGTGGGCTCATCGAACGGACGCGCGATGAAGTCGACGCCTACGGGGAGGGCGGCCTTGACAGGACCGATCAGGCGCGTGCCGGAATCGTTATCACGCGCGCGATCCCAGACCTCTGTTGTGAAGCCCGCAGGTACCGTAATGGCGGGGAAACCCTGCTGGCCAATGAGCGACCAGCCGATGGGAGGTCGGCCGTTTACGGTAGGTTCGCGGGGTGCCGTGAGCTTCCGCGGAGGGACCGTGGACATGGGTGAGACCAGCGCATCGAGCCGCTGTTCCTCCATGCATTGCAGGAATAGGTTCTGCAGCGCAAACCGGGTCTGAAGACGCGCCGCGGTATCGTACACGGTGGCGCGTTCCGCGTCTTCGCGGGCCTGTTTGCGATCCGGAAAATTCGGGTCTTGGTAGAATTTCGACTTCGCGACCAGGTCGGCGTTCGACCGGATGTTGGTGTCCCCGCGTTCCTGCAGGTAGCGGTTGATCATATATTTTCCTTCGCCCACCACGGCCATGCTGTTCAGGGTGCGGAGAGAAAGATTCTGCGGTACGTGTGCGGGATCGGCGTGCATGTCAAGCAGCGCGGCGATCTGATCGGATCGGGGCCGGCCACCGCTATCGGCTGTGAACAGATCGGGAAACTGGCGTGTGAAAGCGGCGTTCAGGAGTTCCGGCCCATAGCGCGCGATGCAGCTTTGGAACAGCGCCCCTTCCGGACCTGGATCGACGATCGTGGCACCGAGCTTGCGCAGATCGGCAATCGCGTGATCGACGATCGTGATGCTTTCGTCGTCCGCCTTGGAAAAAAGCTTCCGCGCCATGTACTCGCGAATCACGCCGATGCGGACGCCGTCGAGCCTGCGGGCCGCGGCTTGGCTCAGATACGGCTGGTTCGGTTTGCGGTGGGCACCAAAGACGGTCTGCTCGTCCTTCGGATCGTAGCCCGCAATCACGTCCAGGACCTTGGCCGCGTCTTGCACAGTACGGCAGATCGGTCCTGTCCGCATGTTCAGACCAGCGCCCATCATTCCTTTTCGGCTCACCAGTTCCTCGGTGGGCGCGAGTCCTACCAGACTGTTGACAGAGGCGGGCCAGCGGATGGAGACGACCGTCTCCTCTCCGATGGCGCAGGTGACCAGATTGGCGGCGACGGCGGAGGCCGAACCGGCGCTCGACATACCCGGTTCGCGCTCCGTGTCGTAGGGATTGCAGAACGTCCCGCCAAAGGAACTGCGCGCGCCATCGGTGGCATATTCGGCCAGGTTTGCCTTCGCCAGAATGATGGCTCCGGCGTCGCGGAGCCGCTTTACGAATGTCGCATCCTCCGGAGGACGGTCGTTGGCGTATGGCGCGTCGGCTCCGGAGGTGGTGCGCATGTCAAATGTGTCGTATTGGTCTTTGACAGCTATGACGACTCCGTGCAGCGGGCCGATGAGCTTGCGCGTCTGGTTGAATTGCCTGTCTTGGTTGGCTGCGACTTCGAGCGCGTCGGGCATGTTGGGGTTATTGTCGGCCGCGTCAGTGAGACTGCGGGCTTTACGTTCATCGAAGCCCCGCGCCTTACGGGCCGCAGGTCGCAGGTTCAACGTGGAGAGCGCGTTGATCTGCCCCGCGTGAGGGATTGTAGTAACCGGTCCTAAGATTCCCATAGGCTCGTTCACACAGGTGCTGTTGTACGCCTTGATGCGCTTCAGGTAAAGCTCGACGAGAGCGACACTCGTCAACCGCTTAGAGAGAATCGCCCGCTGGATGTCGCTGATAGCGGCTTCCTCGAGATGAAACTTCGGCTCGGGTTGCGCACGTACGGATTGGTTAACGGTGAGTAAGGCTATGAGAAAGGCGGCGCTCGTGCCGCGCCATGGATTTGCGAAATGCATAACTCTCATTCGAATGTTAACTGCGCTCAGGCATTCAGTATATGTGAGCTACGCTTGCGACGACGTGTTAGGACCCGCGATGCCATTTTACGCTGCCCCAATCCGCGCGAGCGGCTTCCGCGGCGGCGACCATCGCGGTCTCTTTATCGACGGCTTCGCCATGGGCGATCACCTGTCCGGTGGCGGAGTCTGTGACGCTCCAAGGGTAGCGAAGATCTAATTCCCAAGTTCGCAATTCCAGGGAGCGAAATGACGCAGAGTAGGTTCGCGGTTTCTCAGTTGCCATGTGTGACACCGGAATCCGGAAGAGTCAGAAGGAGTGCCATCGCTGCCCAACTAGATGCGGCGTCGGATGCGAACTGATGCCAGCCGTGCGGAAAACCGCTTTCGAAGGTATGCGGTTGGACGGGAACGGCTCGCGTGGGCATGAACCATGACCCATCGGAAAGTTGATTGCGGAGCAGCCATTCCGCGCCGTTAGCGTAGACCGGATCACTGATCGGAAGCTCACCGCCTATGTGCAGTGCGTACAGGGCCTCGCCCGTGGCATAAGCCTCACCAGGGCTGCCGGGATAAACACTCCAACTGCCATCGGCGTTCTGCGAGCCTGCGAGAGCTTTGACGAACGGCGCACGCTCGGAAACTGTAGCGCCGGCATAGGCGAGGCCGAGCAGTTGCATCGATCGCTCTTCGCCGGAGTCAGCCTTGGCGGTTAAGAGCCACTTCTTCGCGCGTTCGTAACGATCTTGGAACTCTTCGCGACGCCCGGGAATAGGGTAGAGTTTCAGCCCTCGCAGCGCGACGGCGGTGGTGGTAAACGGGCTGTATTCGGCTGGGGGGCGGTACGAGGTGAGTCGCCAGGATCCGTCGGGGAACTGCTGAGTCGAGAGGTAGTGAACATGGGCATCGGTCTCAGCGTCGGCCGGATAACCGGCCGCGGCCATTCCCATGAGTGTGTAGCCGATGGTGGTTGCAGCGCCGCCGATGGTGGAACCTAGCCGCATAGGTTCAAAATATGGCTTATCGGTAGCGACCGCGAAGCCGAGTTCTTTTTTGGCCTGCTCCTCGTTCACGGCGAAGCCTTTCCGCCGGGCCAGAGCGACGGTCATCGCAGCCAGCGAATTGTTGTGGCAGGAGATGCAGCCGCGGCTCTTGAACACCGCTTCGCCACTCATTTCGATTACGGGAAGAATCTTTTGCACAGCCGTGCGCGCATCCGGAGAGCCTGCGGGCTTGGGCCAGTCCTCTCTCAATTCTTTTGCCCCGGCCTTGACCAGCAGAGGCAAAGTGGAAGGGGACCCCATGCGCGCTGCCAATAGATAGGCTGTATCGCCACGCTCGTTCTTAGCATTTGGATCAACACCGCTTTTTAACAGCCATTCGACCATGCGGTCGCGAGCGGCGGGAGGGTCCATGGAAAGGACGGCCTGCATGAGTAGGGTGAAGCCTTCGTGGTCCTTGGCATTGAGTGACGCGCCGTGATCGAGCAGAAACTGGGATAGTTCCGGCATGGCACGCTTGGCCGTCTCATTCAGCACGCCTTCTCCCTCGCGGCGCGCGCCATTCACAGGAGCGCCCTTTTCGACCAAGAGGCGCACGCATGCGTCGCAGCGTGCAACGATGGCAGCAAATACGGTGCGGCTGTCGGCCTGGCCGGGGCTTACCCCGATGCTGAGCAGGTAGCGGATGGCTTCGAGATCGCCGACCAGGGCTGCGCCGACCATTAGCCGGCTTTCGGGTTTAGCGCCTTTCGCCGCCAGCAGTTTCAGCACGGGCGTGGATCCGAAAGTGGTGACGGCTACACTCATCGGCGTGGCTCCGCCCTTGCCTTTAACGTTCACGTCCGCCCCGCGGCCGAGTAGAAGCCGGGTCTTCTCCAGATTGACGGCTGCGTACATCAGGGCAGTCGAGTCCTGAGAGTTAGCTGTATTTACTTCCGCTCCCGCGTCGAGCAGGAGGTTCATCATGGCGAGGTCCGATTCGAGAACGGAGTGCATGAGAGCCGTGGTTCCGCCGGCGTCCTTAACATTCACCGCGACTCCGGCCCGCAAGAGATTTTGGACCGCGGCATGGTCGCCGTTGCGGATCGCGACGAACAGATCAGCGGAATCAGCACCAAGGAGAGGAAGGGCGGCTATGAAAAAGAGCATCACCGGCCGGCGCACGAGCGGTCTCCTTTCATTCGAAGGAACGGGCCAAGACGCTGGGGCAGAGAGGCACGTTACCGATTCAGTCCAGTGTACTCGATCCAATGGTGGCTTTGGGACGAGGTTAGCGCGCTAGGTGCGGCACTTTTAACAGCCGCGGCATTCGGTTAGAGCCGTAATGCGAGGTTGGTGTGATCGCGCGCTGGGGGGACTGGGTGGGCGGCGAAGGGTTCGGCGGGGCTCGGCGCAGGGGCATAAGGGTTCGCGAGGAACGAAGCCAAATCCGGGGTTGCGGCTATGTTTTCTGTTTCTTGCCGCTCGGCTTGGAGGCGCATCAGTTCGGCGTAGGCCTCCTGGTAGCCGCGCTCGAGTTGCGCAGTGCGCCGCTGCAGCCGCATGAAGATGTTGCTGGCCTTGGCGAAGGCTTCGCCTAAGGCGACCTGTTCCGACTCGCTACCGGACTGCGCGGTGTAGAAATTCCAGAGTTGGCCTCGACACGCATCATGCGGCGCAGCAGCCATTCGTTACGGAGGATGAGGTCGAGTTGGAAGCGCTCGTCGGGAGTGGCGGGATGGAAGCGATCGACGTATTCGTTTTGCAGTTGGCGGAACTGC
>JAFAWA010000430.1 GCA_019242155.1 Terriglobia bacterium | reverse complement strand
TAAAACCTGAGCCCGGTCCCAATCGCGCTGGGAGCGTTCGAGTTCGGACTTGGCGGAATCCACAGCGGCCTTCGCGTCCAATTTCTCCTGCGGCCGCGCGCCGTTTTTCAGCTCGAGCAGCCGTGCTTCCATGGAGGCCAGGTCGGCCCGCTTCTGCTCGATATCAGCGGCGAGCGTATCCCTTTGCCACTGGAGCGAGGTCTGCGCCTCGGCCAATTGCGCTTGCGCCGACTCCAGGCCGGCCACTTCCCGTTCGCGTTGGGCCTGCAACTGGTCGCGGTCGAGCCGCGCAATCACCTGTCCCTTTTTCACCGCGTCGCCCTCGTCCACTGCCCGTTCCATCAGTTTCCCCGCGGTTTTGAATGCCATGTTGATCTCGGTCAACTCGATGTTGCCCGAGATCGCAGTCCGGTTCTCGCCTGTGTGAGACGACCCCCGCCACGCGAATAGCCCCGCGCCGCCCGCCGCTACAAGAACCAGCGCAATAATTACAAAACGCTTCTTCATCGGTTACTCCTCACTGGATCGCCTGCCGCACCATGCCCATGGCCTGCGCCAATTCTATTCGGGCCAAATTGTGGTTGTAGAGCGCAGCCGTCTGATTCTCCCGTGCGCGCTCCAGGCGTGTTTGGGCGTCGGTTACTTCGAGATTGATAGCTACCCCCGCCTCGAACCGGCGCCGCGCTTGCGCCAACTCGTTTTCGGATAAGGCAAGGCCTTCCCGGGCTACGGTCACCTCATCCTCCGCCGAACGCAGATCATCGAGAGCCAGCCTAACGTCCAACTCCACCTGCTCTTTTAAATCCTTCGTGCGCACCTGCTCGCTGCGGTACTGAGAGTCCGACTCTGCGCGGCGGGCATCGCGGCGTCCGCCGTCGAAGATCGGGACCTTCAGCGAAATTCCGTAGGTCCGCGTGGGCACCGCGCTGGTCAAAGCGTTGCCGATCGAGCCGTAGTCGCCAAACGCCGAAAGCGACGGCAAGCGTTCCATCCTGGTGGCGCTCGCCGAAAGCCGCGCGTTCGATTCCCGTTCCTGCTGGGCGTGGTAGTCCGGGCGCTGCTGCATAGCCAGATCCTTAGCCTTCTCTAACGTGACCGCGTCCACCGCGACATACGAAAGCTTGTCGGTCAGCTCGAGCTCCGTCTCGAGCCTCAGGTTCATGGCGCGGAGCAGCTCCAGGTCTGAGCGCCGGCGATTGTTCCGGGCAACCAGCAGGCCCTGCCGATCATTCGAGAGCTGGACGCGTGCCCGCGTAATTTCGATACCGGTGCCGGTACCCGCGGCCTTCTGGTTCTCGGCCTGCTTCATCACGGCTTCCGAGAGCGCCACATTCGCTTCGGCCGTTTCGACATCTGCCACCGCCCGGATCGCCGCCAGATACGCCCGGGCTACGCGCCCGGCTACCTGCTCTTCGGTAGCATCGATGTCGGACTTCGCGGCCGTCACGCCCAGATGCGAAGCCTGCAACCGCCGGATGGAGCTGAAATCGAACACGTTCTGGGTACCCGAGAATCGCGCGTCCATGACCGTGAACGGCCCGACAAACGTGGGGAATCTGAATCCCGGAATCGGCACCTCCACCCGTATGCCGTAAGCGCCAAGATACGAAGTCAAGTTTTCGTAGCGGAAGGCGCCGTCGAGATCGGGCAACAATGCCGCGCGGGCTTCCGCTGAGCGGGCCTGCGCCTGCTTCAACTCCTCGCCGGCAAGTTGGATGTTGGTGTTGCCTTCCGCCGAAGTTGCGATCTCCACCGCCCGTTTCATGCTCAACTGAACCGGGCCGCGCTCCTGAGCAGCCAGCGCTCCGGCCGCCAGCAACCAAAACGCGATCTTCACTATTGCACCTCCTGGGTCGCCGGCGCTTTCAAACCGGCGCTCAAAAACGCCATGAGCCGCCGCATTGTCAGCCGGAAATCGGGTCCATTCCGGTGATTCTGCATGGCCGGAGGGAGGATGTCCCATCCGCATACCGCCTGGCTTAAGGCGCCGAACATGAATTGAACCCGCCAATGCAGTTCCGTCTCGGGCACTGCCGGCAACGCTCGTCCCAGAGCTGCGACGAATCGCATAGTGGTCGGAAGAAAATGCTTCTCCACGATGGACGCGATTAGCCCTTCCCCGATCATTCGGCCCATCAAACGGATAAATTGCGGGTTGCGAGTTCCGGTTTCGATCATCGGCTCGAAGAAGGCGGCCAGGATCTTCTCTACCCCGACCGGCTCGGGCTCTGCCTCGCGTTCGTAGCTCCGGAGCAGTTCTTCGCGCCTCTGGTTGACCGCAGTTACCTTCCGCAGAATTACGTTATCCAGCAGCTCCTCTTTGGAACCGAAGTGGTAATGAACCGCGGCAAGATTGACCCCCGCCTCCGCGATGATCTGCCGTAAAGACGTCCCGGCAAACCCCTGCTCTGCAATCAGCCGCTCCGCCGTGTCCAAAATCTTGTCCCGAGTCATTCAATCAAACGTCTGACTCAATTATATGTATGAATCTGGAGCAGTCAACACAAATTTTCGTAGCTGGTGCCGGCCAGAATTCCCGGCTTTATTTCATTAAGATGGGTAGAGTCTCCGGATGCACGAGCAGGCGTGCGCCGAATTCCGGCTTCACTCCATCCCCGGGGACTGGTCGCGATCCGGCACTCGGGACAGCTGCATTTTCGTCGTAGGATGAGTCTCTGCGCCTCGGTATCCACACATTCACATCGGGTTCTATCGAAAAGGCGGCCCTGCGGGCGGCCGATCTGGGAGCCAACACCTTCCAGATCTTTTCCGCCAGCCCGCGGATGTGGCGGGCGCGCATGCCCGACCCGATCCAGGTAAAGCTGCTGAAAACCGCGCGGGAGCGCTTCGACCTGCACCCGCTCGCCATCCATGTGAACTATCTGATCAACCTGGCGTCGATCGAGCCGGGCATCCGCGCGAACTCCATCGCGGCGTTTCGGGGCGAACTCGAGCGCGCCGCGGTTATAGGAGCCGAATACCTTGTTTTACATCCCGGCAATTACAAGGGCCAAACCATAGACGACGGGATTGCGGCCTTCGTTTTAGGTTTGAAAGAGGCCTGCTCCGGGTTCCGCTTTGACGGACTTACGGTTCTTCTCGAAAACACGGCGGGCTCGGGCGCGAGCCTCGGCAGCAGGCTCGACGAACTGCAATTAATGCGGGAGTTGGCCCGCGACCTGATAGATCTGCCCCTCGGATTTTGCCTGGATACCTGCCACCTGCTCGCCTCGGGCTTCGACATTGCGACCCCTGGGGGATTAGCCGCTACTGTGCGCGCCATCGAAGACAGCATCGGGTTGACTCCCGTTCGCTTGATCCACGCCAACGATTCCAAAACGCCGCGCGGGTCCCGTGTCGACCGCCACGCCAATATCGGCGAGGGGCATATCGGAATCGAGGGCTTCCGGCGCATTTTGCGCCACCCAAAATTACGCTCCAAGCCGTTCGTGCTGGAAACTCCCGTAGACAAGCCGGGCGACGACCGTCGAAATCTGGACACTCTCAAAGCACTTGCTGCTCGACCGCTGACAAAGGCCCGCCGCGTGATCAAGCGCCCGTGATCTACGCGCGCGGCGGATATTACGTCCCGCAGCGTTGAACCGGCAGTTAGGGCCGGGGCTGTTAGGATAAATGTCAGCACCGGCCGATATGCCAGAGAAAGCTTACGATCACAGCCAGATCGAGTTGAAGTGGCACACTCGATGGGAGAACGCGGACTTCTATAAAGCTGCGAAGGATTCGGCGAAGCCGAAGT
>JAFAWA010000406.1 GCA_019242155.1 Terriglobia bacterium | reverse complement strand
CGGAAGTGAACAATGCTGTCCCCGTCAGTCGCGGCGTTCGGTTCGTAAAACATTTCGATCAGTTCCCCGTTGTGGAACTTCCGCCTGCGTTCTTCGAGGAAGGTGTCGGCCGGAATCGCGTCGGACGGCGCCTTCGCGGCTTGCAGCCGAATCGCCACATTGTTATTCGCGATGAGAGTGGCGTGATGCGCCGGGTCGGCTAACAATCCCGTGGCCCGGCCCGGCGATTGCAAGTCGAAGAAGGAACCTGGCAGGCTCGGATCGGAACCGACCGCGCCCAGCTTACTGTTACCTCCTACGTAAGCGGCGTGCGCGCTGGTGTTCGCCAGGAATTGAATGGGCTTCTCGCTCAACTGCCGGATCGCGGCGATCACCTTGTCGGATAACTTGCCTTCACCGCTATCGACGACGAAGGCGCCTTGATCGCCCGTCTGCACAACGATGTTCCCGCCATCCCCGACCAACATGTAAACGTGGTCGCGCACGGGCAGCACATGAATTTCGCCGTCGTGCGGTTCCGGGTCCTGTGCCCGGCTCGTTTCGGGCAGCCGGTTAGGCTCCGGCTGGAGTTTGGCCACGCCTTCGGCTTCCGTGGCATTGCCGACCTTTGCCGCGAACTCCGGATACACCGATTCGGCACCGGCCAGGCTCGCGACCAAAGGCAGTTTGTATTTCTGCGAAAACTCCTTGGCAAAGGGCTGCTTGCCGAAAGGATAATTGGGCACCACGTCCGGCGCTCTACCGGTAATCTCTTCTCCGTCGTCGCAGGCATAGAGCCATACGTGAGGGTCCGCGGGCTGGCGGGCATAGTCGTTGCTGCGAACCTCCGGCTCACTCAGATACACCGGATCGGTGACTACGGTCGTATCAATGAGACGATCCCCGTGGCGAACGATAAACTCCTCGACCGTGGCCTGATCGCTCTCGGGAGAGCCGTTGCGCCGGAACCAGCCCTGTTTGAGATGGGTGGTGCGGATGACCAACGCGTTCCCTACGAACTGGCCTGTGGAGAACCCCGCGAAGCTGTGCGGGGCCCAAGCCGGCGGGTGCGGACGACCGTCCATCCAGATCACCCTGTGGCCCTCTGTAGTCTGCGCCCATACGTGTATCGCGACCAACTGCTGCGTATGCGGGTCCCGATCTTCCCAGATTCGGAAGTTCCCCACGGCGCGCATCTGGTACGGCATCACGTAGGCGTCACATTGATGATGGCGCAGCGTCAGCCGTGACGGGTCATAGGACAACGCGAATAGGCGGCCCGCCTCATTTAAAGCGAACCCGCCGTAATCCGCAAGCTCCGGGCCGCCGCCGCGTTCGAGTCCGTCCTCATGCAATGCGGGAGTCCAGTAACCCGAAATATCGATAGCGAAGGCGCCGGCGGGCGGTCCTTGAGCAGAAACCACCGCTGCGCTAATCAGCGCCAGTAGCAGCGCCACTCTCACTTCTTTGGTCATTTGGAAAGGCATGGTGCCGGCGTCCAACCCGAAGAATCGTTCTGTTTGCGGAAATGCGTGCTCGTCCAGAATGGCTGGGCCAGATACTCAGGATCGACCACCTCGGTACTGACCAGCAGCAGTGTCTCTCCACCGGGCACATCAAAACGGTCGAAGTACTCAGTCATGACTGTGGCGCTTCCGTAAGGCACACCATTTTTGCGCAAATAGCCAGGTCTCATCTTAGTGGTTATTACTTTTAACGATCCGCCCGGGGCAGGAGGCGGCGGGAATCCGAAATCGAGACCGCCGAATGAGGAGTACACGGGCGGCCGCGGGTAATCCCAGGAAGCGATCGAAACTCCCTGCCAGTCGCCGCCCGGCGCTTGAGTAGGTTCAAAATGAAAGATGCGTGTCTGTGTGCCGGCGTCGGTCTCCAGTTTCAACGAGCGTTCGTCTTGCCAGGTGATGTGCAAACGAGTCGGCATCCGCATCAAACCGGCGGCGCCATAAGCCTTGCACTGTTCCCCTGCCGCTTCGTCTTTAGCCGGGTCCCAAGCATCTGCCGCCTTTCGGCCCGCCTGGTTCAAAGGAACGGATTGATAATCGCCTTTGGGCGGCGTGAATTGGCGATAACGCCAGTCCTCTGTCACCAGCGACACCCAGTAGCCGGTGATGTCGATACGCGCGGCCGCGCGCGGCGTTGCCGGCGGTTGGGGCGCCCCACGCCCGCCGCGTTGCGCATAGCTGCTGATAGAAAAGACGAGAATCAAGACGGCAGAGGCGCGATTGGGCACAACCCGCATCGTACTCCTAGGGTTGAGGTAGGTGCAATCGCGCAGAACCGATTCAACCTATTTGCCAAACAGATCCTGCCGGAGACAACCGACGGCCGCTCCTGTTCACGTTCAGATTTGTTGTGTGACGACTCTCCGTCTCAACACTTCTCAGTAGTTTGTAATTTCGATGATGCGATATACTCTCGACACACATGCCTACACAGCCACCAAGTGCCGAGAAGGTAAAACAAGTAGTGGCGTATGCCGCGAAGCACGGAACGGCCGCTGCTACGGAGAAGTTCGGAATCCACCGCTCGACCGTATTCGCCTATATCAAAAGAGTAAAAGAAGCCGGAACGGAGAACGGTCGTGCGACGCCTGCCGCGACGCCAGACATTCCGGCCGTGTCTGAAGGCGAACAGTCTTCCGAGATCGATGAACTTATACAAACATTAGAACGGCGGAAAGCCACGATCGACAAACAGCTCCAGGCCGCAATTGAGACCCGCGATTTAATCCGCCGGGGAAGGCCGGCTAAGAAATGATCAACAGCCGGGGTGTTTGGTTCCCGGTAAGCCTCGTGTTCGCCGCCCTGACGGCGGCTCAAGCTCAGCAGGAGGCCGTAGGGGTGCCCGTACCTCGTTTGGGTGCGGGCCCGTTCGTGTTTGACACGGCGGAGCAACATAAGATTCGAGTCACAATCGTGACCAAAGCGCTTACGCATCCCTGGAGCCTCGTATTCCTGCCGGACAACAGCATGCTGGTTACCGAGCGGCCGGGCAGGATCCGCATCATTCGCGATGGCGTACTCGACCCCAAGCCCCTCAGCGGCGTGCCGGAAGCGAAAACCAACGGAAACGGCGGGCTCATGGACATCGCCCTGCATCCTAAGTTCGCTCAGAACCATCTGGTCTACTTCACCTACGACAAGCCGGTTGACAAAGACAAAGGTGCGCCGGCAGTCGCGCGCGGAAGTCTGGAAGGCAACTCGCTTACAGACGTGCGTGATGTCCTGGTTTGCGACGCCTATGAAGGAACAGGCGGCCTCAGCGCGCGCATTGCCTTTGGCAATGATGGAATGCTTTACATGGCAACTGGGGGCAATGTGGGGTGGGTCGCGCAAGAGCCCGGGAGCTTGCGGGGAAAGGTTCTTCGTATTCGCGATGACGGTTCTGTGCCTCCGGATAATCCCTTCGTGGGCCGCGCCGGTTACAGGCCCGAGATCTATTCATTGGGGCACCGCAATTCTTTAGGTCTGATCGTTCACCCCGTTACGGGTGTTCTGTGGAATAACGAAAATGGCCCTAACGGCGGCGATGAAATCAATATCATCCTGCCGGGCCGTAATTACGGGTGGCCCGCCTTGAGCTTCGGCCGCGATTACTCGGGCCCGCGCATTTCGGAGAACCCAACGCGCGAAGGCTTCGAGTCGCCGCTCGTACTCTGGATTCCCTCGATCGCAGTAGCGGGTATGACAGTCTATAATGGCGACCGTTTCCCAAAATGGAAGGACAACGTTTTTGTAGGTTCGATGCGCACCGGCGAAATCCCTGGCACCGGTCATCTGGAGCGCATCGTTTTCAATGCCAGGACTGAGGAACTGCGGCGCGAATCGCTGCTGGGCGACTTAAGACAACGTATTCGCGAGGTCCGCGAGGGCCCGGATGGTTTCCTGTACCTGTTGACGGATGAGGATGACGGGGCCCTCTTGAGAATCGAACCGGCGTCGTAAGCTACTTCATTGAGCTGGAGTGTGAACGCCGTTGGCGGCGCTCAGAGTTGCCGGCTTTGCCACAAGCAGCCGCTCAATGGTTGATGTGAACTCGGCTTTTAGCTGATCGTTGAATTCTCTGCTGGCTGGAGCGGCGAACCCTGCGTGGACGTGATCCACGCGTCCATCGCGTCCCACAAAGACCGTCGCCGGCCACGTATTCAGATTCACCAGTTGGGGCACCTTTTCCCACATCTCTGCCGGCGCACCTTCGATGAGGTAGGTATATTGCACTCCATACTGCTTGATGAAGGCGTGCACGCGGCTCAAGTCGTCCTGTTCTTCGGGTTCTTCGAAATCTAACGCGACAATCTCCAGGCCCTGGTCATGATACTTCTTATAGAGCTGCACGAGGTATTGGGCCTCATCGTGGCAGTTCGGGCACCAGGTACCGGTCACAATCGCCAGCACTACTTTCCCTTTGAATTTCGAGTCGTCGTTCGACAGAACCTTGCCGTTAACGTCCGGCCCGCTGAAAGCAAAAACGTCGTTGGCGTCTTTCATCGTCGTATGGGTAGTGTAATCGGACGGCTTCGGCAAACCCTTTGCCTCCGCAACGTCGTTACGATACGCCTTCAGATTTCCCTGCCTCGGGCCGCCGCCCTTTTGTACCAGAGCGAGGCTTCCGTCTGTCTGCGGCGTGACTTCGAGCAGATACGGGCGCGATCCATCGAAATGGCTAAGCACGAATTTGCCGTCGCGATACGTTCCCGTGAGCGCGCCGGTGTCACCGTCGACCCGCAAGATAGCGGCCGAAACGTCTGCGCCGGATTGCTTCACTATGAAGCGCCACGCCTTCTCGCCTTTGCCGCTCTCAAAAGGCACGACCCACAGGCCGGCAATCGACGGAGCGGTACTCGTGGCAGCCGCGGCAGGCGTATAGCGTCTGGCGTGGAAAGCACTGCCTTCCGGCCCTTTGTCGCCGCGCATCTGAATGTTGCCGTCGAGTTCGCCGTCTTTGAGAGTGGCTGCGATTCTGGTCAGGTAGTGCTCCATGTTCAGCACCAGTTTCCCGTTTTGGTAAGAGGCGTCGGTCGTGTATTCCTTGTCTTCGCCGTTATACAAGGTGCCTTTTAGGGTAGACCCGCTGCCGGAAATATCCAGGCGAAAGGGGATGAGAGCGCCGTTGACTGTGACGGTTGCGTCCCACCGGCCTTCGAGCGATTGAGCCGAAGCGGGGATGGCGCTGGCAGAGAGGACAACAAGCGCAAAACCGGTGAACATATTTCCAAAACGTTTCATGGTTCAGTCCTTTCCGAATGCCTTGTGCATTCGATCGAGTGCCCGAGCCGGCTCGGGTGTGGATGCAGATGTTTTCGCCTCCGCCGGCTTCGCAAGATACGTCTTCCACGCCTCGGGCAGGCCTGGTTTGGTAGCCACCAGGATTTCCAGAATGGCTCGGCGATCTTTTGCCGTCAATCGCGCGAACTCGGGGCCTTGGTCGCGGCCAGTCAACACTTCGAATAGCCGGTCATATACATATGTTTTCGCTGGTTCGGGCAGGGCGTCAAAATCGCTCGAATAAATCAGGTAGCTGCACGGATACTTGAAGATCCGGGTGTGCAGATCGAAGTCGCGCAAGGAACGGCCTTGCGGGTCGCGAGGCCCGCGAGCCGCGAACTCCTCGGCGAAGCCCGAGTCGCCTTTCACGACGTCGGTCAAGGGCGCTTCGTTCGTGAACAGCAGGTATTGCACCAGCGCTTCCGCGGGCGCTTGATACTGCTTATGCGCCGCCTCGGAAATTTCGCTGCCGGCCGGCCGACCCTCTGCCTTGTTCTTCTGAGCTTCTGCGTACAGCGCCAGGCGAGTCTGGTAGTTGGTCAACGTGATCAGGTTGTGCATCTGGGTCTGATGTCCGAGCACTAGGTGCGCCACGATGTCGCTTGAGCCCGATAAATATGCCGAGGTATCGAACCACTTGGAAAGATCAGAAATGTTCGCGCCCGCGGCCCTGTTCAACTCGGATGGGTGCTCCTTATCTTCGACCACGGCGTTGCCCATGTGCGTCTGATGACCGTATGTGCCGGTGATGAACCATCCGCCGAAACGCTCCGCCCAAGGGCTTTCCTGGCCTGTGATGAAGGCCTCCGTGCGTAGTGCCTGCGTGCCGGTCGGCATGGTATACACGGATCGAAGCAAAACCCCAGGAACGTTCCGGGTGCTGGCGGCAATATGGCATTGCGTGCAGTCCAGTTCTGCTCGCTCGAATTTAGGTTTCTCCGCCTTCTGCTCGTCCAGGATGTAGAACATCGCCCCCTGCATTGAGTCGAACGAGACAAACTCCAGCACCTTGCCCTCATGAACCTGCCCGACGTATACGTCGTCATTGAAATAGAGCGCACGCGGATGTTGCGGAGAAATCT
>JAFAWA010000319.1 GCA_019242155.1 Terriglobia bacterium | reverse complement strand
TGCCCTCCAGCGCGAAGGACCAATCGCGCGTACTATCGAGCAGCAAACTTCCAAATTACCGTCCGATACATTTCTCTGGGCGGCGCTCGGCTCTATCGGTGTGTCCCTCGTGATGTTTGCTATGGGCGACGAAAAGAAAGCCAATTTCATCGGGCACTGGGCACCAACCTTCTTAATTTTTGGACTCTACAACAAGATGGTGAAACTACATGGATCTGATGCGGACCGCGAACTGAGTTAATTCGGCCGCCGGACGGCTTAAACTGTCCGGCGCTGCTGCCGCCTTTTAACAGCGAGTTCGAAGTTAATGGGGCTCACGAGCCGACACGGCTTGAGCAACATTTATGTCCACACCCTCGGTGAGTTCTATCAGCTTGGCGATAGTATCTTCGATGCTTTCCGCCGGTCATTGGCGCGAGCGCCCGCACGCTACTTCCCGGGCCGCTCCTGTCACGCTTAGGACGAGTGCGCGTTGGAGAAGCACCGTATCATTCCGCCGCGCGGAGCTATTTAAGGTCGTCGGCGAATCTTTGGTAGCATGCTCTGCATAGACCATGGCTAAAGTCGAATTTATCTGGTAAATCGGTCTCCAGCAGCAGATAGTCCAGATCCTTCCAGATCGTCGAAGTGAGGGGAAATCGATAACGTTGACAGAAGCTGCAGATTGCAACGAGCGTGGTCGCTGAATTCGTCCCAGCAGGGATCTGGCGTTCGCGCGGAGTCTCACGGAGAAGAATGGACTCGTATCGCACGGTTTCATTTTCAAGGGAAAGACTCATGATCATCTCGCGGCGCACATGGGGGCCGTCACATCGGTAAGGAAAAGTTATCGAAACGCCGGTTCTGAGAACTTTGTTCATGAGCGCCTGATAAAGATGGTGGATTTCGATACCTTTTATAAATTCAAAAAGGTTCCGGCCGATAATGTGATCTGCAGTGAATGGCTGCAAGAAAATTCCGCCTTCCTTGCGAACCAGATCGGCGTTTTCGCTCTCTACACGGAGAATCGTCCCGCTCGCTGAAATCCAGTAAACCATCCGAGGGCATGAACCTTCTGCGTAAGCGGGCTGCATTGGTCTATTATCCCGCTATCCGAAAACTCCTTTCCTTCACCCCTGTGCTACGCTCCACCCCCGGGGAATCTCACCCTTAGGCGTCCCAGGTAGGGGTCCGGGACTAGCGCCGCGGTCCGTAGGTCCGGCCTATCCGTTGCTCCCCATTTCCTGTGGGAGTGCCTGCGGAATCCTGAATGAGAGAAGGCAAGAAGGCCGAACGCACGATACTGGAATCTGGCCGGATTAGAATATCGCGAATTTCAGGGCACACCTCCGAGGCTAGCGCCATGTCACGCGAGCCAACGATGATTTTGCGCTCGACAGCCCGCGCTGGAATTCCGCGAAAGGATTAGCGTCCCGAGTGTCCATACTCTCCGTGATGGAGATCAGCCGCACGGAGCTGCATATCGTTCGATTGGTCTTCAGTCGAAACTCGCGCGTAGGTGAAGGCACCGGATCATGCACTTCAGATTCGACACAAAAAAGCCCGCCCCTCGGAGGACCGGGCTGGCCGCGCAAACCTCGCGGAATATGTAGGGCTGAAAAGTCACCGCGCCCGCCCGCTTCGGCTATCGCCATGGCTGCCTGGCGATTCACGCGAATCCGCGCCGGCCGGCGCTGGCCCTGCGGTGGCAAAGTTTCCCAATCGGCGCCCGAAAAAATGGCTTTGTTGGTGCCTAATCCCTTAGACCAATCAAAGGGGACCGTCAGGTCCGCGCAAACTGAACGGCCGCGAAAGCATCCTGCCGCGTCGGAGGCTCAAAGAACCCTGTTAAACGGCAAGGCCAATCTATCCGGCGACATGGCGCTACGCATCGAAAAGGCTTTCAGCGTCAAGATTGACACGTTCATGCGGATGCAGTCGAATACGACGCCGCTCGAAATTATTGGCCTCTCAGTAAAGACCCGTTACTGCTCCCGCGGCCCGTTTGGCTGACGATGTCGAATTCACTTGCATTGTCAACAAGGGCGACCGCATCACAGGACAAGGAATGAGCTCCCAATCCATCTACCAAGCCGTCGAAGCCTACGGCCAGCGGCTCGGTACGGCTTTTGCGCCGCATGATGTGAGGAGGACATTTGCGAAACTTGCCCATAAGGGAAAAGCACCCCTCGAACAGATCCAACTTTCCCTCGGCCACGCCTCAATCAGTGTGCCACCCGGCCCCGTGGTCTCCTGATCAGTTGTGTAAACTCGGTGTGCTGTTCAGTAATCCTGCAGTCGCTGACAACAGAGGTGCATTTGAGATTGTCATCTAAATTCGACAACGCGAAAACGATTTGGCGGGGCTCATGCCATATTCGGCCTTATTCAGTGCCGGTTTTTCGCTGCTCAGTGCTGTTTTTTCAGGGATGCTCTATCTTTATACGCTCGTGCGCGGCACAGAGGTCAGGGTGCTGCTGCCCGATCAACTCCGAGTGTTGATACCGGATGATCATCCTGAGGTTGCACGCGTGCTTCTTTCAGCCGGAGTTAGATGCACTGGACTGGACAAGTCACTGGGTTCGGTACAAAGAATTATGGTAGACCTATTATCTGCAGTCGGTACGGATCACTGGATATACCGGTGGGCGATCGAAAGAAAGTTTGTCGCAGCTCAAGCGAGCCGATCAGCCATGAGATCGCGGATCAAGTTCAATATGTTAGCCGAGTAACCCAATTTGTTGTGCCGGCACAATCGTCAGTCGTGAAGCTGATCGAATTTTGGCCTAGGAAGGAATCGATGCCTGCCAGCAGGCTGGCAGGCAGTTTGAAGCTCCGAATGGCCATTGAGAGTGACAACGGAATCGTGAGAAGCCCTGAACGCGAATACGTCTGCGGTCATTTGGAGCGAGGCATTTTTTCCTGGTGTTACCAGAAAATGATCACTCGCGTCGTGCCGCGTCAGCGCCTCCGACTCTGGATTCGTCTGAAACGACCGTATTACGGGGCTCGACCCGCAGGGAGTTGCTGAGTAGCCACTTCATCACCGCGCACGCGGCAAACGTCTGTCGGATCGCTCATCTTGTGCCGTCCGCCGTTTGCTGGTAAGTCCACTCGCGACCGTTATCACTGACGCTTTCGTACAACCCTATTGAAAGATACCTAAATCGAGCGTACAGCTTCTCCCAATACCTTCCATTGACGAGACGACATGCCGTTTCAGAAGGAGCCAATATGCCGACCGATTTAGCGCAGGCGCAGCGCATGGTGGATTTATTCACGAGCGTCGGCGCGACCAGGTTTATCGTCACGAACACGGACATCAACGATAACCTCATCTGGCCGCCCTCTTACCTCAAATCCATGGGCAGGCACAGGGCGCGCAGGGAGGATGCTCACTTTACGCCGCGCGCGCTGCAGCACTCGCTTGCCCATATGCTCTCTCTCGCTTCTATCCATAGGCGATATACCCTGCCGGACGGGCGCGCTGCAGAAGCAGGCGAGAACCTCATGCTCCGACCCATGTCAGATAACATCAGCTTTGTACAACTGGACGATCTGAACGCAGAGCAGCTCGATAAAGTGCGGCAGGCGGCTTTTCTGATTCACCGCACCAGCCCCGGAAATCATCAGGCCTGGCTTGCTGTGGCGGATTACCATGGCGAAGACCGCCTCTTATACGCCCGCGTTCTAGAAGCGCTAGGCGCGGGCGACCATTCCGCCACGGGGTGCACCAGGATCGCCGGCAGTGAAAACTGGAAAGAAAAATATCTTCCCTTCCCTCCCATGATTTCCATCGTGGAAGGCGCACCGGGAAGAGTCATGACGCCTGACAAGCTTACCGCGATGGGTTTACTCAAGGAACCGGACCCTGCGCTTGCGACCGATATTCATGTCGGCCCCAAAACATCCCCCCGCGCGCAAGCCCTTCGCGTTTCATTACCCGGCAATCGCACCTTCCCCAGCTATGAAATGGCGCTTGCCGGAGCGCCGCGCAATGCCACCGGAACGGGCCCCGATCGCAGCAAGGCCGATTATTGGTGGTGCTACCTTGCCGCGCAGCGAGGCTTCAGCGTCAACGAGATTATGACTGAACTGGAGCGCAGGAGCCCCAAAGCGCAGGAGATGCGATATAAGCATAAAGACGAGCACTATGCCCATGAAAAGGCCAAGGACGCCACAGTAGCATGGCAAAGGGCTGCCGGACCCCAGAGGAGCCGCGCCAAACCTCCGGCACTTTCCCGCGCAAATTAACCATTTTGTTGATCTCGTTCAACGGTTCGTCATTACCGCTCCCGCCTCACGTCCTCAGCTTTCTTATCCTCTCGCAGCGCCACGAACCGGCTGTGCCGCAGGTGAGCATCGCTCGTCCATTCCACGAATTCGAATTGCGCCACTATCACGGGCCTGAGCCATCGACACTCCGCCATTTTGGCGGCCGTTAGCCCCGCGCCCCATCTACCGGCACGCTTCTCAGGCAGGCTGGCGAACGGACAGTCAGCAATCTCCAGCGGCTTAAGGCGCTTGAACAGTTCTACGCGCGAGGCCGGCGTGAACCCGTTACGCGTGCGCGCGGCATAGATAAGCTTGCCGTCCTGGTAATAGCCGATGACGAGGGCGTCGAAGTTCTTGGACGACGGCGTGTAACCGCCGATCACCAGCTCCTGCCCGGCGTTCACGCGCATCTTCTGCCATGCACCTGATCGCTGGCCAGCCTCATATTTGCTGTCGCGCCGCTTCGCAACGAGGCCTTCCAGCCCTTGCGCCTTAACCGACTGAATTAGATCCTTGAGCCTCGCTTCCAGCAGCGGCGAAAACCGAATCGGCTCATCCATCTTCGGAAACACGTGCTTCTCCAGAAGCTCCCTGCGTTTCGTGAGCGGCTCATCCATTACATCCTTACCCTTAAGCACCAGCACGTCGAAGATGAAGAAATGCAGCGGTCCGCCCTGCGAGCCGTGATTCTGCAGGAGATAGAACGACGGCTTTCCGTCCGGGTCAAGCGCCACTACCTCGCCGTCAATCACAGTGTCGTCAGGCATCGCGGCCAGCGCCGTTACAATCCCGGGGTAGCGTCCGTTAAAATCGTTATCGTTCCGCGAGCGCAGGTGTACCTTCCCGGCGGATTTGATCGCTAGGGCTCGGTATCCGTCGAATTTCAGCTCGTGAATCCACTCCGGCCCGTCCGGAAGTCTTTCCGTGCGCAGCAGAAGCATCGGCTCCATGAAGCGGGCTTTCGACATCTCACGAAAGCATAACGCTCATCGGCCTCACCGTTTCGCCCCTCCAACGGTTACGCTGCGTCAATTCGCTTGACGGTTGCGCAGCCCTCGCTAGACTCCCGCTGCCAGAAACAACCAATGGAGGAAAATATGGCGCAAGATGATAGAGCCGTAGCCGACGCCGGAGATGACCAACAGCGCGGCGGCCGGCAGCCTGTCGATAAATTCCGTGAGGGACCATTTCAGGTGAGTATCTGGGAAAATCCCAGCTCCAAGGGCGACTTCCGTACTGCGACGCTGGACCGCCGATATAAGGACAAGGAAGGTCAATTCCAGACCAGCCACAGTTACACTGCGTCCGACCTTGAGCACATGGAGAAGGCGGCCCGCGAAGCTCGCTTGAGAATCGCCCGCTGGCAAGAAGAGAATCGCGCTCAACAGCAAGACCGAACTCGCTGACTCTAATTACGTCGCGCGGAAGGGCCGCTCTGCGGAGTGGCCCACTACCTCTTCATCAGACGCCCGCCTTCAGGCAGGACGAGGGCATCAACGCCCATGCCAACGCTGCCCCCGTACGCTTGCCTCTGAATTCTCGCGGATTTTTCGGGGCTGTCACATATTCTTCCCTTGACAAAGTCCTCCAGACGCCTAAGGTTGATCGCCATATTCAATCACATCCACTGTCGCTATGGCGAAGTTAACCGAGCAAAGCAGCATTCAGGAACTTGCGAAACAGCTTCCCAGCGCAGCTTTGTTGAACGCATTCCATACCGACCATAACTTGCAAAGACTCGCTGAGAAGAATATTCACTCCATTGGGGATCTACTGACACCCGACGGACAACGCGCCGTATTGGGATTTAAAGGCGTCGGATTGAAAGCAATGATTGACTTGCATTCGTTTCTGTTTCAACAGGGCCTCTCCCCTGACTGGCCGTATGTCGAATCCAATCGCATGGAGCCCCATCCCCGCCTGAGCCAAACTCTTAATCTGGGCCGCGCGCTCGAAGAAGCGGATCAGCACTACGCTGCAAAGACCGGCGAGCCCGTCGGTGCGTTTTCCGCGAAGATAGAGGAGAACGCGAAAGCACAGTAAGACGGCGCGCGGCTCAAAGGCCGTCGCACGCTCTAATCCCTCCCCGCTTCACCGACTGGCGATCCTTAGGTATTGACGCGCGGGTCTGACAAGGAACCGTCTAAGCACCCAGCAACAGCATCAGCTCGGAATCGGATTGGCGCGCGCATGCAGAACTTCAGCCGCGTTTCTTCAGCCGCACGCCTGGCTCCCCATCGTTGAGAAATTCGATGCTGGCCTTTTGCAGGACGGTCGCCACCTTGCCCACCGTGTCGGTGCGCGCGCCCACCGGCCCCTCGAATCCTTCCATCCGTCGGACGGTCCTCAGCGCAACCTTCGCCTTGCGCGCCAGATCGCTTTGCGCCCAGCCAAGAAGGGCTCTTGCCGCCCGTATGTGCCTGCCTGTCAAGAGGATCAAGAGGAAACCTAACACGCCGTCGCGGGTAAGTTCAATCCTGTGAACAGTTTAGGCCTTTTGGGGGCTACTAGTTGCCTATTTTAGGCAGCTTGTGGGATGATCCGATCCAGAGCGAAAAGGACGCTCTGTCTACATGAATCACAAAATACCTGCTGCCGCACTTCTCCTGTGGCCGGGTGCGCTCGCGCACGCCCAGACATTAACCCCCAACACGTGGACCTTGGGAGCTCCCATGCCCACGCCCCGCTCTGGTGCCTTTACAGGCGTCATCGGAAACAAAATCTACCTTGTCGGCGGAGTGGCGGGATCGTCGATTGTGAACGTTAACGAAATCTACGACACAGCAAGCAACAGTTGGACTTCAGGAGCGGCGTTACCGACCACAAGACAGGGAGGCGCTTCAGCTGTTCTCAATAACATCCTCTACGCCATCGGCGGCGCGAACAACGGCCAGCTGAACGTGGTGGAGGCATACGATCCGGTGGCCAATGCCTGGTCCACCAAGGCTTCGCTGCCCTACGTGCTCGACAGCATGCAGGCGGCGGTCGAAAACAATCTGATTTACGTCGTGGGCGGGTATAACGGCAATGGCGGCAGGCTTACGAGCATGCTGTCTTACAATCCGGCCACCAATGCCTGGAGCCAGCTTCAGCCACTGAACATCGGAAAATCCTATTCCGCCGTGGCCCTTCTGGGCAACACCATCGTCTCCGCCGGAGGGTTAGGGAATTCCGGGGTCATCAACGATACCGAGAGCTATAACGCCACCAACAATAGCTGGGCGGCACTTTCGCCCATGCCTACCGCCAGGCAGGCGGCCTGCTACGGTGTCATCGGCCAGCAATTCTTTGTGGCCGGAGGCGATTCGAGCGGAACCACCCTGAGCGCGCTTTCTGTAATGGAGGCCTACAATTCCGGTACTAACTCCTGGACGACCGGGCTGCCAGCGCTGCTCTATCCGGAGATCGGCCCGGCATCCGCCGTCGTAAACGGCCATCTCTATTGCATCGGCGGCGGTAACGCGACCAACCCGGCAACAAACTATGTGCAGATCTTCGATCCGCCCGCAGCACCCCCGTCGATCAGCTCCGGCGGCGTCATCAGCGCAAGCGGCTTCGGGGGCTTTGCCTCCATTTCGCCGGGTTCCTGGATTGAGATTTACGGCAGCAGCCTTGCGGCCGACACACGCGGCTGGACAAGCGCTGATTTCAACGGCAATAACGCGCCGACCAGCCTGGACGGCACCACGGTTACGGTAGGCGGCCAGTCGGCCTTTATCTCCTACATCAGCCCTGGACAGGTCAACGCGCTGGTGCCTTCCACTGTTCCCAGGGGTCAGCAGCAGATCATAGTCACCACCGGCGTCGGCGCGAGCGCCGCTTACGGCATTATGGTGAATGCCGCCGAACCCGGCCTTCTCGCTA
Organism: Terriglobia bacterium; assembly: GCA_019242155.1. GTDB lineage: Bacteria > Acidobacteriota > Terriglobia > Bryobacterales > Bryobacteraceae > PSRJ01. The sequence goes on along the minus strand of JAFAWA010000319.1, from coordinate 5,407 downwards.
CTCCGCAATTCAAGGTCGGCGGGCTGCAGTATGCCGTGGCTTTCCACACCGACGGAACCTTTATCCTGCCCGTGGGTGCTATCGCGGGCCTTAACTCACGTCCCGCGCAGCCCGGTGAAACCATCACGTTCTACGGCGTGGGATTTGGACCCGTAACACCGTCTATACCGGCCGGGCAGCTGGCGGGGGCGCTCAACACGCTTTCCCTGCCGCTTCTGATGGAAATAGGAGGCGTACCGGCCGCGACGCCTTACGATGGACTGGCTCCGAGCTTTACCGGCCTTTACCAGTTCAATGTGACGGTGCCCGCCGCCCCTTCCGGTAATCAACCCCTCACCTTTACGCTCAACGGAATAGCCGGAGCGCAGACGCTCTACATAGCCTTAGGACAGTGAAAGGAGAAACCGCCATGGACGACAATCAAGATAAATCAGGCCCGCTGGAACATGCCGCTATAGGCGCCGGATTAGGGGCAGCCGGTGTCGCACAAACCGCCATGATCGCTGGCGTTGCCGCTGTCGCTGCCGCGCCCGTACTCATCGTGCTAGGTGCGCTCGGTGGTCTTGCCTGGTGGGGCGCGAAAAAACTCGGGGAGTAGCCCTTGTCCGGCTTGCTTCCTCGCCAATAGCGCACTACATCGTAGATTGCGCAACCAATCGGAAGGCCTGACCAACGGTGAGCTAAAGATCGCCAACTCCAATCATCACTGCTCATATTGCCTCGCACATTTCCTCGCTACGGGCAATCCGTCACTTGGTAGAAACTAACAGTCTGATTTCAATGATGCCAGCTGAAATAAAATTGCCCTACGATGCCGGACACAAACAGAAAAACGCCGATAATTCCAAGGGGACCGGCCTTTTGCGACAGCGTGCGGAGAGGCTGCTTCGGGCAGAAAAGTATCCACCAACCTGCAATGAACATTGTTCGCATAAAGCATGCAGGCTCCCACATAAGAAACGGTTGCATACCACCATTACGGCAAGGAGGTACACCATGCCTCCGATGCGCCCCACGTGTAGTCGGCCTTCACTGGTCTTTATAACTTTATGAGGGCCTCTTTTAGGGGCTTTCTAAGTTGAGACGCAGACGGAGGTTTCGTTTCGGACATAGGGCTTAGTGAATTTTACTCTCCCTTCCGTTTCATTACACGGCAAAGCGGTAGCCTGAGACAGTACACACCCGTGTACGGATTGGCGGGCTATGCGTCCGCACCCGGGCAACTTCCTTATCGCGATTTGAACAGTTCTCCATCACAACTGTTTAACGGCCCGACAATGCCCGCCAGTGAGGCATTTCGCGCAAACTCTCGACAAAAGGGCTCATTTTGTCGAGTGTTACAAACGTTGTTTATTTGGTCAATGAATTCAATATTTCAGCAGCAAATTCATCACCGGCCTCGGCGGCTTTGCGATACCAGCTCACGGCCTGAGCATCGTCCTTCGGTACCCCACGCCCGTCCATATACATGACGCCTAGTTGGGTCATGCGCGCGTATTGCCGGCGTCCGCGGACTTACGATACCAGCTCACGGCCTGAGCATCGTCCTTCGGCACGCCCCCGCGCCCGTTCTCGTACATCCAGCCCAGATTGTTCATGCCCAGGGTATCGCCGGCGTCAGCAGCCTCATAACCAAGCGACGCCGAGACTGAGGCTGAGCTCGTCACCCTGTGCAAATGGGTCGAAACAGGGGCTAACGATTATTTCGCCGAAATAGGTCTTCTGTAACAAGGGCCTTGTGCTTGCAACCCTTCAGAACAGTTTGAATATCGGCATCCTTAAGGAGCTTGACAATGAAAGATATTCTCGATCGCGAGCAAAAGACTGCACCAAATGCCCTCCAGCGCGAAGGACCAATCGCGCGTACTATCGAGCAGCAAACTTCCAAATTACCGTCCGATACATTTCTCTGGGCGGCGCTCGGCTCTATCGGTGTGTCCCTAGTGATGTTTGCTATGGGCGACGAAAAGAAAGCCAATTTCATCGGGCACTGGGCACCAACCTTCTTAATTTTGGGACTCTACAACAAGTTGGTGAAACTACATGGATCTGATGCGGACCGCGAACTGAGTTAATTCGGCCGCCAGACGGCTTAAACTGTCCGGCGCTGCTGCCGCCTTTTAACAGCGAGTTCGAAGTTAATGGGTCTCACGAGCCGACACGGCTTGAGCAACATTATTTCTACACCCTCGGTGAGTTCCATCACTTAAGGAGCGCAAGGGATATGCAGCATGATAACCGTGCTGAGCTTTCGAACCCGACCCGCCAGCCTTGACAATCCTTGATGTACCCGCCGGTCCGCGAGCATCGTCGTTCTACAAAGTAGGGAACCAATAATACGGGAAGAGCAATTAATCTTCTGGACGAAGGGCGGGACTTCCGGCAGATGAAAGTTAGCATGAACAAAACCAAGGTTTTCCCCTGGGTCCCGGTTCTGATGATCGCCGGTTTGGGCGCGTACTTTTCCGTGGCGATGTAAGGCCGGACTTGCCGATACCTACTTCGCATGGAGCGGACCCACGACGCATGAACCCGGCAAGAACGGAAGCGCTTATTACCGCATTCAAGGCCCCAACGTGGTCATCGAGTTCTCGCCACAAGGCGGCGGCGATTCGACCATGCACGTCCACACGATCTATCGCGATCCCGCCAATGACTACGGCGTGAAGTTTACAGGTGCGCAATGAAAAAGCTCTTCTATCTCCTCCCGGTAATCGCCTTCCTATTGCCGTTCGGCGTGCCAGCGCAGCAAGCCGCAACAACGGCCCGCATTGTCGATGCAGCCAATGCCTTTCTCGCGACGCTCGACGCCGATCAGCGAAAACAGGTACTGTACGCCTTCGACGACAACGAGCAACGGGCGCGATGGTCCAATTTCCCGACCGGCGTGGTGCCTCGGGGCGGCATCAATTTGAAACAGATGACCGAACCGCAGCAGGCGGCTGCGCTGGAGCTCATGAGCATAGTCCTGAGCCCCATGGGGATGGAGAAAGTGAACGAAATCCGGCAAGCCGACGACGATTTTAAGGCAAACGGCTCCAAGCGCGGACCTGTCGGGCGCGGCGCCCGTGGTCCCGGCGGTCCTCCCTTTGGCGGCCAGAACGGTCCGCCGCCCGGAGGACGCGGCCCCGGCGGTCCCGGAGGAAGGGGTCCCGGCGATGGTGGTGGAGATTTGTTCGGAAGCAGCCTGTATTACATCTCGTTTCTCGGCATACCCTCAACGAGCCGCCCATGGATGCTGCAGTTCGGCGGGCATCATCTGGCGCTCAATGTCACCTTTGCCGGGAGCAGCGGCGTCATCACGCCGACCCTGACGGGCGCGCAACCTGCCTTGTTCCAGCTGAACGGCAAAACCATTCGTCCTCTTGGACGGGAAAGCGACAAGGCGTTGGGCCTCCTGCAGTCGCTCGATGAAAAACAGCGTAAGCAGGCGGTTCTCACCTACCAGGTGCCTGACCTTGTGCTAGGTCCCGGCGAGGACGGCAAGAAGATCGCCCCGGAAGGACTGAAGGTGTCGGCGATGAACGACAAGCAGAAGGCGATGCTGCTGGACCTGATCGCCGAATGGGCCGGAATCCTGAACGACAGTCGGCAGCCCCCCGCTTGGCGGAGATAAGCAAGGAACTCGATGACACCTGGTTTGCGTGGAGCGGACCTGTTATCGGCGAGGCCGGAACGAACATCACCGCCTATTACCGCATCCAGGGTCCCCATCTTGTCATCGAATACGCGCCGCAGCGCGATGAGCCTGGCAACCACGTGCACACCATGTATCGCGACCCCACCAACGACTATGGGAGCGCGCTGCTGAAGCAATGAGAAGATCCGCCCTCATCATCGCCGCGGTTATGTTGCTGTTGAGCAAGGCGGGGTTTGCACACCGAATTGATGAGTATCTGCAAGCCACTATCTTCTCTCTCGGGCAAGATCGCGTTCAGGCCTCGATGCGTCTCATACCCGGCATCCAGGTCTCGCCTTCCGTCATCGCTGGCATTGACGCCAACGGCGACGGGGCTTTTTCGGATGCGGAGGAGCAAGCCTATGCGCAGCGCGTGCTCAATGACCTGACCGTTACGATAGACGGCAAACACGCGACGCCAAGGCTCATCTCCTGGAGTTTCCCGCAGGCCCCGCAGTTGCGGGACGGACTTGGAAAAATCCATATTGAATATGCCATCGATCTACCTTCCGGCGGCCTTGACCGAAGCCTGATTGTCGCTAATCACCACCAGAGCGCCACGTCGGTCTATCTCATGAACGTGCTCATCCCGCAGGACCGCAGCGTGCGCATCGTGGCACAGAAACGCAACGAGCGGCAGTCGCTCTACGAACTGGACTATGAACAGGTGGAACCCGCCCGCGCGTCTCAACTCGCGCCTTGGAACACGTTTCGGGTATGGTTAAACGGCGGGCAGGTCGCCAGTCTCTTCCGCTTAGGCATGCGCCATATCGCGGAAGGGACGGACCACCTTCTCTTTCTGCTGGTGTTGCTGCTTCTCGCGCCCCTTCTTGTCGCAGGGGGCCGCTGGGGATCGCCCGTCAGCGCACGCCAAAGCCTGTTGCGCATTCTCGGTATCGTGACGGCTTTCACCGTTGGTCATTCGATCACCCTTTCGCTGGCTGCCTTCGGTGTCGTAAGCGTTCCCGCCCGACCGGTGGAAGTGCTGATCGCCGTATCGATTTTTGTTTCGGCGGTTCATGCGTTTCGTCCCATTTTTCCCGGTAGGGAAGCCTTGATCGCGGCGTTTTTCGGTCTCATCCACGGCCTGGCGTTCGCGGCTACGCTGGACCGGCTGGGCTTGGGGCGCTGGGAGCGCCTCGCCGGGATATTTGCTTTCAATCTCGGCATTGAGACAATGCAGATGCTGGTGGTTGCCGCCATCCTGCCATCACTGATGCTGATGAGCAGAACCCGCGCCTATCCGGTGCTGCGAATCGGCGGAGCGATTTTTGCGGGCGCGGCTTCGACCGGATGGATAATCGAGCGATTGTTCGATATCAACGCGAATATAGACATACTCGTAAACGCGTTCGCGCGGCACTCTCTGCTTATTGCTATCAACCTTTTCGCTGTGAGCCTTACCTGCAAGTTTCTTTTGTCTCTCCCGCGTCGAACTGCCTAATGCGCTTCGCCCGCCCGCAAACGGCCCGGCCTAACGGCTTTGTTCCCTCACGAGTAAGCGCGCTAACTAACGCCAGGAATCCTAATGTCAAGATTACTCGGCATCATCGTTCTCGTTGCCCTTACCGTCGCCCGCGCCGCATCCTGACAGTCGCAGGAATCCGGAACTTTGGATTATCGTGGGACACTACGCAAATCCGGGTGTACTTGCCGCCGGTCGGTCCGGCCTGCCTTCGCGCTAATCGTCGTCAATGAAGAATCCGATGCGCCGCTTCGTTACGGGCG
>JAFAWA010000209.1 GCA_019242155.1 Terriglobia bacterium | reverse complement strand
AAGACGTGCTGCTCGATGAGGAACTGCGAGTCAATCTCATCCGTTGCGGCCGGGAACAGGCAAGCCGCTTCAGTTGGGAGCGCACGGCCCGCGAGGTATTGGAGATTTATCGTGAGGTTTGCGACAGCGTCAACGCCAAGTGAAAATGTCTGCTTCCGGGGGCTGCCGGTAAGCGCCTGTGCAGTGAAGTCACCGGTCACAGGCCGAGGCGCCGGCATTCACCGCAGCCGTTATAATGAGCGGCCAGGAGCACAACATGATTCGCCGCGAGTTTTTGACGTCGGTCGGTCTAGGCGCTACAACCGTATCCTTGCTGGCACAGGGCGGAGGGGCGATGGACGGCGTTAAGGCGCTCATCTTCGATACGTTCGGGACGGTAGTCGATTGGCGAGGCTCCATCGCCGCAGAGGGAACCGCCTGGGGCAAGGCAAAAGGCCTCGACATCGACTGGGCGATGTTCGCCGACCGTTGGAGAGCGGGCTATCAACCGGCCATGGACAAGGTTCGCCGCGGTGAACTTCCATGGACGAATCTGGACGGGCTTCATCGAATGCTTCTGGAACAGTTGCTTAAAGAGTTCCGGATCGAGGGGCTATCCGAAGAAGAGAAGGAAAACTGGAACCGCGTGTGGCACCGCCTGAAGCCGTGGCCGGACTCGGTTCCCGGTCTCACACGACTCAAGAAGAGATACACCATCGCGCCCTGCTCCAACGGCAATGTGGCTTTGCTTAACGACATGGCCAAGCATTCGGGATTGCCTTGGGATCTGATTCTGGGAGCGGAATTGGCGAGGCACTACAAGCCGGACCGCGAAGCTTACCTGACGTCCGTTAGCCTGCTCGGCCTGAAACCCAAAGAGGTGGCCATGTGCGCGGCGCATTCCGCCGACCTGAATGCGGCTCGTGGCTTTGGATTGCGGACCGCTTTCATCCACAGGCCCCACGAGTACGGTCCGAGGCGGCAGGCGGACAGCGCGAAACCTGGAGATTTTGACGTGGTGTCCGAAAGCATGTTGGATTTGGCCGGCAAGATGGGCGCTTGACGCGCGCGGCGGCCCCGCTACGGCCTAGCAGCGCCCTCAACGCCCGAGGTCGCCGAACCGTCGGCGGGTTCCAGATAGCTGTCCCATAAATCCAGGTGAACGGAGTCGCGCGGCGAGGCGGCTTCGCCCCACAAAGCCCGCGCGGCAAAACGCACTGAGTAGAGGTGCTGGGGCTGCTCCCCCAGAAAATGCGCGTTGGTATCCGGAAAAACGAAAATGCCGTGATGGCGAACCACCATGCCCTCCTTGCCGCGGACATAGCGCGGCAGGCGCGTGTGGCCCTCCGGATTTATGTTGCGCGCACGGACATGCTGCCCGGCCCGGAAACGCGCCTCGGCCGTTGCATCCGGACGCAAATAGTTACCGGCGCGCGCCACCATCGCAGGCACGTCAGCGGCACTCAGAGGGGGCGTGGGTTTCGGCGATCCCGCCGCGGGCTTACCGCTTGCGATCTCGTCCCGCGTAGCCAGACCGTGCGCCACTAACAGTTCGAGCGTCCGCGCAAACCATTTCTCGTAATAGCTCATCCGCAGATAATCCGCGGGCGGAAGAACTTCGATCGCGTGACGGCTCGCGTCAATGTTCCACTTGCGCCAAGCTCCTGTAGCCCTGGTGATTGCGAATACACGGCCTTCCCACGGCTGGTGAAATACCGGTTCCTTGTCTTCGCGCGCGATGGGGCCCATGCCGTGCATGCCGCCCATATCATGGATTCCGTTCATGGCTAGGATCTTTTCGCGCTGACGGCAGATGGCTAAAACTCGTACTCGGCAGGCGTAATGCCCTTGGCGCGAAGATACATCTCAGCCGAAGCGCGATGATGCGTGGTGTGGTCCATCATGCCCATCAGCAGTTCCAGTCCCGTCATGTTACCTTCGCCGCTCTGATACGATTTCGCCAGTTGTTCGGGCGTAAGCTTGGAGATCCGTTCGATCGCGGTGTCGAAAGACTTCTTCATGAATGCGATCACGTCGGTTTTGCTCGTGGAGGCCGGCTTGGCGAATGCCGGAGTACCACCGAAAAAGGGAGACCAAAAGACTTCGAGCGCTTGCGACAGATGGACCATCTGCTGCGCAAAGCTCATTTGTGCCGGAGTGAGCTTAAAATCGTAGGTGGTCTCCGGCATTTGGTCCGCGACCTTCAGGGTAAAATCGCGCGAGGTCTGCAGATGCTTCAAGACCTTGGCCTTGATGTCGATCTGTGCGGACGCCGGCAGGGCAGCGGCTGCAAGCAGTACAAGACCCCATGCGGGGAAGCGCAGTTTGTGAGAAAGCATGAATCAATTCTATGCGACGATCCGGCGCGGTAGAAGTGATTCAGACATTTTTATGGGTAGCCCTGAAGCCTGGGCTCGCCATGCTTCCACTCGGGAGGAAGAGCGAATCCCTCGCGATTCGGCATCTTGACCTTCGGCAAACTTTGAGCGTCCATTACTTCGTCTTCCCCGATAACGCCGTTTTTGTAGAGGAGGAACGCGGTGAGGGCGTACACTTCGTTTGGAGCGAGCGTCCCCTCCTTTCCCAAAGGCATGCCGCGATTGATGTAATCCCATATCGTGGTCGCGAACGGGGAGTGCAGACTCATGGTGTTTGCATCGTTGACGCAAGGCGCAAGACAAAACGCGGATGGGTCGGGCTTTACGCCTTTTCTGCTGATCAACGTGGGCGCATGGGCTCCTGAGCCGGTCGCTCCGTGGCACCCCGCGCACCCTTTCCGCACATAGAGGGTTGCACCTTCCTTCGCCGTCCCTTGGCCCGCCGGAAGCTCTTTGCCTGTGGGGCTGATTGCGATATCCCACTTGCGGACCTCTTCCGGGGCCGGAGTTTTTCCCAGGCCGTAGGTGGGCGACTGCGTCCAGGCGGCCTGGGAAACTGCACAGATCGCGAGGATCCGCAACAGCCTAGGAAAGCCCATTGTGAATGCTCCCGTCGCTTGCGACTCTCCACGGTTGAACGCTGTTGTCTGCTCCCGGAATGCGGAGATTCTCGTCCAGAGGTTTGTTCCAATATTTCGCAATCTCCGCTCTTGTGGGTTGCGCCGTGCCCAACTCATCTACGCAACGGGACATCAGCACACACTCTTTCCCGTCCCAGTTCCAATTCAAACCGAATCGGGTGTGCGCCATGGGAAATGCCGGAGACCGCAGGTCGGCATTCTTCCAAGTATTGCCGCCGTCCGTGGACACCTCTACTCTTCGGACAGCGCCCCCGCCGGACCATGCCAGGCCCGAGATTTCGTAAAAGCCCGCGCCGGACAACTGCTGCCCGCCCGAAGGGAAGGTGATGACGGACTTGGGCCCGATCTGGTGCGTGAGCGCGGCGACTTTTGGATCGGGATTGATATGGCCGTAGTCGTCGTAAGTCATGTAATAACGATCGACGAGTTTGATTCGCCTGAGGTACTTTATCTGGTAAATCCCTTCGAAGCCCGGAACGATCAGCCGCAGCGGGAAGCCCTGCTGGGGACGGATCGGCTCGCCGTTCATCGCATAGCACACCAGGCAGTCGTCCATGGCCTTGGCAAGGGGAATACTGGAAGCGCCTTTGACCTCCTCGGCGCCTTCGGCCACAATCCAGGACGCCGCGTTTTGCACGCCGGCCTCTTTGAGCAGCAGCGAGAGCGGCACGCCCGTCCATTCCGCGCAACTTGTCAAACCGTGAGTCTCTTGAACCGTTTTGTGACTGGGGCGGGCGCGGTTGCCGAGACACTCGATGAAATGAATGCGGGAAAGGTAAGGCAGGCGCTTGAGGTCCTCCACGCTAAAAACGAGCGGCCGGTCCACCATGCCATGGATCATGAGCCGATGCTCGCGAGGGTCGATATCCGGTACGAAAGCGCCGCGGTGGGTCGCCGTGTAGTGCAGTGACGACGGTGTGATAATCCCGAACGAATCCTGAAGCGGAGTCAAGACATGAAAGGTGAGGCCGAACTCATCCGGTGAATGTCTCTCCGCCACCGGTACGCGGATCGAAGTGACGAAGTGCGAGCGTTCGCCATAGGCGATTAGCTCGTCGATTTTCTTCGGCGGCATCCCTTGCGTCTGGCCATGCAACAGTTGTCCGCCTTCTGTGGCCAGACCGGCCAACGCGACACCACCTTTCAGGAATCCGCGGCGATTCGGTCTCTTCATAGCCATGAGTCTCTCCTAAGAAAGAAAATTGCGTAATCCAACTCGGCTGTCCGTCCGGTCAAAAGTATACAACCTTTTGAATCCGAAAGAATCCTAGGAATGGCCCACATGGCTTGGCCTACAGCGGGCGCATCTGACCGGTGCAGACCCGCACAGGCGCCTACCGAAACCGGCGCTATCTCACCGGCTCCACGCTGTAAGTTCGGTCCCAGAACGGGAGCGTACCGATCGCATCGCCCGAGATTACAATTTCCACTCGCCGGTTCTCAATACGTCCACGCTCGGTGGCATTGGAGGCAAGCGGGCGCGTGTCCCCCAATCCCTGGCTCGAAACCGAATTTCCCGGTAAGCCTTGGGCTAACAGCGCTGCGCGTACGGCAGCGGCGCGGTCCTCTGTTTGCACTTCGGCGCCGTCGGAATAGGCCTCGACAGCAATGTGCAGGCCGGGTTGAGATGCCAGAACCGGCGCCAATCGCGCGAGCAGCGATCGAGTGCCGGGCTGCAGCGCTCCGCCGCTGAACTGATCATCCGTTATCGTGACCACAAGCCCGCGCGGGGTATCGCGCGTCGTGAGCACGCCGTTCAAACGCTCCAGTAATTGGATGCGCGCGGCCTGCTGCGTCTGCGCCTGTGAGGCGGCCGGCGGCGAAACACGGGCGATCACCGCAGGCTGGACGCGCTCCGCCTGGACCTGTGGGGCCTGTTGCCGCGCTGCGCTGGCCTGCGCTTCCACACGTTCGCGCGCCGCGCGCTCCGCTGCGGCCTGTTCTTTAGCTGCCTGCGCCTCGGCCCGGGCCTGCTCGGCGGCGGCTTCGGCTTGCGCCTTCGCCTGTTGCGCCTGTGCCACCTCAGCCTGCGCATTGACCAACTGCTCATCGCGCGCGCGGCGTTCCGAGATTACACGCGCATCTTCGGCGGTCTCAGCAGCGGCGCGGGCATTTTGTACGACGAACTTGTAGTCGGATTTGCTCGCTTGAAGCCTTTGCGCTTCATCATACGCCTGCTGCGCTTTGGCCAGAGTATTCGGAGCGTACTTCTCTGCGTTAGCGGCACGCGCCACTCCTAAAGCGTTCTGCGCCTGATACAGCTCAAGCAACGCTTCGTACTGGCTCATCGAAACTTTGGGAGCGTTATTTACCGCGGCTGCCAGGCTGTCCTGCACCTGATACGTATATTGCCCGCGCGGCAGAAGTTCGAATTTCGCCTGTATGGGCTGCGTCCGTCCTATGGTGTCGGGCCGCACGCGATTCTCTAGCGCCACTACGTCGCTCGGTTGCCGCACCGAAGAGTACGGTTCGGCTGTAACGATCAAGCCGAATACCTGTAAATCGGTAGTTACGGTCAGATGCGAGTGATCCGACGAGTCGGCGACCACCTCTCCCAAATTGTGCGGCGCACCATCCGGACTGATCGCCCAAAGAACATAGGTCAGATACTCGCGGCCGAATCTGCTGGGCGCTACGATGCGCTCGAACTTGGCGTCGATCTCTGTGCGGCCGCGCCGCGACTCCACAGTTGCACGCCCTTTCGCATCGGCGAGCAAAACTGTTCCGCGAAAGTCGATCTCTGTGGGGCCGGACCGGTACTGGTAATTGACCGCCTCTACACTGCGCTCGACTACCGTAACCCGGTACAAAGGCACCGATTCCGATTTTGTGGTTCTGTCCTGGCCAACCATTGGGAGTGCGCACAGCAGCGCCGGGATTAGAGTGGGAGCAAGAGTGCGATTCATGTGTCCTCCACGTTTGACTGGAATATGCATGTGGCGTACCGTTTTGAAGATTGTAGAACATCGCACAAACCGAGGTTTCCGGTGGAATATAATATGCGGCACGGAAAGGCCCTCAAATGAAAATCGAACGCCCTCAGACTTGGGCAGCTTTTACTGTGAGCGTCATGTTTGTGGCGCTCGCCCTAAACGCGCAGCAGTCTGCCGCACCGCAAAAGCAGCCGCGGACTTCACCCCCGCCGATCATCTGGCCCTCGCCGCCCCTTGCAGATGGGCCGATCACCCTCGACACGGGTATACAGCACCAGGTACGGCTGTTTGTCACTAAGGGACTGAACCAGCCTTGGAGCATGGCATTTCTGCCGGACGGCAGCATTCTCGTGACGGAACGGCCCGGCCGCCTGCGAATCGTGCGCAACGGGGTGCTGCAGGCCGCTCCCGTGAAAGGCGTGCCGGCAGTGCAAGGCCAAGGTCTCGGCGGCTTGATGGATCTCGCTCTCGATCCACGTTTCAGCCAGAACAAGCTGATTTACTTCACGTACCACAAGCCGCCGGCGGGCGGCACCGGCGCCGGAGTCATTACGCTCGCGCGCGGGCGTTGGGACGGAGACGGCCTGACGGAGGTTCGCGACCTCTTTTCGGCTACGCAGACCGGCAATGCTTCCCGGATCGTCTTCGGTAGAGACGGCATGTTGTATATGACGGTCGGTACCGGAGACCCCCCGGCCGCCTACCGTGCGCAGGACCCCAATGATCTTGCCGGCAAAGTGCTGCGCCTGCGTGACGACGGCACCGTGCCCCCTGACAACCCCTTTATCAACCGCCCCGGTTATCGCCCCGAGATTTACACCGTGGGCCATCGCAACGCTTTGGGATTGGCGGTGCAACCCGATACGGGAGCCATTTGGGAATGCGAAGACGGACCAAACGGCGGTGACGAGATAAACATCCTGCAAGCCGGAAAGAACTACGGATGGCCGGTCGTGAGCTTCGGCCGCTTCTATTTGGGGCCGCGCGTTTCAGAGAAACCGTGGCAAGAGGGCATGGAGCAGCCGCTGGTTTTCTGGGTCCCGGCGATCGCCATTTCGGGACTGACGTTCTATACCGGCGACAAATTCCCGAACTGGAAAAACAATGCGTTCGTGGGCGGCATGCGTCAGGGAGAGGTTCCGCGCTCCGGGCACTTGGAGCGTATCGACTTCAATGAGAAGTGGGAAGAACTCCATCGGGAGTCGATGTTGCGCGAACTGCAACAACGGATTCGCGACGTGCGCCAGGGCCCTGACGGATTTCTGTATCTGTTAACGGCGGAGAACGAGGGCGCGCTGATGCGTATGGAACCGGCGCCGGGCAACGAACCAGCGCGCTGAGGTTCCGCGCCTACCCGCCGTCATCCTCGATAATCACTTCGGGATCGTCGGTGATCGGCCCCGAGGTGTCGCTCAGGGTAACGCTGTATTTGATGCCGCTCGCGCGAGACGTCCAGCCATCGTTCAAAACCGCATTCCCGTTTGCGTTGGGAAAGGTGGCTTGCCCCGGCGGACTCCACTGCCCGCTGGTCCACTTGAAAGGACACTGCGCGGCAGTAGACACTCCAAAGTCTATAGTTACGGTATGGCCGGCCGTAACCGGCACCCAGGCGATGTTGGCATTTTTCGGGAAACGGTGACTGAAATCTCCAGGATGCGCCTGCGGTGCATTCACTGCCAGGGCACCCGGTGGGTCCCGGTCCTCTGAATAGCGAAGTCGGTGCGTACCCGGCGCGGCCGGGCGGTCAACGTTGATTCTGATTCGCATTAGCGGGTCTCCTCTACAGGTTTCATTTGGGTCTTGGGTTGCAGTTGACGGTAGCGGGCGTCTTGCCTGAGCCGATCGAGATCCTGATCCTCTTCAACCTGTTTCGCCTTCAGTCCATTCGCAATGGCGGCGCCCAAGGATTCGAGCGCACGCTCACGGTCCCCCAGAATCTCGTAAGCCTCGGCCAGGCGCAACTCCAGGTCGGAGCTTCGCGCCGTCTTTTTCGATTCCTGAATACTTAAGATCGCTTGCCGTCGGTCGCCTACCTTGGAATAGTAGAGTGCCAGAGCGGTCCACGCATCGGCGCTCGCCGGATTCAGTTCGCTCCGTTTGCGCGCAAGCGCGATTGCATGCTGATACGCATCCGCGGCTTTCGCCGCCATGGTGGAGACTTTACTATACGCATCTCCCAGATTGCGCCACAAGCGATCATCATTGGGACGTAGTTCGACCGCCTTCTCGAACCACGGAACGGCCGAACTGTAGCGGCGCTGTTGAAACTCCGTCATTCCCAGATTGGAATAAGCCGGAGCAGAAGGCGAAATCGCAATTACATGTTGAAGCGCCTTTTCCGCCTGATCGTAGCGTGCCAGGATCAGATCCAGAGCGGCCTGATTTTCGAACCCCAGGACATTATCCGGAATCAGCGCGGCCACCATAGCGAACATGCGCTCGGCCTGCTCGAGTTGCCCAACCCGCAAATAGAAGACACCTGCTTGGTTGTACGGCAGCCAGAAATCGGGGTGAGCGGCGATCGCCTGCTTATATGCCGCCTCTGCGAGGGCCTGCTGACCGAGGCGTTCGTATACCCGCGCCAGACCGACCAGTGCTTCTCCATTCGTAGGGTCGGTCCGCAGAGCTCGCTTGTAGGATTCGGTGGCCAGGCGGTAGTCGCCGGAGCCCGTTTCGACCAGGCCCAACGCCAGTTGCACAGTGCTTGAGTCCGGAGCAATCGCCGCCGCCCGCGTTACGCTATTTCGCGCCAAGGCGGCGTCGGCGGGATTTTGGGTGAAGGAGGCGTACCGGCGCTGGTAGGCCTCTCCCAAACGCGCGTAGGCGATCGCGTAGTTGCCATCAAGCTCGATCGCGCCATGGAACCCGGTGATCGCCTGGTCCAGGTTTTCACGCCCGAAACGGCGGAGATAACCCATACCCTGTTCATATAGGCGGAAAGCGCTGGGATTTTGGGTCATCTCATTCTGAAACCGGCGGCGCGCTTCGGGACTGAGTGTGATCCGCAACACCTCCGCGCTCTCGGCCGTAATGGTGTCCTCCAACTGCGCCACCTGCGAGGCCGGCAGTTCGATGGACCTGGAAGCGACCTGGCGTAACGAGCCGGCATCTACCAGGTTCAGGGCCACGCGCAGGATGCCGCCTCTCTCCTGAAGGCTGCCGGTGATCACCAGGTTCACTCCAAAAGCGCGCCGGCAAGCGGCGGCACTCGTGATCTTCGCGCTACGCACCTCGGAGGCAGGCACCACCCACACGTGTTTTTCGAACTGCTGAAACTCGGAGATGCGCCCGGTCAGTGTTTCGGTGAGGCCGTCGGAAAAGGCCTGGAGCGCGGGATCGCTGCCTATCGCAGTCAAGGGCAGCACCGCCAGGTGTGCTCCGCCACGGCTCGCGCGCCAGGGCCCGGCAAACCACAACGCCGCGGCCGCCAGCAATAGGAGCACGGCGGCAGCGGCCCACGGAAACCAGCGCCGGCGGTCTTTTGCAGGAGGATCCAGATCCCGCAGGATGTCCCGCGCGGCCGCATACCGTTTCTCCGGTTCGTTCTCAAGGCAGCGGAGAATCGCGGCCTCCCACGCAGCGGGGAGATTCGGCGCCAAAGCGCGCGGAGCCTCCGGCCGGTGGTGCAAACGCTCGAAGGCTTCGGCCTCCACCGAGCCTCCCACAAACGGCCGCTTGCCGGTCATCATCTCGTATAGCGTGATCCCGAAAGCGTAAATATCCGTGGCCGTTCCGACCGTTCCGCCGTTTCGGAACTGCTCCGGCGCCATATAGGGCGGCGTTCCCACCGCCGTGGCGCTGGAAGTTTGCTCCCCAGGACGTAAAGATACTCGCAGCGCCAGACCGAAGTCCGTCACCACCGCGCGTTCCGCACTCCCGGCTGAAGTCAGAATCACGTTTCCGGGCTTGAAGTCGCAGTGTACGATGCCGCGGTCATGAGCGGCGGCCAAGGCTTCCGCCATCTGGCGGATCAGCGGTAAGGCCTCGGCGGGCGTCAACCGCCCTTGCGCCTTAATGCGTTCGGCGAGCGTGCTGCCGGGCAGGAATTCCATGGTCAGCAGCAGCATTTCCGCGCCGCTTTCGGCGTCGCGGTGCTGCGCCACGTCGAACACGCGGCACACGTTGGGATGAGTTACCTCGCGAGCTAGGGCGATCTCCTGTTTAAAGCGCTCCAGGTTCCGGGTGGAGCCTGCCATTTCGGCCAGCACCGTCTTGAGCGCGACGCGCTGGTTAAGCATCGTATCGAACGCTTCGTACACTTCGCCCATGCCGCCTGCGCGGATGAAGCGCTCGATGCGGTACCGGCCCGCGACCATCTGTCCGGGCGCAAACGAATGCCACTCAAGCCGCATCAACTTCCGCCGCTGATGCAGCTCGATGGTCTCTAGGAATTCGCTATTCTGCTCCTGTTCCCAAAGGAGCTTTTCCACCTCCGACCGGATTTCGGCATCGTCGTCGCAGGTGTCTTCGAGAAAAGCCGGCCGCCGCTCTTCCGGGATGTGGAGGGCCGCCGCGAAGAGGTCTTTCACCCGCCGCCACTGGTCGGGGGTCATCGCGCTCTCGAAGCTAGCTCGCCCCGGAGCCACGCGCGGGCAATCGTCCACTCTCGCTTTACCGTACGGGGGGAAATACCAAGGACGGCGGCGGTCTCGCCGATATCGAGTCCGCCGAAATACCGCAGCTCCGCAATGCGAGCCTGCCGGGGATCGAGCTTCGCGAGCCGCTCTAGAGCTTCATGCACGTATAGGATCTGGTCGGGGTTGCTTGCGATGGCGGCAAGCTGCTCGTCGAGTTCTGCCGGCCGGGTGCCGGACCCGCGCTTCTTCGCGAGCCTCTGCCGGGCGTAATCCACCAGAACATGGCGCATTACGGAAGTCGCAACCGAAAGGAAATGGGTCCGATCCGCCCAACCCGCTCCATCATTGCCGGCCAGCCGTATATATGCCTCGCCTACCAGGGCAGTCGGCTGTAAGGTAGCGTCCGCGCTCTCGCCCTGCATGCAATGCACTGCGACCCGATGCAGGTCGTCGTAGAGAAGAGAGAACAGCCGGGATTCAGCCTCGCGGTCTCCCGCTGCCGAGCGGCGTAACAGGCCCGTAACTTCCCCTGGCGTGGAGCCCATAGTAGTATCCGTAGGCTTTCGTATGGACGATTATCCCAGAACCGCGCCGGAGATGCGCTACAACAGATCGTGCCTCTGCTGTTTTTCGAGCTCCTTCACCACCTCGCCGACCTGCTGCGCGCGGGCCCGGTCGGCAATCAGGAGCGCGTCGGGGGTGTCCACCACGATCAGGTTATTTACCCCTACCAGGGCCACCAGTTTGCCTCGCGCATCCACGAAGTTACCTTCGGCGTCGAGGCAAATGGATTCGAAGGCGACCGCGTTGCCGGAACCGTCCCTGGGCAGCAGTTCGTAAACCGCGTTCCAGCTACCCACATCGCTCCAGCCGAAATCGACGGCGGGAATGCCGCTCACGTTGCCGGCCTTCTCCATCACGGCGAAATCGATCGAAATGTTTTCACATAACCGATAGGCCTCATCGAGCGCCGCCGCGAATTTCCGTCCGCCGAATTTCGGGAGCGCCGCCAGGATGGTGGCCGTGCGCGGCAAATGCTGGCGGAGCGCCTCGAGCAGCGCTTCCGCTTTCCAGAAGAACATGCCCGAATTCCAGTAGAAATGGCCGGCCCTCAAGTAGCGCTTGGCCTTGAGTAACGGCGGCTTTTCGTGAAAGTTCCGTACGGTTATTGCTTCGCTACCTCCGGCTTTGGTGCCGCGAGGGAACTCGATATATCCATAGCCCGTTTCCGGCCAGCGCGGCTGAATGCCAACTACCATCAAACGGTCGGCCTGCGCTCCGCGGAATGCGGCATGGAGCACCTTGCGATAGCTGGCC
>JAFAWA010000154.1 GCA_019242155.1 Terriglobia bacterium | reverse complement strand
AAGGCCCCTCTGACCCTGTCCTTTGTGGACATCGCCGCGATGGAGGCGCCGGCCGAGTCGCCGGGTATGTTACCGCCTTCGTCAATTCCGGACACTGCGGCCTCTGGCGCTTTAAGCCCGCCTGGAACCGCCGCCCTCTCCTCGGTCGTCCTCAGAATCTGAGACTTTCGTCGAACTCCCGACTTTCCCTGCTTACTCTTTGGTGAATCGTGGGCGCGCCTTGGTGCGCCGCGAGCGAGACTTGATGAACCCGGAATTTTTCCCGTCAGTTATACGTGCCGGAAGGCGCCGGCGGTTGCTCGTTGCCTTTCTGAGCGCCGCGCTTGCGGCTGGGCCGATTGCTGCCCAGAGCGAGCCGCAAACCGACAGTGCCTCCGAAGACGGTTCGGCCGCGGGACACGCAAGGTCGGGCATGAACATGGTGGATATGACGCCCCCAGGCATGCTTCTCATGAATTTGGCCTCGGGGACGTCGGAGAACGCGGCGGCGTGGCCGATGCCGATGATCACGGCGCATTTCGGCGCTTGGAACGCGATGTTCATGGGGCAGGGCTTTCTCATCGATACTCAGCAATCCGGACCGCGCGGGGCCGACAAGTTCTACTCTTCCAACTGGCTGATGGGCTCGCTTGAGCATCGCGCCGGAGTACACGGGGCGTTCGAGGCGGAACTGATGCTGAGCCTCGAGCCGGCAACGGTCACGGGAGAACGCTATCCGCTGCTGTTTCAGACCGGCGAGACAGCGTACGGAAAGCCGATCGTGGATGGACAGCACCCCCACAACTTGATCATGAGCCTGGGTTTTCATTACGCTTACCAACTTGGGGAAGATACGATCGTCGATGCATATTTCGCGCCGGTCGGGGACCCCGCGCTGGGGCCGGTCGCCTTTCCTCACAGGGCGTCTGCACTGGAACTGCCGCAGGCACCGATCTCCCACCACTGGCAGGACGCGACACACATCTCCGACGAGGTGGTGACGGTGGGGATCTCACATAAGAAGGTGCGCGTGGAGGCCAGCGGCTTCTACGGATCCGAGCCGGGAGAGAACCGGTGGGTCATTCAGACGGGTCCGATCAATTCCTGGGCCGCGCG
Organism: Terriglobia bacterium; assembly: GCA_019242155.1. GTDB lineage: Bacteria > Acidobacteriota > Terriglobia > Bryobacterales > Bryobacteraceae > PSRJ01. The sequence continues at coordinate 2,139 of JAFAWA010000154.1, read as the reverse complement.
CGTCTGGTTTTTTCCGACGAAGCATTGGGCGGCGCAGGTGTCGGCCGGAAGGATCGCTCATCCCGAGGTGTTCGAAGCCGGCGACCAGGTACGCACGACAGCGTCGCTTCAGTACATCAAAGCCAGGACGGGCGGGAGTTGGGCTTCCACCTTTGCCTGGGGACGCAATCACAACACGGCGACGTTTCGGAATCTGAATTCCTATCTGGTTGAGACCGTCTTACCTGTGACGCGCCGGAACTTCCTCACAGGCCGCGCAGAGCTTGTGGACAAGGACGAACTGTTCGATGACCAATTCGATGGCCAACCGGACGGCGGCTACCGGCCCGGCGTGCGCTACGGCAGCACCTTTCGGATCGGCGCGTACACCGCCGGTTACACGCGCGATCTCGCTCTATTCCGATCGGTCGAGACCGGCATAGGCGCAAACCTGAGCATTTATTCGGTGCCTGAGGCGATCCGGCCGTATTACGGCAACCGCCCCATGGGCGCGAATATGTTTATCCGGCTTCGGCTGAGGCCCTCTGAGTAGGGCAAAGAACAAGACTTATAGAAAAGGAAAGTGACATGAAAACAACCTGTTTGATACTCGCATCGGCCGGCGTTCTCCTGGCCGGCGAGCCCGCCACGTTTACGGGCGTAATCACCGATACGCTCTGCGGGAGAACCCATTCGATGATGAAGATGCAGTCGGATGAGAGCTGCGTGAAGATGTGCGTCAAAGGCTCGGGCGAATATGCGCTGATCGCCGGCGGTGACGTGCTAAAGCTCAGCGACCAGAAGATGCCGGCGAAGTTCCTGGCGAAACCGGTCAAGGTGACCGGGACTTATGAAGAGAAGGCCAAGCGGATCAAGGTCGTTGCAATTGAGCCCGCGGATGCGGAAGCGGCCAAGTAACGGCCTCACCCACGCCGTTACCGGCCGCGACCGAAGGCTCGAGGGCAGGCTACTGCGGATTGCCGATCGGGGACTGCTCGCGCATATGCTTGGAGTCCCGTTCGTTCTCGAGGCAATAATAGTCGATGAGTTCGCTATCGAGCACCAGAGGCTGAGGGATCTTCACCGTCCAGGGCTTGGTGTACGCCTTGGGGTCGTCGATGGTGATCTCGACTTCGAGATTCCCGTAATTGGGCCTTCGGATCCTCTCGATGGTTTTGCCTTTCTCGGTTAGCGGCTTGCCCATAGCATCGAGCCAAAGATCGTCGCGGTACCCGACGGTTTCGACCACCAGCGTGTCGCCTTCCCAATGGCCGACCGAATATCCGTTCCAAGTCGGATTGGGGTCCTGCGGAAAGGGACGGCCGTCGGTGAAGATCTGGCGGTAGGCCATATTGCGCTCGCTCAAGATGATCACGCGGCCCGGAACCATGAAGACGCGTTTGTAGTAATCGTCGGTCCAGATGCGCATGGCGCCGCGCGGCATGCAGTGAACGTTGGGATCTAAGCCCTGCTCGACCCGGCGCTTTTTGACCAACTCCTCCGCCCAGGGTTGGTACGGCACGGGATCCTTCAGCGAGTTGGCGAAGTTAATAAACTCGCGAGAGATCTGGGTGTCGGTGCACTTGGCGCCGCAGTTGGAAGCGGTTACCCAACCGTACATACCGGACAGGTCGGGTTTGCCATCGGCGGTGCGGGGAGCGGGCGCGGTAAGGTCAGGCTTTCCGTCCGGAGTATGGGGCACTCCGGCAGTCGGATAGTCCAGCCACTGGGCGAAGAGCGCGGCCGGGGCAGCGAGAATCAACGTAGCACAACTGAGGCGTAATCGATTGGGCATAGGTTTCGCCTTTCTAATATCTCAGAACTGAAAGCGCATCTCCAGCGTGCCTTGGCGGGGCGGGAAAAAGGTTGCGCCGCCGACGTAGTTGACGAATCCGAACCCGCCGGTGAGCCGACCCGCGGTAGCCGGGTTGGTGCAGACGGCGCCGCTGCCTCCGGTGCACGTGGTCGGGGTCAGCGGATTACTGGCTGTGGGATTGGATAGCTGGGTGCGGTTGAAGATGTTCTGGAAGTTCATCCGGACGGTGAGGGCGGCGCGCTCCTTGAAACGGAAGACGCGGCCGAAGCTCATGGATTCGGCGGGCCGCCGCTCATAGCGGAAATCGTTGTAGTAGAGCGCGGAATTACCCCATTGGCCGTCGG
>JAFAWA010000471.1 GCA_019242155.1 Terriglobia bacterium | reverse complement strand
CTGCCAAGCGATGCGGTTTCAAAGCAGCATGTCTGGGTCGTACCGATCGACAATGGCGTCGCGGTGATCGACCATGATTCGGTAAATGGGACCTACGTCAACTCCACCGCTTCGCCCCGCATTAACAAGGTGCTCCTGAAAGACGGCGACCGGATTTATGTGGGCCGCAAAAACGCCACAGAGATCATGTATTTCACTTCCTGAAAGAGGATTCTTCATGCCGAAATTTTGCACCAACGGGCACCAGATGGAGGACGTCTGGACGGATTGCCCCTATTGCGCCAGAACCGGATTTCGCAGCTCTTTGCCGGGGGTATTAGGCAAAACCCGCCCCGAGATGACGGCCACGCTAGTGGAGGAAAAGCCCGCCTTCGATCCGCGTAAAACTGTGCCGCTCTCGGTGATCAAGCGAGCCCCTGTAGTTGGATGGCTGGTGGTCGCCGAAGGACCGCAGAAGGGAGAAGATTTCCGCCTGCGCGAGGGGAAGAATGCGTTGGGATCGGCCGAAGGATCCGATATCACGTTACGCGACCCGGCCATCTCATCGAAGCATGCCAGCATCAGCTACCGCGAAGGAAAATTCACGATCACTGATCTGGACTCCACTAACGGCACGTACCTCAACGACCAGGCCGAGCCTCTGGCGCGCTCCGATCTGAGAGATAACGATGTGATTCGGATCGGCGAAACGAGGCTGAAATTCAAATGCCTGTAGAAGAGTGTCTCCGCATTCGACCCGACGTCGAAGTAGCCAACCTCAGCGATGTGGGATGCGAGCGTACGGGGAACGAAGACTACTTCCTCTATTTCGAGCCTCAGGATGATGGCGAATTTGAGCGTCGCGGACGATTGATCGTGGTGACCGACGGTATGGGAGGGCAGAGCGGTGGGGAGGTGGCCGGCAGATTGGCCGCCGAGACCGTGCGCGATACCTTTATGGAGTCGGACAGCGCGGACCCTCGTGAGGTTCTGATTGCCGGTTTTCGCGCGGCGCAACAGGCCATCCTAGAGCTGGCCGCAGAAACTCCCCTGCTGCGCGGCATGGGCGCCACCTGCTGCGCGGCAATCCTCCAACGCGGCCGGATGCAGTACGCCCACGTAGGCGACAGCCGGATTTATGTGATTCGAAATGGAGCCGCCCAGCCGCTTACGGAGGACCACAGCCTGGTCGCCCGCAGGGTGAGGGACGGTATTCTTACTCCCGAAGAGGCGGAGAATCACGAGGACCGCCACGTCCTCACCGCCGCCCTCGGGATGGATTCGGAATCGCTCGAGGGAGATTTTCCTGTGGAGCCATATCCGCTCGAGCCGGGCGATATCGTACTGCTCTCGACCGATGGTCTTCACGGGATTGTAAGCGACCGGGAGATAGCGCGCATTGCACATGAGAACTCACCCCAGGATGCCTGCCGCGAACTGGTCGCTCTGGCCAAACAACGAGGTGGTCCGGATAACATCACGGTGCAGTTGTTAGCCGTTAGGCTTGTGGAACGATGATCGGCGCCATAATCAAGGAACAGTACCGGATCCTGGAACTGATCGGCGAGGGCGCCATGGGCATCGTGTACATGGCGCTTGACCTCGAACTGGAACGGCGCGTCGCCTTAAAGTTCCTGAAGGCGGAACTGGGCGACAACACCATTCTCATTCAGCGGTTCCGCGATGAGTTGAAAACTCTCGCAGGTTTTAATCACCCGAACATCACCACTCTGTTTACCAGCACCACCTGGGAAGGCCATCCGGTAATGGTGATGGAACTGGTGGAAGGCGAGACTTTACAGAAGATGGTGGACCGCCGCGGTCCGATTCCCGCGGAGGTGTGCGTGCCTCTGGTAAACCAGGCTCTCGCGGGCGTCGGCTCGGCCCATCGCAAGAAGGTGATCCATCGCGATCTGAAGCCCGCAAACCTAATGCTCAACGTGGACGGCGTGGTGAAGGTGATGGATTTCGGCATCGCCAAAATACAGAACACGCCGGGGCTCACGCGCACCAACACCGGGGCCGGCACACTGCTATATATGGCTCCGGAGCAGATCCGGGGCAGCAGTGCGGATGCGCGCACCGATATTTACGCCATGGGTGTGACCTTATATGAGCTGCTGGCCGGCCGGGTTCCCTTTTTGGGCGGTTCGCAATACGAAATCGAACATGCTCACATCCAACAGCAGCCCGAACCGCCTACGGCGTACTACCCGCACATCCCTCGGCCTGTCGTGGACGCAGTTCTGAAGGCGCTCGCTAAAGATCCGGCCGAGCGGTTCCAGACCGCCGAGGAGTTTGCTGCCGCTCTGGGCGGTGGCCGATTCTCCGTAGCTGTGGCGGCGCCGCACGAGTCCGCGGCGGTTGCTCCACCGGCAGCCGTGGACGCTCCCGCCGCGACGGGCACTGTTTCTGAAGAGCCGCGTCCCCGTGAGTCCGCCGCGGAGACGGCCCGCGCTATCACAGAAGTGGCGAGCGCGATCCCGAAGGGTTCCAGCGGTCGAAAGAGGCACCTGGTAACAGCCGTGAGTGCAGCGGTACTCGTCTTGACGGCCGGTGGATTCGGGATTCATGCGCTGCGAGATCCTTCCAAGATAGAACCCGGCGAGCAGGTTGCCGGGTCAGGCGGGGGCGTTTCTCAAAGCCCGTCGGCGCCTGGCGAAAACGAAAGCCGTAGCCATGGGATCGATACTGAGCCGCCTCGAGTAGAACCGCAACATCCTCAACCGGGGCCGGATGCGCCGCCGCCTCCTGCGCCACCGAAGCCTCGGAAAGGCGAACCCCCGCGCGTGCGGGTCGCACCGGCAGCTTCCATCGTGGCCGGTGAATGGAGCGGCAGCTATGACCGTTGCGAAGACGATCGCAGTACCCGCGTGGCCATGAGTCTTACCGAGCCCGCTCCCGGACAAGTCGCCGGCCAGGTGAGTTTCGCCA
>JAFAWA010000420.1 GCA_019242155.1 Terriglobia bacterium | reverse complement strand
GTGATTCGCAGCCTGGGCCTCGGCCTCGACGAGAAGGCCATGGAAGCCATCAGTCAATGGAAATTCCAACCCGGTATAAAAGATGGCCAGCCCGTCCCAGTGGCCGCCAGGATCGAAGTTAATTTCCGTCTACTGTAAACGCCAGCAGCACATTACCGGGCATGCCGTTGTACACTCCTACGAAACCGGAGGGGACCAGCAGCATGCCCCCGGCCAGTACCGGTCCCGCCGAGCCGATCGAGCCGCCTTTCGCGCGAACATCATTCACGGTGCTGTAGTCCTGGACAGTGTTGTATTCCCAGATGACTTGCCCGTCTGTAGTGGAAAGCGCGCGCACCACGCCGTCCCACCCTCCCGAAAACACTACGCCCGGCATAGCCGTGAGCGGGCCGTCGTGGCGGTGAAACCGCGCCAGAGCCGGAGCGGCCGCTAAGGGCGCGAACCATTTTCGTTCACCATCCTTAATGCCGACCGCGGCAACCCCGCCCGTCCCCAGACCGAAATAGGCATTTTCCTGATCAGCGGCGCCGCCCCACACCAGCTTGCCTCCGAATGTTTTGGTGTTTTCGACGACCGCGGTGCGCCAGAGAACCTCGCCTTTGTTGCCGGGATCGTGCGCCCACACATTGCCGCTCTTCTGTCCCGCGATCAGTATGTCCCGCCCGTCGCTGAGCCTCGCCAGCATAGGCGGCGACCCGAAGTCGTGGTCGGGCCCGAGCTCTTTCGGGCAGTTCTCGGGCCGGGGCTTCTGATCGGTAAAAGCCCCATCACACCCAACCAGCCACGCATCGTTCTCCGTGTCCTGATGGACCCACAGGATCTTGCCGGACTCGAGGTCCAAGGCCACAATCGCATCGGTCGTATTCGCTGCCGGTTCGGTATAAGCATCGCCTGTGCCCACGTAGACGGCGCGCCGTTTGGCGTCAATCGTCGGCGAACTCCATACACCGGCTCCGGCGGGAGCAAAACGCTCGGAGCCATTATTGTTCTTGCTCAGCGGCTTCGGTTCTTCCGCAATCAGGTAGGTCTTCCAGATTTGCCGGCCTGAGTCCGCATCGAACGCGGCCACGCTGCCGCGAAACGTGCAGCATGCGTAATTCGGTCTGACAGCGGCGCCCTCCTCTCCCGACGAAACGGGAACATACACGCGCCCCTCGAACACCTTGGGCGCCCCCGTGACGCGAGCCAAGGGATGTGTGTCCGCGCGAGCTTTCCAAACGAGCTCCCCGGTCGCTGCGTTCACGGCATATACATTGGCCTTCAGATCTCCGAACCAGGCTGTGAAACGGCCCTCTGCCGCACGATCCACGGAAACGGCGCTGCGCACGCCCGCTTCTGCTTGGAACGACCAATATAGGCACCCCGTGCGAGCATCGATCGCATAAACATGGCCGGTGTCATCGCCAACGAACACCCGCCCGCCCACCACACTCGGCTGGCCGTACACGGACTTCGCTTCGGGCAACCCGAATGCCCACTTCAGCTTCAATTGCGAAATCTGCCCGGCTCCGACCCCTGCGCTCTTGCCCGGCTGAAAACGGGTATTCGCAGGACTCGCGCCCCAGCCGTTCCAAGCCGGTTCGCTCGCACTTCCAATAACAAAGGGCGAACTGTTCCGGCACTGCGCCGCCGCAGCCGGCATCGCAATCAGGGCAACCAGAATCGACAATTTCATGAGTGCTGACCCAATTGTAATTCGGAGCGATCCTGTTCGATTTACCCTGAGAGTGTGGAGCGGATCGAGCGAACGAAGCTGGCGTCGATTGCGGCGCGAGGGGTGGCGGCATTCGCCTTCTGCCTGCCCTTGGCGGCAAATGCCCAGACACCGGCCGAGAAACTGATCGCGGAGGGTCACTGGAAGCGAGCTCGCGCGATTGTAGAGACCCGGCTCCATGAAGCGCCCAACGACGCCTTGGCCAACTATCTGCTCTCCCAGATTCGTAACGCCTTCGGAGATCACTCCACACCGCTCGCGCTGGCGGAAAAGGCCGAGGCCGCGGATCCACATACCGCCAAATACCATCGCCAGCATGCCGAGGTGCTGGGCGTTATGGCGCAGCATGCCAACGTGCTCCAGCAATTGATTCTGGCGCGCCGGTTCCACAAGGAGATCAACACCGCGATCCAACTCGACGCGCGCGACACGCAGGCCCTTGGCGACCTGCTCGAGTTTTACCTGCTCGCTCCCGAGATTGCCGGCGGAGATCCGGAAAAAGCCGAAGAGACCGCCAAGCGCATCGGCCAGATTGACCCGGCCGAGGGATATCTGGCCGAAGCGCGAATCGCCGAATTCCAAAAGAAGCCGGCCGCGATCGAAGCGGCATTAAAACAGGCAGCCGCGGTGCAGCCGCCGAGCTACCGCGCGCGTATTGCGCTGGCGCGCTTCTATCTCGAGCCCGCGCACCTCAGTTTAGAGAAGGCCGAGTCCCCCGCGAAAGAAGCGCTGGCACTCGACAGCACGCGCATCGATGCGTATAATCTTTTGGCCGAGATCTATGCGAACCGCTCCGATTGGAACGCCTTGGATGCGCTGCTCGCGCAATCCACAAAGGAAGTGCCCGACGATGCAACGCCCTATTTCCGCGCGGCCGAGCGGCTGCTCGCAGCGCAGCGCGAGGCGGCGAGAGCGGAACGATATCTGCGAACCTATCTTGGCCAGGAGCCCGAAGGAAATGAGCCGCGCCTCTCTGAAGCACATTGGAGACTGGGCCACGCTCTCGAACTGCAGGGCCGAAACCCGGCGGCGATAAGCGAATGGCAAGAAGCGGTGAAACTCGATCCGCAATCTCCAGCCGAACGCGACCTCAAGCGCGTGAAAAACTCCGCCACCATCCCGGCCGCCAAGTTTTGATTTTCACTTCGCTGAACGCCACAGTCTCACTGCGGCGGTAAACCTTCCATGCTGGTGACGATCGCGCCCTTACGGCGGAGTTCGAACCGCCCGTCATCGCCGGTGCCGCTGATGCAGTCCGCCGATTCGGAAGTCACCGACATGTTCTTCCACTTAGTCGCCATGGCCTGGTGGTAAGTCTCAAAATACTGTTGTGCGATGGCTTCCGTCTCCCATTCCACCGCGTACAGGAGCACCAGCCGGGAGTCCTTCCTGTTCTCGCGTAGTTCGAAATTCGAACCACGCCAATGAGGAGCGATCTCGCCCGCCTGTTTCTTCCCGGCGAACTGCTCGATCAACACTTCGTGATCGAGTTCGCCGAGGGTGCCGCCCACCAACGCTTTAAACCCGGAAGGCAAGTGCGGATCGGGAAGGGCAGGAAACGTGGGTTCCACATGGTCGAAATAGGCTTGCGGATGGATGATCTGGTGCGTGGACACCGGGGCATGGCGAAAAATCTCCGTGAAGCCTTCGTCGCCGTCGCGCGCGATGACCGCGTTCTGAAATAACATTCCGTCGGTATAAGGGAAGATTAGGGTCAGCCTGAGATAGAGCGGCGACTGATCAAATACGGGGAACTGCCCGCTACTTGTGGTCAATTGGCTCATCTTCTCGGCGAGCCCCGGCGCGTTGCGAAGCGACTGCCCCAAATGGCGCGCCAGATACTCGGACATGAGCCAGGTCGCCTGCCCCTCCATTACGGCCAGACGCGCGGTTGCGCCGTCGTCGCTCTTTCGCCCCTGGCGGATGTATCGCGACAGGTTGAAATTCTGGTCGGCGATGGCGTGAGAAAGTTCATGAGCGAGCACCGGCTCCTGCGTTTCAAGCGACGTAGTCTCGGTAATGAATAGTTTCTTGCGGTCGTAATCGTAGAAGGCGGCCGCCTGTTCGGTCAGCAGGTCAACTGTGGTGTCGGCGAGCTTGAAATCGGGCGGCACAAGGCCGAATTTCTTCAGCGTGAGTTCTTCGGCGCGGAGTTCCTCCGGGCTGGTCACCTCTTTCACGCGCTTTTTCAGGAATTCGTTGACCTTCTCCTTGGAAATGAAGTCGCACGGCACCGCATGATGCAGCCGGAGACCGGAGATTTCCGCTAATTCCATTGCGATCTTTCCCGCCTGGCCGCACAGATCGGCGGCACGCTCGGATTGTGCCGCCTGGGCGATACCCAAGCAAACCGGAATGAGAAGAATGGCGGCGGTAAGCCGAACCAGTCGCGCCGCCTTCGGGATTTTACACGACGGCACGGCCCCTCCTTAACGTCCAACTGAAGGCCGCGCCCGCAGCGAGCGCCAGCAATCCGCCCAGAGCCATGGTGGGCCGCACCCCGAAACGCCCGGCGATTGCGCCCGTTGCCAGGCTGCCGAATGGACTCAGACCCACCACCGACATACTGTAGAGCGACATGATCCGGCCGCGATATTCGTCGGGGATCATGGTTTGAATGGTAGTGTTGGCGGCCGCCAGGGTTCGCATCAAACCGTAGCCCACCAGCATCGTAAACACTAGCGAGAGATCGAATCGCGGCGAAACCGCGAAGGCCAGATTGGCCGCTCCGAGCAGCAGCGCGCTGAACGCGATCACTCGCGGCAAACCGGCCACGTGCGTGCGCCTGGCCAGCCCCACTGTTCCGATCACCGCGCCGACGCCCATCGCGGCCATCAGGAATCCCAGGCCTTTGGATCCGCGTTGGAAGATCTGGTCGGCAAAGACCGGCGCGAGAACCAGAATGGGCGCGCTTGAGAGCGTGGCGGCGGCAAGTGTCGAAAGCAGACGGCGGACGTCGGCATGATGCCACGCGTACCGGAATCCGTCGACCATATGCGTCCAGGGCGAAACGGGCAGCGGACGGCGCCACGGCGGCAGATCCATGGCCAGCAGGCCCCCAAGCACCGCGAGAAAACTAACGCCGTTCAGAAGGAAGCAGATGCCTTCACCCAGCGCCGCCACCAGCAGACCGGCAACCGCCGGCCCAACGCCGCGCGCCGCATTGAAGACGGCGGAGTTGAGCGAGATGGCACTCAGCAGATCCTCTTTGCTGGTCATCTGAATGAGTAACGACTGCCGCCCGGGAATATCGAACGCGTTGAAAACACCCAGCAGGATCGAAAGCGCCAGGACGTGCCACACCTGGACGCGTCCCGAAAGCGTCAGCCATGCCAGGACGAACGCCTGGAGCATCATTAAGGTCTGGGTAGTGATTACCAGCTTATGCCGGGAAAAACGGTCGGCTGCCAAGCCTGCAAGCGGCCCTAAGGCAAAGACCGCTATCTGCGAGCAAAACATCGCTGTGCCTAACAGGACAGCCGAGTGTGTCAGCCGGTACACAAGCCAGCTCTGAGCGACCGTCTGCATCCAGGTACCGCTCAAAGACACGATCTGCCCGGCGATGAAGTATCGGTAATTGCGGTGCCGAAGCGCCCGAAAGCTATGGGTCAGGCCGCCCCGGGGAGAAGCCACCCCGGCAAACTGCGGATCGGTGTCGGTTTGGGTTTTCACGCCGCGGGCAGGCATCCAGTATTTTCAGGATACGGCGCGTTACAATGAGAGATCAAATCGGGGAGCGCTCGGCTCCACCACCTGCGGGGAGAACCTATCTTGGCTGACGAACAACTGTACAAAGCGGAATATCTGGGCAGCGGCACGTTTCAAATCAGTAAGCCCAAGCGAAAGAAGCACAAACTGCGGCAAACACGGCTTCGGAATCCCGGCCGTGGCTCCCGGAAATAGCGCACAAGCTAGTGCCGAGCGCGCCGCTCGACCGTCATCAGGCGGAACAGTCCCTCCAGCGCGACCTTTTGGATCGCGAAAGCTCCGGCTAAACTTCCCACCAAAGTAGCACCGATCACGAAGGCGTCCATGTTGCTCCTCTTCCCGCGTATGTGATGTGCAATTCCGATGCCAGGTTTCTACAATAAGAAAGAGAGGGAATCCGGGGTTGGGGAGGAGATCGCTTTCAAATTCAGCGGGCGGGATTTAAAAGGTAGATTAAGGTTTGCTGGTGAAGTTCGGGGAACCGAACTCCCTCTTTCCAACCGCTACCTTAACTCCGCAGCCATTCAAATCCCGCTTACTAACTGCGTAAGTGGTTGACGCGCAATGTAAAAAAGTTTGACAGGTGCGGTTAATGCGTTCTAACCAGATTCGCAAGAGTGGGGCACCGAAGCGAGAAGCTGCCGTGATCGGCTCGGGGCCGAACGGGCTTGCGGCCGCCATCGTCCTTGCCCGGCAAGGGATACGCGTCAGGGTGTATGAAGCCGCGCCGGTGGCAGGTGGCGGCGTCCGATCGGCAGAATTGACACTACCCGGCTTCCTCCACGACACCTGCTCGGCAGTCTATCCGCTGGGGGTGTGTTCGCCCTGTTTCGAGCAGTTTCCTTTAAAGGAACACGGAGTGACATGGATACAGCCGGACGCCCCGCTCGCGCATCCGCTGGACGATGGAACGGCCGTGATCCTGGAGCAGTCCGTCGAGCGCACAGCCGGGCAGCTCGGCGAGGACGCAGACGCCTGGCGGCGGCTGTTTGCACCACTGGCGAGCTTCTGGCCCACTTTACGCCACGAAATTCTGAGACCTATCGGGTTGCCCAGGCATCCCTGGGCGATGTCGCAATTCGGCTTGCCCGCCATAGCGAGCGCCCGAGGGGTTGCCGAGCGCCGATTTCGCGGAACGCGCGCCCGCGCGCTGTTCGCCGGCATTGCGGCGCATTCGGTTTTGCCTCTGGAAGAGCGGCTCAGCGCCGGGATCGCGCTCGTCCTCTCACTGGCTGCCATGACTACGGGCTGGCCGATTCTGCAAGGCGGCGCGCAATCCTTGGCGGCAGCTCTGACCGCGTATCTCGAGAGCCTGGGCGGAGAGGTTGTTACCGGCACCCCGGTCGAAACGCTCCCCGACGCGCCCTTGGTGATGTGCGATGTGGGCCCGCGGCAACTGCTGAAACTGGGCGGCTCGCGATTTCCCGCAAGCTTCCGGCAGGCGCTCGCAGGCTTTCGCTATGGACCGGGCGTGTTCAAGCTCGATTGGGCGCTCGATACACCGATACCGTGGCGGGCGCGGGAGTGCTACCGGGCGGCCACGGTACATCTCGGAGGTACGCTCGAAGAGATAGCGGCGTGGGAGCGAAGACACACCGGAAAGCCATTTGTACTTCTGGTGCAACCGACTCTCTTTGACAGCACGCGCGCGCCCGAGGGAAAGCATACGGCGTGGGCCTACTGCCATGTGCCGAACGGCTCGACAAAAGACATGACGGACGCGATCGAGGACCAGATCGAACGGTTCGCGCCGGGCTTCCGCTCGCGCATTCTGGGACGGCACGTCTTGTCCCCCGCGGCGCTCGAACAGCACAACCCGAACCTCGTGGGCGGTGATGTGGGCGGCGGCCGCAACGGGCTGCCGCAATCCATTTTCCGGCCCACATGGAGGCGCTACGGCACGCCTCTCGAGGGGGTGTATCTCTGCTCCTCCTCTACACCACCCGGGGGCGGTGTGCACGGGATGTGCGGATATCATGCGGCGCGGCAGGCTCTGCGCAGCTTATAGGAATCGAAGCCGGCCGCTGCATCCTCCATGCGCGACACTACAGAAATGAGCAGCATCGCGGCGCGCCAGGTGCCCTTACTGGATTTACGGGCGCAGCACGCCCGGATTCGCGACGAAGTCCTGGCCGCGATCGTGCGCGTGGTGGATGCGCAAAAGTTCATTCTGGGCGAGGAGGTGCAGCGACTGGAGCAGGAACTGGCGCCTTATTGCGGAGCTGAGTACGCGGTTGGATGCGCCTCGGGTACAGACGCGCTGACGCTGGCCCTCATGGCTTTGGGCATTGGACCTGGCGATGAGGTATTAACCGTGCCGTTCACGTTCTTCGCGACCGCCGGAACCGTGGCGCGCATGGGTGCGAGACCGGTGTTTGTGGACATCGAACCGGCAACGTTTCAGATGGACATGACGCTGGTCGAGCGAGCGCTGGATGCGCATCCGGCGGTACACGCGATCATTCCGGTACATCTGTTCGGCGCCTGTGCCGATATGAACCCTCTGCTAGAGATTGCGGCGCAGCGCGGGATCCCCGTAATTGAGGACGCGGCGCAATCCATCGGGTCCGAGTACCAGGGCCGCAGGGCGGGAAGCATGGGGCTCATGGGCTGCTTCAGCTTCTTCCCGAGCAAGAATCTGGGCGCTTACGGCGATGCCGGCATGGTTACCACCAACGACCCGGAGATCGCCGCTCGCTTGAGGTCCCTAAGGGTCCATGGCGAAAGCACCCAGTATGTGCATGAACAGGTAGGGATGAATTCCAGGCTCGACGCTTTGCAGGCCGCCGTTTTGCGCGTGAAGTTCCGCTATCTCGACCAGTGGAGCGCGCGCCGTCAAGAGAATGCCTCCGCCTACCGCGGCCTGCTCGCACACTTCGCAGTTCCGGTAACCGTGGGCGAGACGGCCGCATATCAGTCTCGCCATATCTACAACCAGTTCGTGATTCGCTGCCCGGACCGGGACCGTCTGAAACAGCATTTAGAGCGGCACGGCATCGGCTGTGCGATCTACTACCCGATCCCATTGCATCTGCAGAAGTGCTTTGCGGACCTGGGGTATGAGGCGGGAGACCTTCCCGTGAGCGAACGCGCCGCCGCGGAGGTCCTGGCGTTGCCCGTGAATCCCGAGGTTTCCGCCGAAGACATCGAGTATGTCTGCCAAACCATTGCGGCATTCTACGCTGACAGACGAATTCCCATCGGGCAATTGTGCCGTTAGTAGACGCAAGGATCCAATCACGGTTCGCAGGGCTGCGCTTCGATCACGGAATCGACCCTGCCCGCCGACCCGCCCCCGCAATTACCCCGCGCGACCAGATACCTACGCCGGCAGATCCAATCCGGCAACACGGGCCAGGGGCTGGATCATGTGGTCCACATTGGTGAGAGACTTGCCGAGCGCAGCCAGGCTGCGGTCCGCGCGCCGGCTCTGCTCCACAACTTTCAAGATCACATCGTTATGGAGGCTGAAGAAACGTTCCATGAGCACGGGATCGCGCCACCCGCGAGCGGTCTCCTCTTCCATAATGCGCAGCGCCGCTTTCGGAGTGAAAGCGCTCTTATATGACCGAGCGTTCGTCAGCGCGTCATAAATATCGACGATTTGTAGAATACGCGCCAGCAGTGGAATCTCCTCGCCCTTAAGCCCATCCGGATATCCCGAGCCATCCCAGCGTTCGTGATGGTGCCGGATGATGGGCAGCACGGGAGCGAGGGAATCCAGGTGCTGACAGATCTCGACGCCCCGCGTCGGATGACTTCGCATGATCTCCCATTCTTGGGGCGTGAGTTTTCCAGGTTTTAACAGAATCGCGTCAGGTATCCCTACCTTGCCCACATCGTGTAGATACCCGCCGCGATAGAGCCCGAGCAGACTGGGCCGATCCAGCGAAAGGGACATGCCGAGCGCGAGGCCCGTCACCGCCAACCGCTCGCAGTGACCTGACGTGACATTGTCACGCTGTTCCACAGCCAAAGCCAGCGCAAACAGTACGCCCTCTGCTCCCTCCGTAGCCTGATCCGAACGGTTATCCGGCGGCTGCGGCTGGGCGCTCATAACGCTGCCGTTTCTATTCTGGAAAAGGTGCTTCATGTCGCTAGTTCTCTTATCGGCGGAACGATTGGGAAACGAGAGTACTAAGCGTGTTTTTTCCGGTTCGGTCCCATCTGTTGCGTTCTGTTGCGTTTGTCTACTGATTTCTGACCACCGTGACCGCACGCCAGCCGGAGTTGCCCGCCGCATCATAGGCGCGAATGGTTACCGTGTTCGTTCCCACCAGCAGCGGCACAACAGCAGACCAGGTATTGGTGCCGGCGGCCATTCCGGAAGCTCCCGTGGATGTTGACCAGCGGACCGCCGTTACCCCCACATTGTCGGACGCGGTGCCGGCAATCGTTATCGAAGCCGTGTTCACCGAAGTAATGCTCGTGCCGAATGAGGTGATCTGGATCGACGGTGCCGTGTTGTCACCCGACGACGGCGGCTGGCTCGGCTGCGAAGGCTGCGTCGGCTGCGAGGGCTGGCTCGGCTGAGTGGGTTGAGTCGGTTGAGTCGGATGCGATGGCTGAGTCGGTTGTGTCGGTTGAGTCGGCTGCGAGGGTTGAGTCGGCTGGGTCGGCTGGGAAGGCTGCGTCGGTTGCGTTGGTGTCACCGGCGGCTGGCTCGGCTGCGTGCCTGAGGGAGCGCCATAGAGCGCCTGAATCCCGGCAATGTCATCCGCCGAGAGGCCGGTCACCATGTGATAGTACGGATACATCACCGCGTCGGGTTTATCGCTGTGTCCCAGGCCGAGAGCGTGGCCGGCCTCATGCAACGCCACACTGAACAGATCGGTACCCGTGCCGATGCCCCAGGTCTCAGCCGTGTTCAGGTGCATATCGCCCGCGATCGGTTCCGGATTTAGAGGCGCCGGGTAAAACGTGTGTGCCAGAACCGCCGGGTCGGTGAACGGGTACCCATCGCCGTGCGCGCCCGCCGCGAATTTAATGTCCACCGTACGCGAACCCGAGGTGCTAGTGCCGGGAGTGAAACTTACGTTCGTGTATTTGGTCCACTCCGCCAGCGCGCGCGCAATTTCGCTCTGCTGCGCGCTCGTATCCAGGCTCGAATCGAGTGTTTCGAATGCATAGTTCAGCGTCACCGAACCATCTGCACCTTTCGGCCAGCCGGTACCCACAGTCACGTATTGTCCGGTGGGGCCGGCCTCGGTTAGAGGCCCCGGGCACGCCATAGCGGGATGTCCCGAAAGCAAATCGGCCGAAGGCGGCAGGATATAAGCCACCTCATCCGCGCTGGCCAGATCGTCGAGCGCCCGGTACGCGCCGATGACTACATACTGCCCGGGCAGCAGGCCAGGCTCATCCAGGATTTGGAATCCG
Organism: Terriglobia bacterium; assembly: GCA_019242155.1. Classification (GTDB taxonomy): domain Bacteria; phylum Acidobacteriota; class Terriglobia; order Bryobacterales; family Bryobacteraceae; genus PSRJ01. The sequence goes on along the minus strand of JAFAWA010000420.1, from coordinate 13,515 downwards.
TGCATCCGAAACAGGCGCCGCGCCGTCTCATCAGTAACGTCGTTGTACATCATTACCAGAAACGCGTTACGCGGCCCGTCCGCCAAAGCGGGGCTGATCTTTTGCGACGCCGTCAAGCTGCCGGCCCACTCTACCCCCATGCCTTCCAGATTCGGGGGCGCATCGGAGGAGACCATAAGCGCGAATTCCGGAACATAGCCCAGCACGCGCATTCCGCGCTGAGCCAGTGCTGCGCGAACCTCGGGACCCGGAAAATTGTGGAACTGCACAACAAAATGATGCCCGATCGGCCGGCTCGCGGCCGTCCTCGTATCGATCTGATCGGTTTTCAGGCGGATAGGTCGGGCGGCCAGGGCTGACTGAGCAAATAAAAACGCTAGGGCGCTAAGGGTTCCAACTCTAAACATCAAAAAACCTCTTTCGGAGTCTGAAATCTTTTTCGACCGAACTGAGATTTCTTTGAGCCTCGCCGCACCAGAACTAAAACAGAGTTGTGATGAGCCGTTATTGGGTAATTTGTGTTTTGGCTTCGGTCCCGATCGCCTGGGCCGATGCCGGTGCAGGTACCGTATATCAATTGCAAACCATTGCCGGAAGTTGTCCCTCCGGCAGCGGCGCCGCAACTAGCGCCAAACTCGGCACTATCAACGGAATTGCTTTAGACCACTCCGGAAACATCTACTTCTCCGACAGCGACAACCACCTGGTGCGCAAAATCGACCTCAGCGGCGCGATCTCTACCTTGGCGGGTACGTGCGCCGCCGGCTTCAGCGGCGATGGCGGCCCCGCCGCATCGGCCCAGCTCAATCAGCCCTATGGCGTCGCGGTGGATAGCGCCGGAAACGTCTACGTCGCCGATTATGGCAACAGCCGCATTCGCCGTATCGGCACGGACCACACCATCTCGACCGTCGCCGGAAACGGGCAGGCGGGACAGGCCGGCGACGGCGGTGCGGCCACCAGTGCGCAGCTACTGACGCCTCGCAATGTAGCCGTGGACAGCAACGGGAACCTGTTCCTCTCGGAGTTTCTGGGCCACCGTGTGCGAAAGGTCTCGACCAATGGGAAAATCTCGACCGTAGCGGGAATCGGCATCGCCGGATTCGCAGGCGACGGCGGACCAGCCACCGCCGCTCAGCTAAACACGCCCATGGCGCTCCAGGTAGACCACGCCGGCGCTCTCTACATCGCCGATTCTCAGAATCAGCGGATCCGGAAAGTGCAGGGGGGAACCATAAGCACGCTTCTGGGCCCCTCCGTTCCGCTCACTGCGGGCGGCTCCGCAACGTTGTACAACCTGATCAGCCTCGCCGTGGATACTGGCGGAACGGTATACCTGGCCGAGGCTCTTTCGTCCAATCCCAGAGTCGATTGGTACAGCACCTCAGCCGGTATGCTGACCAACGAGGTGACTGTGGCAGCGCTGAAGGACATCGCCGTGGATGCGTCAGGCACCCTGTATATTGCGGCCGGCACGCAGATCCAGAGACTCAACGGGACAGGTGCCGTGCTCCAAACCGTGGCCGGGGGCAGCGTGGGCGACGGGGGCAGCGCCACAGCTGCTCAACTGCTCCAACCCACCGGCGTTGCCTTGGACGCCCAAGGCAATCTCCACATCGCGGATGCCCTCAATCAGCGCATGCGCCGCGTGAATCTCGCCGCCCAGATTGGGACCGAGGCCGGGGTGGGCACGCAGGGGTGTAGTACGGACGGGGGCCTAGCGGCTGCGGGCCAACTCAATATGCCGACCGGCGTTGCGGTTGACTCCACCGGCAACGTCTTTATCGCCGAGCGTGGCTGCCACCGGATCCGCCAGGTCACCGCCGATGGCCACATGAACACCATGGTAGGCTGTGATCCCAGCTCCACCGGATGCCAGGGGCTCGGGCAGGAGGGTCTGTCCGGCGCAAAGATGCCGTTGAACAGTCCCCAGGGGGTCTGCACCGATCATGCCGGCGTCGTGTATATAGTGGACACCGGGAACAATCGAGTCCTCCGCGCGGCTCCCGGCGCGGGCGTAGTGACAGCCGCGGGCAATGGGTCCGTCGGATACTCCGGGGACGGCTACTTGGCCCAACTGGCCCAGCTCAACGGACCTACGGCTTGCGCCCTCGACGCTACCGGCAACCTTTATATTGCCGATACCGGCAATCATGTTGTCCGCAAAGTGACGCTCGACGGATTCGTCGCCACCGTTGCCGGAACGGGCGTTGCCGGATTCGGCGGCGATGGCGGCCAGGCCACTTCCGCATCTTTATATGGTCCCGGCGGAATCATTGCCGACGGCGGCGGAAACATCTATATTTCCGATACCAGTAACGACCGCATTCGCAAAGTCACACCCGATGGCGTAATTCAAACCATCGCCGGCGATGGAAGCAGCACCTCCATCCGAGCGCCCCGAGGCCTCACTCTGGATGGCTCCGGCAACCTCTACTTCGCCGACCAGTCCAACAATCTCGTGCGCAAGCTCGTGCCGCAATCCGCACCCGCCGCCCCACCGCCCGCGCAGCCGATTCCGCTTTCCGTCGAGAATGCCGCGAGCCTGCTTACCGGACCCGTGGCCCCCGGTGAGTTGATCAGCATTATGGGTACCGGGCTCGGCCCGCAGGTAGGCGTCACCGGCGCCGCCGGTTCCAATGGGCTGATCTCATCGACCGTCAGCGGCACTCAGGTGCAGTTCGACGGCAACCCCGCGCCGATACTCTACACCCAGGCTAACCAGGTCAACCTGCAGGTGCCGTACAGCGTATCCGGAGCCGCGAGCACCACCATGACGGTGCTCTATAACGGCCAGCAAGTCGGCTCGCAAACGCTGCAAGTGGTGAGCGCGGCCCCGGCCCTGTTTTCCACCGTCGCCAACCAGGATGGCTCGATCAATTCGCAGGGCCAGCCGGCGCCCAAAAACAGTGTCATTACGCTTTACGCAACAGGCGAAGGACTGACCACCGGATCGAACCTTTCGGGCCAACCGGCGGCCGCGCCCTATGCGCAGCCGGTCGGGTCAGTCGCGTTGACTATAGGCGGCATGCCCGCCCAACTCCTCTATGCCGGAAGCGCGCCCGGCCTGGTGGGCCTCATGCAGATCAATGCGCGCACACCCCCGAGCTTTGTAGCGTCGGGCCAGGCCTCGGTGGTGCTGACCGTAGGAGGCGCCTCCTCTCCCGCGCTATCGATCTGGCTCCAGTAAGACCCCGGATATTAAGGATCGATCTTACGTTGGCCCGCAGCAGGCCATCTTTCGCCACTCCCCTCGCCGCCATCCATCAGCGCTACTCCTTCCGCATATAATGAGAACCGCTATTTGGAGGCCTCGATGATCAAAGCCGCGTTCGCATTCGCAACCTTGGTGGCTTGCACTCCCGGATTTTCCCAGCGCCCCAGCAACCCGGCGCTGCTGATTCCGCAGAGTGCGCCGGAGTTGGATTATGTGGCCGTGGCGAACCCGGTTTCGTTGCCGCCCGGCATGACTATGGGTGCCCCGGCGAGCGTGGCCTTCGACGCCAAAGGACACCTGTGGGTGCTCAACCGCGGCGCTCAGCCGCTCATGGAATTCGACGAAAACGGAAAGTTCCTCCGCTCGCTCGGCCAAGGCATGTTCACCCGTACCCACGGCCTGCGTCTCGATAAAGACGCGAACATTTGGATCACAGACGTCGGAGCGCATATCGTCGTCAAGCTCAATCCTCAGGGCGAAACGCTGCTCACGCTCGGCACGAAAGGGCAGTCCGGGGAATGGAATGAGGCCACAGAGTCCCGGCATTTCACGGAGCCCAACGATATTGCATTCGGCCGCAACGGCGATGTATTCGTCGTTCAGGGGCACACGCCGCAGGGAGGCGACCCGCGCGTACTGAAGTTCGATAAGGACGGCAAGTTCCTCAAAAGCTGGGGAGGAAAAGGAACCGAGCCGGGAAAATTCGCCGTCGCCCATGGCATCGCCATCGACCCCGACGGCCAGCTCTGGGTTGCCGACCGCGAAAACCAGCGCATTCAGATCTTCGATCAAGACGGAAAGTTCGTCCGCGAGCTGAAATACGCGGGCCTGCCGTGCGGCTTGCAGTTTGTGGACTCGAATATCTTTATGGTGAACGGCTTTACCGGCCAGCTCCTCAAGCTCGACCGGAGCGGAACCGTGCTCGCGGCCACGGGAAAACCGGGCAAAGAGCTCGGCGAATTCGGCGAAGCTCACTTCCTCGCGGTCAGCCCGAAAGGCGAGATCTTCATTGCCGACACCGTTAAGCCCGCTCTTCACAAGTTCGTGAAGAAATAGGCCGGATCACGCGCTCGCTGTGCGCGCGGACGTAACCGCCGACCGCACATCGCGCAACACCGGCATCCAACCCGGATACCCCCGCGCCGATGCGTATGGGTCTTCTTCGAGTGAGAAGACTACGTCCACGCGCCCGCCCGGCTCCAGTTCCGCGGCCCGTTCCGCGAAATTCCAGGCCTTGAGCGCCAGACTGCGGCCATTCTGGCGGAGCACTACGCGCAGATGTTTTCCGTTCCAGGGCATTGCCGGACCGGCCACTTCCACATTCAACGCCGCGAACAGCGGAGCCGGGTTGCCGCAGCCGAAGGGCGCGAGCGCAAAAACCTCCTCGGCGGCGCGCGTGTCGATCTCGCGAAAATCCAGCACGCCGTCAATCTCCAGTTCCGGCCGCAGATCCTCAGGCCCTAACCGGCCGGCAGCATAACCCTGGAAGCGCTCCCGGAACTCCGGGATCCGGCAGGCATCCAGCGTGACTCCCGCCGCATGCTTGTGGCCCCCGAACCGCAGGAACAGATCCGGCATGGCTTCGAGCGCCTCGAGCAGATGGAACCTCGGAATGCTCCTTCCCGAGCCTTGCGCCGTGCCGTCGTCCGGATTAAGTCCGAGCACAAATACCGGGCGGTGCAGCCGTTCCACCAGCCGGCTTGCGACAATTCCCAAAACCCCGCGATGCCACTCTTCCGAATAGTAGACCAGCCCGGCGGCCGACTCCTCCACACGCAGCTGTTCGCAGGTCTCGCGAATTCCCGCCTCGACCTGTTGCCGTTCTGCGTTCTGATCGTGAAGCCGGCGCGCGAGTTCACAGGCGCGTCCTGTATCCGAAGTGAGGAACAGTTCGATGACAGCCTGCGCCGTATCCATACGCCCCGCGGCGTTCAGCCGAGGTGCGATCTGAAACGCAACCTGGCGCGATGTCGGTACTCTAGAGCCGCTGAAACCGGCCACGTCGAGTAGAGCCCGGAGACCTGGATTGCGTACCTGGCTTAATCCATCGAGCCCATGCTTTACGATCACCCGATTTTCGCCCGATAGCGGCACCACATCCGCCACCGTCGCGATCGCTGTCATCTTGAGGAAGGATTCCGTCACCCGCCGCGTCTTCTCAGTCGGCCAGCTCAAGCGGTCCATCAGCGCTTCGACCAGCTTGAACGCCACTCCGGCGCCGCAGAGCCCCTTTTCCGGGTAGGGGCATCCCGGCCGGTTCGGATTCAGAACCGCAATTGCCGGCGGTAGCGCCTCTTCCGGTAGGTGATGGTCGGTAATAATTACGTCTATGCCCAGTTCGTTGGCGCGTTCCACCACCCGTCGGGCGCGGATTCCCGTATCCACACTGACGATCAGCCGCACGCCCTCTGCCGCGGCGCGTTCGACAACTTCGGGCCGCATCCCGTAGCCGTCCCGCAGTCGATGGGGCACATGCCAGATCGCGCGCCCGCCCGCCAGTTCGATCGCCTTCGAAAGAATGACGACCGATGTGGTGCCGTCCACATCGTAATCGCCGTAAATCAAGATCAGCTCACTATCGCGGATTGCCCGCAGCAGGCGGTCGACGGCCGGCAGCATATCGAGCATAGCCGCGGGGTCGTTCAGTTCGTCCAAAGACGGCTTTAGAAACCGGCGCGCGTCGGCGGGATCGGCAAGCCCTCGGCGCACCAGAATTTTCGCAAGCGGGCTCGCCACGTGTAACGCGTTCGAGAGCAATACCACCTGCTCCGGTTCGTAATTAGGGATTACCCATCGCGCGTTAGCCGGCATCCGGGACCGTTTAGTTTTTCGAGAAGTACCCGCCCAAGGAATCGCCCGGGTCGATATCGGTCTCATCCGCAAACCGGGAAGTGATCTCCTCTTCCAGATTCAGGAACTCCTCGTACCAATCGGGTTGGACCTCATAAACGTAAAGGCGGGAATCGTAGTTGAACGCCAGTTCGATCGAGCAGGTAACACTCTCAAAAATGCGCATCTCGCGCAGCCGCGACTCGTACTCGCGGCGTTCCTCGCGCGAGAGATCCGACTCGTCCACCTGTTCGAGCAATGTGTCCACATCCGAGCTCTCAAACTCCCGTGAGGCGAACATCACCATTTTGGCGCCGGTCTTTCGCGCCACATCCAGAAACATGTGGTAATCGGGATGACGTTCCACATCCCAAAGCACCATGGGCAGGCCTTCCAGACCTCCGGGGCTGCTGTGGAACACGGCGAATCCGCCGGTCTCGAGCAATTCGAGGATTTCGCGTTTAAGGGTGTCTAAGTTTAGATCCACGTTTACCTCAGCCCTGCGTTATCACCAGAATATCAAAGGGTTCCGCCGCGTCGCGTGCGAAAAGGGGCAGGTTACGGCGACCAACGCCAGGCCGAGAAACCTTACCTGTAACACCACGCATACTTCGATTGCGCGCTATACTCAGCCTTCCCCATGTCCTCTCCGCCCATCCGCATCTTTGCTACCGGCGGCACTTTCGACAAAGAGTACAACGAGCTGACGGGCGAGCTCTTCTTTCAACACACCCACATCGCGGACATGCTCAAGCTGGGGCGATGCCGCCTCGATGTCCACGTAGAGACCCTCATGATGATCGACAGCCTGGAGATGACCGATTCCGGCCGCCTCAGCATTCTCGCGCACTGCCGCGAAGCCGAAGAGAACCACATAGTCATCACCCATGGAACCGATTCCATGGAGCAGACCGCGGCTGTCATCGGGCACAGCCTTACCGGTAAGACTGTGGTGCTGACGGGAGCGATGATACCTTATACGTTCGGCAGTTCCGATGGGCTGTTCAATCTCGGTACCGCCCTCGCCTTCGTTCAGATCCTGCCGCCTGGGGTCTATGTAGCCATGAACGGCCGCTGTTTCGGCTGGCAGGTGGTCCACAAGAACCGGCAGCTCGGAGTCTTTGAGGAAGCCTGAGTGCAAGCTTGTCAAGAAAAATATATTCCCCCAATTCAACCACTTACTCGAAAAATGTAGCACTCTTCGGCAGAGTGTGCTAATAATAGTTCTCGGAACTTAGCCCCAAACTACGTTCCAATCACGTAAACCTAATAACTCAAGGAGGATAACCAATGACGATCCGTCCACTGTATGACCGCATCGTGGTCAAACGGATTGAGCAGAAGGAGCAGATGCAGGGTGGCCTGTACATTCCTGACTCCGCTAAAGAGAAGCCCCAAGAGGGCGAAGTGGTGTCGGTCGGGAAGGGCAAGCGCCTGGAGGACGGCAAAGTGGTGCCTCTCGATGTGCAGGTAGGCGACCGCATTCTTTTCGGAAAATACTCCGGCAGCGACATCAAACTGGATAATGACGAGTTTCTGATTATGCGCGAGGACGAGGTCCTCGGAATTCTGGAATCCCAGCCCAAAGTAGCGAAGAAGGCGTCCTAAGGAGTCGAAACGAGATGGCGAAACAAATTGTCTATTCTGAAAATTCCCGGCAGGCCATTTTGCGCGGCGTCAACCAGCTCGCCGATGCCGTAAAGGTCACGCTTGGTCCCAAGGGCCGCAATGTGGTCCTCGAAAAGAAATTCGGCGGCCCGAACATCACCAAAGACGGTGTGACGGTAGCCAAAGAGATCGAACTCAAAGATCCGCTCGAGAATATGGGCGCGCAGATGGTTCGCGAAGTCGCCTCCAAGACCAGCGATGTCGCTGGCGACGGCACCACCACCGCCACCATTCTGGCCCAGGCAATCTTCCGTGAAGGCGTCAAAGCCGTGGCCGCGGGAGCGAACCCCATGGCCCTCAAGCGGGGTATCGAGCGCGCCGTGGAAGTGGCGACCGAAGAAGTAAAGAAGCTCTCCAAGCCCGTATCCGGTGAGATGATCGCCCAGGTCGGCACGATCTCCGCCAACAGCGATTCCACGATCGGCAACATTATCGCCGATGCCATGAAGAAGGTCGGCAAGGACGGCGTAATCACGGTCGAAGAGTCGAAGACCATGAACACCGAGCTCGACACCGTAGAAGGTATGCAGTTCGACCGCGGCTATCTTTCGCCCTACTTTGTCAGCGATCCCGACCGCATGGAAGCGGTTCTCGAAGATCCCTACATCCTCATCCACGAGAAGAAGATCAGCAACATGAAAGACCTGCTGCCGCTGCTCGAGCAGATTGCCCGGGCCGGTAAACCGCTGCTGATCATCGCGGAGGAAGTAGAAGGCGAAGCTCTGGCCACCCTGGTCGTGAACAAGCTGCGCGGCACCCTGAATGCCTGCGCGGTTAAGGCCCCCGGCTTCGGCGATCGCCGCAAAGCCATGCTGGAAGACATTGCCATCCTGACCGGCGGCAAGTCGATCATGGAAGAGACCGGCATTAAGCTCGAAGGCGTCCGCCTGGAGGATCTCGGCCGGGCCAAGCGCGTTACCGTGGACAAGGACAATACCACCATCGTCGACGGCAACGGCAAGGATAAAGACATTCAGGGCCGCATCAAGCAGCTCCGCAATCAGATCGACGAGACCACTTCCGACTACGACCGCGAGAAGCTCCAGGAGCGCCTGGCCAAGCTCGCCGGCGGTGTCGCCGTAATCAAAGTGGGCGCGGCCACCGAGACCGAGATGAAGGAAAAGAAGGCTCGCGTAGAAGATGCGCTGCATGCCACTCGAGCGGCGGTGGAAGAAGGCATCGTCCCGGGCGGCGGCGTAGCCCTGCTGCGCGCGTCCAAGGCGCTGGCCGGCTTAAAGATCGCGGGCGATGAGCAGATCGGCGTCGACATCGTGCGCCGCGCCTGCGAAGAGCCTCTGCGCCAGATCGTCGTCAACTCGGGTACCGAAGGCGCCATCGTGGTCGAGAAGGTTCGCGATAACGGCAACGCGAATTACGGCTTCAACGCCTCCACCGACAACTATGAGGACCTGGTGAGCGCCGGCGTGATCGACCCCACCAAAGTGACCCGCACGGCTCTTCAGAATGCGGCCTCTATCGCTTCCCTGATGCTGACCACGGAAGCCATGATCGCCGAAATTCCTGAAAAGAAACCGGCCCCGGCCGGCCCGCCGCATGGTGGTCCCGAGATGGATTACTAAACCCACCTGATTCAGGTTTACCCTTTGGCCGCAGCCTTCCCCATGGAGGCTGCGGCGTTTTCTTTGATGGACCCGCTGTAACCTGCCGAAGGCGCCCGGCGAGTTCATCTACTCAGGCCTTCAGATCGCTCTTCCGGGGTAAAGCTTACGTCCGACCCGTGTGATGACCAGGCCTGCGTCCGTCTCTATGGCCTGAAATCCATCCAGATTGTCGTCGATCACAAAATAAACGTCAACGGTGACACCAATAGGGGCTACCTGGAGAGTCATCGTGCCGGTGCAATCCGCATTCACTGTATATGTTCCCGTGACAGTGATCGGAAGGATATTGCCGTTCTGGCTCAAGGTTGCTGTCGCCGTCGTGGTGCCCGCTGCCCCATCGAAGGTCTGCGAGCCGATCTCGGCAAATGGACCCGCGATCTCCGGTGGAGCTGTGATGGATCCGGTGGACGTGTATGCGAAGGTGCCGTGCAAACTAGCGTTGGAGCATCCTTTATCGGCGGCATGCGCGGCCGGCGCGATGCTCAAGGCGAGTGCCGCTACAGCGGCTACCGTTAGGGCCTTCGCGCTGCGCTTCATCATTGTCTGCTTTGTGTTCATATATTTCCTCGATCCGGGAAGAAGTTTTCAACCTCCTCCTCTTCCCACCCATACGGGCGGAACCGGGCGGCGAAAGCGGCCATGTTCGTGTTATTTTCTTTGTGCCCGGGAGAGTAATCCATTAACGCACGCTCTGTTCAAATCACGAATCTGCTGAGAGCCTGGAGCAGCGGCGAGGAGGCCGCTCTGGCGCGGCTGGCGGAAAAAGTGTACCCCGAACTGCGCTTGATGGCGCGCCGTCATCTGAAGGACGAGGCCGAGGGCAATACCCTCCAGACCACCGCTTTGGTCCATGAGGTTTACCTCCGCCTGGTGGATGTTTCCAAGGTCGACTGGCAGGCGCGGGCGCAGTTTTTTTCGATGGCGGCTCAGATGATGCGCCGTATCCTGGTAGACGCGGCTCGCGCTCGGGGTTCGGACAAGCGCGGCGGGCGTGTGCTTAAGGTCAACATCGAAGAAACGGCGATCCTTTCCCCGGTGCCGAACCCTTCGATCCTCGCCCTCGATGAGGCCCTGACACTGTTCTCCGAGGTGGCTCCGCGGCAGGCCAAGGTAGTGGAGCTGCGTTATTTCGGCGGATTGACGGAGGAGGAAATCGTCGCAGTGCTGAAGATCTCGCCCCGCACGGTCCGGCGCGATTGGGATATCGCCAAGGCTTGGCTCTGGCGAGAGCTGAGGCATACTATGAAGGAACCCTCCGGCGTGCGTCCATGAGCCCAGAACGTTTCCGGCAGATCGAGCAGCTCTATCATGAGGCTCGTAACGGGAGCGCTGAGGAGCGACTGGCACTCTTGTCCCAGGCCGATCCCGATCTGCGGCGCGAAGTGGAATCCCTTCTGGCAGGGCCCGCCAGCGGCGAATTCCTGAATCGGCCCGCCATAGAGGACGCTTCCGAACTCCTGGAGACGTCAACGCGCGTCGAGTTGACCGTCGGCTCGTATTTAGGACCGTACCGCATCGAAGGCAGGCTTGGCTCAGGCGGCATGGGCGACGTCTTTCTAGCGATAGACACACGCTTAGGGCGCGCTGTGGCCATCAAAACAACCCAGAAACAGTTCAGCACTCGTTTCGAGCGCGAGGTGCGCGCCATCTCCTCCCTAAATCACCCCAACATTTGCACGCTTCACGATGTCGGGCCGGATTACCTGGTGATGGAGCTGGTGGAGGGCGAGACCATCGCCGTCCGGCTCAAGCGCGGCCCGATTCCGGTTGAAACGGCCCTACTTTATGCTTCCCAGATTTTGGCTGCTTTGGCGGAAGCGCACGCCAAGGGCATCGTGCACCGTGATCTGAAGCCTGGAAATATTATGATTGCGAAATCCGGAGTCAAGGTTCTGGATTTCGGTTTGGCGAAACTGGGTCAGGATGACACGGTAACGGCCAGTCACTTGGTAATGGGTACGCCGGGTTACATGGCACCCGAACAACAGCAAGGTAAGCCGGCCGATGCCCGCTCCGACATCTATTCGTTCGGTTGTGTCCTCTACGAAATGCTCACTGGGTCTCGCATAACATCCCAGGGGAAGCGTCTCCCGTCCCGAAAACTGGAGAGAATCGTAAGCCGGTGTGTGGAACAAGATCCCGCAGATCGCTGGCCATCGGCGGCCGAGTTGGAGCGGGAACTCGGCTCCGTTACCGCCGGCGCGGGGCGTTGGAAAATGTTGTCGGCTGCGGCTGCTGCCGTAGCGGTCGGGGCAGCGGCATTGTTTTATTACTCCCATCGTCCCAGGGCCCTCACCGATCGGGACACTGTCGTGCTCGCCGATTTCGTCAATAATACCGGCGACCCGATCTTCGACAGCACGCTGCGCCAGGGCTTGGCATTTCAACTGGAACAATCGCCGTTTCTAAAAACCATGGATGACGACCGGGTGCGCCGCGAGCTAGGTCTGATGAAGATCGAGCCCGGAGCGCGCATTACGGACCAGATGGCTCACGACGTTTGCGTTCGCGAAGGCGCCGCGGCCGTTATTGCCGGCTCGATAGCGAGCCTGGGGAAAAGCTACGTACTGACACTGAACGCGGTCGCCTGCCAAGACAGCAAGACGCTGGGCCGCCAGCAGATTCAAGCCGAAGACAAAGAGCACATTTTAAGCGCACTCAGCACGGCCGCCAAGAGTATTCGCGGCAAGCTCGGCGAATCCCTCGGCTCCATCCAAAAACAGAGCCGGCCGCTCGATGAAGCCACTACTTCGTCGCTAGAGGCTCTTCAGGCCTACACCGCGGGGAGCTACGAGCTGACCCAGGGCCGTTCCCTCTCTGCGGTTCGCTTCTTTAAGCGTGCGACGGAGATTGATCCCAACTTCGCGTCCGCATATTACCGGCTTGGCGTGGGATACGAAGTGGCCGGCGACATGGCGCGCAGCGCTGAATTTGCGAAAAAAGCTTTCGCTCTGATCGACCGGGCTTCCGAGTTCGAGCGAGCTGAAATCACTCCTTACTACTATCGAGCTACCGGCGAAACGGACAAAGAAATCGACGCCTGGCTACAGGCGGAGCGTGATTATCCCGCAAACTGGATTTACCATAACCAACTGGCGCTCGTCTACGTTGACGGTGGCCGATACGAAGAGGGTCTGAATGAGGCGCGCGAGGCGATTCGATTAGGCTCGGACTCCGAGGCCCCCTATCGCCGTCAATTGGACGCCTATCTCTGCCTGGATCGCCTGGCGGAGGCCGGGAAAGTGGAGGAGCAGCTGCATGCCAAGCGCATTGGCGGGTCGAGGATCCACCAGCGGTTCCTCGAAATGGCCTATGTTGCGGATGACGCTGCGGGCATTACGAGGGAAATTCAGTGGCTCACAGGCAAGCCTGAGGAGTACTTGAGTTTCGGCCTGCAAGCAGCCGACCGCAATGTGCATGGCCGGCGCCGTGAGTCGCACAAGTTGTACCAGAGAGCCGCGGAGATGGCCCGGCGCCGGGATCTCGACAGCGTTGCTTCCGAATTCGAAGAAGCCGACGCGCGCGCCGACGCAATCGTAGGAGATTGCGGAATCGTTCGTAACTTGGGGCGTCCGGCCCTGGCATTGGCGATCTGCGGTGACGCACGGGCGGGGAAGCTCGCCGCGGAGACTTCGAAACTGTTTCCAAACGGAACCATTTGGAACGCAGTACAGCTTCCGGAAATTCGAGCGGTAATGGCGCTCAACCGAAATCAGCCGGCCGTCGGTGTGGATCTGCTGGCATCCGCGGCTCCTTACGAACGCTCTTACATCGAGGCGAATTACTTCCGTGGATTGGCTTATCTCGGGCTTCACGAAGGTTCACGGGCCGCAGCCGAGTTCCAGAAGATCGTGGATCACAAGGGTGCCAGTTGGGGTGCTACGTGGGTCCATCCCAATTGGGGGCTATACTATTCGCCCTCTCAATTAGGGCTCGCGCGGGCCTATTCGCTCACGGGCGATATCGCGAAAGCCAAGAAGGCATTCCAAGACTTCTTTCAGTTATGGAAGGATGCCGACCCCGATCTTGCGATTCTCAAACAAGCCAAGACCGAGTACGCCAAGCTGCCGTGAGGCCCGCCGATCACACGTATTTGGCCTAATCTGCCCGTAGGAAAGGGCCGAACGAAACTTTGGTGGGCATTACTGCCCCTAAGTCATGAGTTTTAACTGATCATTA
>JAFAWA010000413.1 GCA_019242155.1 Terriglobia bacterium | reverse complement strand
GATGGCGGCCGGTGGTCTGTTTCTCTGGGTGAAACTGCCGGCCGGAGACGCCCGCCAACTTGCCCAGACGGCATTGCGGCACGGCGTCGTGATTCTTCCCGGTCCGTTGATGTCGCCGGGAGAACGGTTCGCCGGTTTCGTTCGCATCCCCTTCATTGCGGAACCCGAGTCGCTGCGGGCCGGTATCGACCGGCTTGCCGCCGCATGGCGCGAATACCATTCGGGCGCTTACGGCAGCGCCGCGTTCGTGGGGCAACACCTCGGGATGGTCTGACGCCAAAGCTCCATGCCCTCTCACGGCCGCTGAATCAACTCAAGCCGGTTGCCAGCCGGATCGACGGCAATGCCGATGACAGTGCCGGTGTTGCGGAAAGGACGGGGATCGCCTGCCATCATACCCCCGGCGCTCTTAATGGCGGTCACCGTCGCTGCCATGTCTTTCACGTTGAGGATTACGTGCGCGATCGGGTCTTTCAGGTCGTCGGAATCGCGATGCATGATTACGATCGGCTCGCCCTTGTTGGTCTTAGCCGCGCCGGCAGTCTCGCCGAAGTTCACGAAGATCTCCGGCCCTGCCGGTGTATCGATCCGATTCACCTCCTGCATTCCGAATGCAGCTTGATAAAACTTCGCCAACGCCACTGTGTCCTTCGCCCCGATTCTCACCGAGTTCAAGGTTACTTGCGCGGAAGCGGCGCGACCAACCAGCAGCAGGCCGGACAACACGACGATTACTACGTAATTCCTCTTCATAGAATGCTCCCCTAACATGTCTCATTCATGATAGAAGAATTTGCCCAGTCGCGCTCCGGCGGCCATCACTCCCCGGCATCGGAACGGGGCGGAACGATTGTCTTGTTTTCTACTGTTTTCACAAAGCGGCCTATATTTCCTCCGGCCCTCAACACTCCTTAATACCGGGGAGCTTAATTCATTTAAGGGGTGTTGTTACCGCCGTGAAACGCTTTAGCACGCTTCGGCAAATAGACAGGAGATCCGGAGCCGTGGGAGGAAATCGCGGGACAAGTCGGTTGGAAGTTTTGGCCTGGTGGCATGCGGAGGTGCTGGAAATTGGAGAGTTGCTGATAAGGGCCGTTGCTATTGAAAGAGACATTTGCAGCCGGCTGGCAAGACAGCCCAAGAATGCAACCCTTCTAAAGCAGCGGGGGCAGTATCAGCGGCTGGTACGTCATTTACTGTGGGAGCACAGAACCGCCCTTGCTAATTACCTGGGGGCGATCCGGCGCGGGGTCAAACGCTAGGCGGACCGAGTCGTGGTTTGCTGTCACTGTTTTCTCGTTCCTTCCGCGCCAACCAGTATCTTCGCATGCGTTCTGAAACTTCGCGGCGCTCCCGGTCATTCATAAATCTCCGTCCGCGCCGCCCAGATCCTGTTTCCACCGAGACCGGTGTCCCGGACCAGCCGTGTTGGAACGCCTCCAATGCGGCGATTACACGATCCAGGTGCTTTTTCCGCTGCCGCAGTTCTCGAATCATCCGGTGAAGGTCCATGCCGCGGAGAAACGGTACAGTAAATAGGACTCCCACAATCTACTTCAGGCAGGGAGCGCCTATGACCTAAGCAAAGTAATATTGTTCTTATTCTAAGATGGATCTCTAACTTGTTTTTCCTGGCTGCCGGATAATCACCACTGGACGGTGACATAATACACGCAATATCTTATTGCTCGCTCCAGTACAGCTCTTCGATGTTCCAAAGGACGTACGGCAGAAGAACCGCTGGGCTAAAATTTTTTAGTTTCGCTTTGGCCCCCGCCAAAACATCCGGGCTCACGAGAGGGATGATTGGAAGATTCCCCGCAATCAGTTCTTGTACACGATCGTACATGCGCTTACGTTCTGCCCGATCTGTAGAGCGCATCTGCGATGCCATCAAATGATCGATCTCCATTTGCCATCCGCTCTTAAGTCCCGATTTACTGAGATCCCACAGGTGTGTACTGCCGTCTGACGGCCAGACGCTCATTTCCGAGCCGGGATCGACATCGCCGCTCGCCAGTCCCAAGACACAAGCTTCGTAGTTGAATGTAGTCATGAGACGATCGAGCAGGCTGCGGAATTCGAGCGACACCACACGCACCGTAATACCAGCCTGTTCCAGATCTTGCTGGATCATGGTTGCCATCTGCAGGCGTTCGTTATTTCCCGTGTTTGTGACGATTGAGAACCCGACCGGCCGCCCGGCTCCATCTATTAGTTTGCCGCCGGCGTTCCAGGAGAAGCCTGCAGAGGCGAGCAGCGAACGCGCGGTTTCGAGAGAACGAGATACCGGTGTCACGCGCGAGCTTGCCCAAAGCTTATTTCCCGGAGTGACGTGAGTCGAGATCGGTGCAGCGCGGCCGGCATAAACTAAACGATCGATACTTTGCCGGTCGATAAGCATGGATACGGCGCGCCGGAAGCTCAGATCGCGGAACCAACCCTGCTTAGACTCTATCTGCGGCAGGCTCTTGTTAGAGAGATCGTTGAGGTTAAAGAAGAGAAACGTATATTCGAGGCTGGGGCCGGCGTCTATCAGTCGTCGTACGCCATTTGCTTGTTTAGACAGAGTCTCAAAGTTCGCTGCGCTGATCCGGCTAATAATATCCGCATCGCCGCTTTGGAACCTGAGAACCTGAGCGTCCTCGTTTCCCACGTATTCAAAGATGATTCTATTCAGATACGGCAAGCGCTGCCGGGCTGAGTCCTGCTTCCAGTAATAAGGATTCCTCTCCACAACCAAACGTTGGCCCGGCACGTACTCCTTGTAACGAAAGGGTCCCAAACCGGCGAATTCGCCAGCCGTCATGTTCAAGCCCCAAGATTTATTAAGCTTCCCTTCTTTGTATGGTCCGATCAGGAGATGGCGAGGCAAAATAGGAAAGCCGTCAAACAGGCGTTCCCCCGGACCGTACGGCTGTGCGAACGCGAAAGCGACGGTGTACTGATCTTGTTTGGTAAGTGAGACGGGTTTGCCGCCTATGATTAAGAGATCGCGCTGGGGTGAATGGATATTTTCATCCAGATAGACCTGGAAACTAAACAGTACGTCGTCGGCATCGAACGGGTGTCCATCGGAGAACCGCAGGCCTCTCCGTAAGTGGACAATAAAGCGGCGGCCGCCTTCAGAGATATCAACGGAACGGGCAAGCGCAGGTTCGGTACGCTGAGACTCGCGGTTGATGTGAACCAGATCGGCCATCATAAGACCGATCACTTCCCGCGAAAGGCTATCCACTGCGATAACTGGATTTAGTACCTTAGGTTCGGACCGCTCCGCCACCACAAGATCGCCGCCGTACCGGCCGGGCGGGAGGCTTGTGACTAACAGGTCCTCCGCGCTGAGACTCGAAGCGCAAACCAGCAGCAACAGCTGCGCCGCTGAGCATTTCCTCCGGATCTGCATTAGAGCGGCACCGCTCTCCGGCGGCGGAGTAAGGCATCACCGATCGCAAAGCAACAGAGCGAGACCGCGGCCGGCGCGAGAGCAGGCACGAGCATCCACCAGTAAGAGACCAGGATGTTGTAATGCTGAACCGCGGCCAGCATGTTGCCCCAACTGGGAACAGGCTCATCAATACCCAAGCCCAGAAACGAGAGCGTTAACTCAGCCAAGATATATTGTGGAACCAAGATCGCCGCTTGTGTTACCAGGACCGGTAAGGCGTCCGGTAGAATGTGTCTTCGCAAAATGTAACCGCTGGTCGCGCCGAAACCGCGTGCGGCGACGACATATCCGCGCTCGCGAAGCGCAAGCGTAAGTCCGCGGACCACACGCGCCGGCCGTGCCCAGCCGAGAACGCCTACCACGGCGATGAGAATCAGATAAGCACTAGCCGCCGGAACGCCTAAGGGTAAAAAGGCGCGGCCCGCAAGCAACAGATAGAGCCAGGGCAGCGTCAGCGAGGCCTCGCCGATGCGCATAATGGAATGGTCCAGCCATCCGCCGTAAAAACCGGCCAGCGCGCCGAGGCCTGTGCCGATGCTCAACGAGAGTATCGTGGCCAGCCATCCCGCCGTTAGCGAAATGCGGCCGCCCGCCAGCAGACGCGAGAACTGATCCCGCCCAAAACCATCCGTGCCAAGCAGAAATAACCTCGCCGGCGCCGCTACGCCAAACAAGTGCCGATCCAACGTAACCGGACCAAGTTGATAAGAAGATCCGTGTACAAAGAATTGCACGGGATATCTTTTTACATTAGTAGCATCCACGCGCGCGTAGACGAAGGGCCGCAATTGAAACCCGCCTTCCCGGTCGAACCAGCGGATATGCGTCGGCGGTGCGAATGCATACTCCCGTTGCTGCGTCGCGAAGGGGACCGGGCTCGCAAAGTCTGCCAGTAGCGCCGTTACGTGAATGGAAGCGAGCACTCCGCAAGCTAAGGCGGCTTTCAACACCGTTACTGCTCCCACCGGATTCGCGGATCGACGGCGTAGAGCAGCAGGTCGGCTACGAGATTACCGGCGATCAAAAACAATGCCGAGAGCACTGTCGTGCCAATCACGACGTGAACATCCCGGCTAAAAATTGACTCGAGCAGCAGCGGGCCCAAGCCGGGCCAACCCATAATCACTTCCACGAGCAAAGAAGAGCTCAACAGCCCGCCAACGGAGTATCCGAAGAGCGAAATTAACGGATTCGCAGCCGCAGGCAAGATATACGCGAGCCATAGACGGCCCGCCGGGATGCCGTGAGCTCGCGCCGCCTGCACGAACGGGGCGCACATCGACTCGCGAACCGCTGCTTGGACATGACGCACCAATAGAGGAAGGCTCAATAACGCTAGGGCCAGCGCAGGCAGCACCAGGTGAAGCGCTACGTCTTTCGTATGCGCAATTACGGTATGCGCGGTCCCGAGGGACGCCATTCCCCCTACCGGAAAAAGCCCCGTGCGTAGCGCAAACAGGAGCAGCAACAAAGCGATCAACAGATCGGGAATGGATAGCAGCAGCGCCATGCTGCTGCGGATAACACTTTCCACCGCGCGGCTCCGGCGCACTACCGTTAGAGCGCCAATCCCGAGCGCAGCAGACCAAGAGACAAGAAGAGCAACCGATGTGAGTAAAAGTGTGTTCCTGATTCTCGGCCAGAGTAATGAGCTGACCGGTATTCCGTACGCGAACGAAAAGCCGAAGTCACCCCGCAAAACCGAACGCATCCACCTGAAGTATTTTGTAAGTACTGACTGATCGAGCCCGTACATCGTTCGCCAGGCTGACTCAGTCTCTGCGGAAACGCGGGCGTCTAACCGCATCGCGTCCGTATAGCTGCCTGGCGCGAATTGAAAGAAGACGAATGACAGTACCGAGATCAGTAGCAGGATCACAAAGGCATGAAGCACGCGCCGCGAGAGAAACCGTATCACGCCGGCCACTCCACGGGTAGGTGGGGAATGGCTCCAGCCAGCGCGCGGGAATACGGGTGAGCGGGAGCGGTTAGAAACTGCTGCATCGGCCCGCTCTCGACAATTCTTCCTTGGTACATTACGGCCACTTCGGTGCAGAATCGCGCCAGTAGAGTCAGATTATGGCCTATGAAGAGACACGTGAGACCGTAATCCTCACGTAAACGCCGCAACAGAGCCAGCACGTGGCCGGCAACCGGCAGATCGAGAGCAGAGAAGGATTCATCGAAGATAATCACCTCAGGATTCACGATCAATGCACGCGCAATTGCAAGCCGCTGCCTTTCTCCTCCACTTAGTTCGAGCGCCGGTCTCTGAGCCAGAGCCGTTCGCAGGCCGACTTGCTCCATCCAGTAAGTAGCCCGCTCCCTCCGCTCGTCCGGCGATCCCACGGCGGTAATGTCCAGCGGTTCGGAGACCGCCGAAGCGGCCGTAAATCGCGGGTTGATGGTTCCCGCGGGATCCTGAAATACAATCTGAACCTTACGTTTGTAGTTGCGTATTTCCGCGCTGCTCATCCGGGAGAGATCTGTACCGCGAAAGGTAATGGCCCCGCCGGAAGGTTTTTCAAGACCGCCCAAACATCGTGCCAGCGTGGATTTGCCTGAGCCGGATGCGCCTACCAAAGCCAAGGAGGAACACCTGCCAATGCGAAAGTCCACATTATCGAGGGCGCGCACAGTGACAGGCTTCGACGGAAGGTTTTTGCGAGTATATTCCTTCGTTAAACTATGGGTCTCGAGTAACACGAGGAGATCCTAGTGACACTAAGCGATTGGTAAGGAATAGAGCAAGTCAGCAGTGTACTGCTCGCGCGGGCGGCGGAAGACATCCTGCAATATGCCTTTTTCCACCACCGCTCCGCTACGCAGCACCAGCACGCGGTCGGCAAGGTCCGGCAGGATAGCGGGGTTGTGCGTAATGAAGAGTAGAGAGACATTTCCGTTCGCTCTCAGTTCGTGGAAAATCTGCAGAATGCCGGCTTCGACTACCCCATCTAAAGATGCCGTCGGTTCGTCTGCGATGATCAATTGCGGGCCGCAGGCCAGGGCCTGAGCGATCGAAACCCGTTGACGCTGGCCGCCGCTTAACTGGTGAGGATACGCCTGACTCAGTCTCCCGGACTCACTGCCGAATACGCGCTCGAGCAGCAGCATCGCCTTGGCCTGACACTGGGACCAAGGCCACGTGTAGTGAGCCCGAATCACCTCGGCAACCTGGCGAGAGACTCGCATCAGAGGATTCAGAGACATTCCGGGCTGTTGAAATACCATCCCGATCTTTGCGCCGCGGATCTTCTGAAGCGCACTTTCGGAGGCTAGGGTAATATCCTGCCCGTCGAAACAGACCGTTCCGCGTACGATTGTGCTGTAGGGCGGCAGCAGCCGTAAGACAGCTAAGGCCAAAGTGGATTTCCCGCTTCCGGACTCCCCAACAATGGCCAAAGACTCACCCCTACGGATCTGGAAAGAAATTCCTTCCACTGCTCTTGTCGGGAGTTGGCCAGGCGAATGATAGGTCACCTCCAGATCACGCACTTCGAGCAAAGCTTCATTGCTCGATAGCCCGACAGCGGCCTCTAATTCCGGCCGCCGTTGATTAGGTTTTCCCATCACGCCCTTTTATAATTTTGGGTGCGGCGTCTATTCTTTCGGTATGATCGATTTCAGTCAATGAATTCTTTCGTGATTATAGTGGATTTCCTGTTCGAAAGCAGATCCTCTCCGAGGGACATCACCGCGCGCGTTCTCCACGTCCCGGTGCGCGCACGATGAACCAAGACTCCGACGAGACAACCGGCGCGTTGGTCAATCTGCCCGACGAACGGCTGGTCAAAGAATGTTTGAATGGAAATTCAGACGCTTGGAGCGCCATTCTCGGAAAATACCGAAAGCTGATATATTCGGTTCCCATTAAATACGGACTTCCGCCCGAGGACGCTGGAGACATCTTTCAGCAGGTATGCGTTCATCTTCTAGAGGCGCTGCCGACTCTCCGCGAGCCGCGAAGTCTGGCGGCCTGGCTGATAAAAGTTGCGGCCAATGGATGCTTTCAGTGGGCCGGACGGGAGCGCCGATTTCAATCTTTCGATTTTGAAGCACAGCCGGATGAAGGTCCAGTCTCGCGAGAAACACCGGACACCTTAATCCGCCAGTTCGAGCGCAGTCAGATCTTACACGATGCGCTCGCGGAGGCGCCGGCCCGTTGCCGCGAACTGATCCGAATGTTATTTTTCGAGACCCCGGCGGTTTCTTACGATGAAGCCGCGAAGCGGCTGGGCTTGGCTACCGGATCCATCGGTTTCATTCGTATGCGCTGCTTGGACCGGCTGCGAAAACGGCTGGAAGAGAAGGGCTTCGCTTGAGACCGCCGCCGCGGACCTCCAATGGTGCCGGGGACGATATATGCGAACTGGCGCAGTTTGCCGATCCCGCATCGCTTGCTCACTATTTAAATGAGCGGCCCGAACTCCTGCGGGCGGATATCGTCAGACAGCTTGCCGAGGCCGTTCGCCACGAAGTCAGGGTGAACTTAGAACGAGCCCTAAGGTGGGCGGAGGCAGCGCTTGCGATCGCCCATAGGATCAACGAACCGGAGTCACTCGGGCTGGGAAGTCGGGCCAAGGCGAATGCGCTCTGGTTCGGAGGCAAACTCAGAGATGCAATTGAGCTATTCGAAGCTGCCGTGCGTTACTTCGAAGCTTCCGGCCTTACCGGGGAGGTCGGCCGCACCCTAAGCAGTTGCATTCAGCCGCTGCTCCTGCTTGGGGAATATGAGAGGGCGCTCGAATCGGCCGTGAAAGCTCGCGGGATCTTTCGGACCGCCGGCGATCTGAAACGCCTGGCCCGCCTTGAGATCAATGTAGCCAACGTTTATCAGAGGCAGGCTCGTTTCAGTCAAGCTCTAGGCTGTTATCAACGCGCCTACGAGGAGTTGCAGCCCTATAAAGACGAGGAGGCCTTAGCGGCCGCCCTGCATAACATGGCGGTCTGTCATATCATTCTGAACGATTTTGACCGCGCCCTGGACACTTATCGCAGCGCCCGGAAAGTCTCCGGGGAAAATGATATGCCTCTGGTGGTCGCGCAAGCCGACTATAACATCGCGTATTTACATTTCCTTCGCGGAGACTACCAAAGGGCATTACAAGGTTTGTGCGCCGCCAGGGAACTCTTCGAAAAGAATGGTAATGAGTATCATTCCGCTCTTTGTGACTTGGACCAATCGGAAATTTACCTCGAGTTGAATCTGAGTCAAGAGGCCGCGCGCATGGCGCGCAGAGCGCAAAAGCAATTTGAGCACCTGGGGACCCCGTTGGAAGCCGGGAGGTCCCTCTTCAATTTTGCGATTGCGCTCGACCAACAACAGGAGCCGGCGAAAGCCCTGGACCTATTTCAAAAAGCCCAGGACATTTTTGCCCGCGAGCAAAACGTGGCTTGGCGAGCGTTGGTTGAGTTATACCGGGCGCTGGTTCTTTGGGAAACAGGCCACGCGGAAGCCGCGGCCGAACCCTGTAACGCCGCTCTCGATTTCTTTACAGCTAGCGGCCTCAACCGCAGGGCGATTCTCTGCCGGCTCCTATTGGCGCGGGTATCGAAGACAAATGGACAATTGCCGGAGGCGCAGGAACACTGCGAAGCAGCGTTAGAAGCCCTGGCCACGATACAAGCCCCCCTGCTCAGTTATCAGGCACACTTGATCAAAGGCGATCTTCACCGGGCGTGCGGTGATCCGCGCCAGAGCTATCGCTCCTATCAGAAGGCGCGGCGGAACCTGGAAGCGCTGCGCGGCAGCCTGCAGGGCGAGGAGATCAAGATCGCTTTCATGAAAAACAAGGTTGATGTCTATGAGAAGCTCGTAGACATCTTCCTTCAGCGAAACACCCGCGGCGCTCGCGAGCGAGCGTTCCAGTACATGGAGCGGGCGAAATCCAGGATCCTTGTAGAACTGGCATTCGGGCGCTCTAACCTGCCGGCTTGGCGGGGCGCGGCAGTGGGGGGCGAGCGTCTCAACGAGCTACGCCAGGAACTCAACTGGTACTATCGCCGCCTCGAAATCGAGCAGACCCGTCCGGATGGTATTTCGGTAGAGCAGATCCAGGATCTCCAAACGAGAGCACGATCGCTCGAAGACGAGGTGATGCAGACCATCCGGCAGATGCCTGCGGCCACCAACGCCGGACAAGGTCTGCGGCCTTTGCGCCCGGCCGCAATCCGCGAGGTCCGGGCAACGCTTGGGGACGACGCCACACTCCTCGAGTATTTTCAATCCGGCTCCCGGCTGATTGCCGCGGTATTGACGCGAGCCGATTTGGAGATTGTGGACCTGGGCGAAACCTGCCCCATCGCCTCTTCGATCCGGATGCTCGAATTTCAGTTATCGAAGAGCACCAAAACGTTTGGACGTGCACAGTTCACACCCACCCTTCAGGCCGCCACGGAATGCCGGTTGCACGAACTTTACCGCGTTCTCATAGCTCCCCTGATTGGAAAATTCAGAGGCCGGC
This sequence comes from Terriglobia bacterium, assembly GCA_019242155.1. Taxonomy (GTDB): domain Bacteria; phylum Acidobacteriota; class Terriglobia; order Bryobacterales; family Bryobacteraceae; genus PSRJ01. Next base: position 8,384 of record JAFAWA010000413.1, on the reverse strand, counting down.
ACCTGGTGGTGGTACCCCACGGAGTTCTTCATTATCTTCCCTTTCATGCGCTGTGGGATGGCAGCAGGTATTTGATCGAGCGTTTCACCATTTCGTACGCTCCGAGCGGAAGCATACACGCCCTTTGTGAGCGCAAACCGGCGAATTGTACAGGTCCTTCTCTTCTGATGGGCGTGCCGGACAAGCGTGTACCATGGGTTCGCCGGGAAATTCGTGCCATAGCGGAAGTGCTTCCCCAACCTGAAGTACGGCTGGGAGAGTCAGCGAGCTTCCATACACTGAAAACCGCCGGCCCGTCCAGCCGTTTCGTCCATCTCGCCACGCACGGCGTCTTCCGGCGCGATAATCCCATGTTCTCCAGCGTGCGCCTGGCTGATTCGTACCTGAATCTCTACGACCTTTATCAACTTACGCTGCCCGTGGAACTGTTGACCCTGAGCGGTTGCGCCACCGGGTTGGGCGTGGTGGCGGCCGGCGACGAGCTGTTGGGCCTCGCGCGGGGGCTGCTTTCTGCGGGAGCGCAGTCTTTGTTATTGACTCTATGGGATGTGCACGACCAGACGACTGCCCGATTCATGGTGAATTTTTACTCCAGGCTTCAACAGCACGGTGACAAGCCGGCGGCCTTACGGGAAGCGATGCTCGAAATTCGAAAGACACATCCGCATCCCTACTACTGGGCTCCTTTTGTGCTGGTTGGGAAAAGTTTTCCACCGGCAGGGTGAATGTGCGAAAAAAATATATTTTTTTACGGGTGGATTCACTCTTAATTAACGAACGAAGCAAAACGGGCGGGTAGCAAGATGACGCAGAAGCATTTCACTGATGAGCGCTGGTCGGATTACGTGAGAGGCCTGTCGCCAGCCCCTGACGCAGCCGCAATACACCAGCATCTCGAGGCGGGCTGCGAGCCGTGCGAACGCTCCTTCCGGTTCTGGACGATTGTAGCCGAGGTCGCGAACAGCGAGGCTCAGAACGAAGTTTCGGAGGGCCAAGTCCGCATCAGCCGGTCGGCTTATCTCTCTTGGTGGCGCGGGCGTATGTTGCCGCAGCGCGCAACTATGGCGCGTTTATTGTTCGACAGCATGCTCGCACCTCTCCCGGCCGGGGTGCGCGGCCACGGCCCGTCGTCGCGCCGTATTCTGGGACGCGCCGGCCAGTGGTCATTGGACCTCCGGTTTGAGCCGTCGCCCGGCAAGCACCTGTTCTTAGTGGGGCAAATTCTCGGACCGGAGTCAGCTCAGTCCCACAAAACAGGCTTCCCGGTTCTGCTCATGAGTCCCGATGCGCTTGTAGCGGAAACAACCGCCAACCAATTCGGTGAGTTCCAATTGCAGTTGCAGCGGGCAAACGGCTTGCGCATTTACGCCGATGTGCCTGGGCGCCGGCCGATCGGAATGTCCCTGCCTGATCTCCAGAGTCCATTACCGCCGGAAGACACTCCTGTTCCATAGGCGGACAGAGCTTTGACAATTTCGAATCTTTGCGGGAGAAGGATGAACTATGCTTCGTTTCATTCAGCTACTCGTGTTCATCGCCTTATTGGGCAACTCGGCATTCGCTACCCAGCGCCTGATCGTTCGTGACACGCTGGGTGAGGTCGTATTGAATTCGACCTGTTTCCTGCTCGGTTGCAACATTATCGAAGGCCTCGGCGATCCTGAGGGTCAGGTTTTCCTGGTCGGCGTTCCCGATGCAATCAATTTGCCTGCCTTCGTGCAACAACTTCTATCAGCCAACGGTATTGCCGATGCAGAAGCCGATATCTTAGGCAGTCTGCTGCAGAGCACGCCTGCGGCTCCCCCATCGCTATATGACAGCACCCCTGTTCTCTATTACGGAACGACCGTCTGGGAGGGCTACGTAACTCAACCGGCGGCCGGGATCATAGGCATTTCGAACGCGCAGAGTAATTTCGGGGTGTCAGGAGCCGGGATCGTGGCAGTGATTGATACCGGGGTAGATCCCAATCAGCCAGTGCTCCAACCGGTGCTGGTCCCGGGATATGACTTTACGCGGAACACGCCGGGGGGGTCGGAAATGGCGGATGTGAATCCAGCCGCGCCCCCCGCTCTTACTCTTCCGCCGGATTTCGTAAATAGCTATGCAACCGCGAACGTGGACGAATCGACGGTGTCCGTCGTGGACAATAATCAATACTGCGGCTTCGCGCACGGCACCATGGTATCCGGAGTCATTCACCTGGTTGCGCCCCAGGCACAGATCATGCCGCTGAAGGCCTTTCAGGCGAACGGAACGGGTTACAACTCAGACATCATTCGTGCCATCTACTGGGGCGTTCTTCATGGCGCTCGTGTGATCAATATGAGCTTCAGCGCGCCCCAGCCGTCTCTCGAACAATCGCTTGCGCTGAACTTCGCCACCAGCAATGGTGTTATCTTGGTCGCTGCAGCCGGCAACAGCAGCTCTTCCGCCCCGGTCTATCCAGCCGCGTATGGCAACGTGATTGGCGTCGCTTCAACCGACAACAACGATGTACAATCCACGTTCTCAAACTATGGGCCCTGGGTCTCTCTGGCAGCGCCGGGCGAAGGTATCGTGACAACTTATCCTTGGGCCACCTGGGCCGCCGCTTGGGGTACTTCGTTCAGCACGCCTTTCGTTTCCGGAACGGTTAGCTTAATGCTGCAAATGCGTCGGAGTCTCACCCAATCGCAAGCAGCCTGGGCCCTCGATAACGCACAGCCGGCCGGTCCCAATCTGGGCCACGGCCGTCTGGCTATCGCTCCAGCGCTCCAAGCCGTGTATTCGATGTACTGAACTGCCACTCGGCGACGTTGCGGCGAAAGCCGCGCCAAAAGCGCGGGCGCGCGTTAAGCTTGATCGGTGCACTACAATACCCTCCGAGGACCTGTTACATGAGATGCCCGATCTTGCTCACGACTGTGCTCACCTTCTTTGCGGGGTCTGCAGGCGCGCAGCTTGCGACCCCGCCGGCGGGAGTAACCGAAGGCGTCGTGACCGAATTGATGAACGCTTGCCCGGCCAATCCCGAGCTTGGCAATCTGGAAGCCTCGCCTGCATGGTCGGGCTGGGGCGGAGCCGGTAATGCCCGCTTCCAGCCCAAAACGGCAGCCGGCCTCACACCGGCTGACATACCCAAACTGGAGCTGAAGTGGGCCTTTGGACTGCCCGGGGGCGCCAGCATGTATTCACAGCCCTCAGTCGCATTCGGCAGAGTTTTCATGGGGAATGACAATGGCGTCGTATATTCGCTGGACGCCAAGACGGGCTGCGTCTACTGGGGCTATCAGGCCGATATGTTTGGCCGGTTCGCTCCCATCGCCGCGCCGATCTCCGGCCAGTCCACGACTCGCTACGCGATCTTTTTCGTCACCCGCTCCACCACGGCCTACGCTCTCGATGCGCATACCGGCAAGCTGCTTTGGAAAACACAGATCCGTACGGGGCTGAACAACCTTAGTGCTACCGCGGCCTATCATGACGGACACCTGTACGTGCCTATGTCCGGTACCGAGACGCTGGTCGGGGCAGATCTCAATTACGAGTGCTGCCGATCGCGTGGGGCCGTGGCCGCGCTCGACGCCAACACAGGCAAGGTGCTGTGGCTCACGCAGAGCGTTCAGGAGCCACTGCGCCAGCTCGGCGAAAATGCAAACGGCAAGCAACGCTGGGGGCCTGCGGGCGCTTCGGTCTGGAACACACCCACCGTCGATGCCAAACGCGGACTCATCTACGTCGGCACAGGTAACAGCTTCGGCCGGATTGCCGCAGCCACTAGCGATTCCATCCTGGCGCTTCGCATGGCCGACGGCAAAATGATGTGGCACCACCAGGAGTTCGCAGGGGACGCGTTCATGGCGCGCTGCCAGGCGGCGAACGCCGCCGATACCAACTGTCCGGAAAAGCTCGGGCCCGACTACGACTTCGGTGGCTCGTCTGCCATCCTCCAAACGGTCAACGGTAAGGACATCCTCCTGGCCGCGGGCAAGGGCGGTGTGGCGACTGCCTTGGATCCCGCGAACCAAGGCAAGCTCCTGTGGCGTACCCAACTGTGGGAGGCCCAGGCGCCGCCGGCATCCGGCTTAGTGGTTTGGGGCGGCGCGGCCGATGGCGCCCGCGTCTATTATCCGTTGCAGCAGCCCGGTGGTGGATTGAAGGCACTGGAGATCCAAACCGGCAAAGTGGACTGGAATGCTGCCATCAATGCTGACCGGCGTGGACAGGCAGGTCCTGCGAGTGCGATCCCAGGTGTTGTCTTCACAGGCGGCTGGGACGGCATCCTGCGCGCTGTTGACGCCAACGGGATGGTGATCTGGTCGTTCAATGCCGTGCGGGAATTTCAAACTGTCAACCACGTGCCGGCCAAAGGCGGTTCCTTCGGTTCCGCGGGCCCGGTGATCGTTGGCGGCATGGTATTTGCGGCTTCCGGCTACCCAGGGACACAACGCGGCACACCAGGCAATGTCCTGCTCGCTTTCAGCGTGAAATGACAGCCCGCCCGGGCTACTGTTGGTGTGGCGAATCGGGCGAAGCGGCCGCGGGCGCGGCTCCTGCTTGAGGCAGTTCCGCGTGTCCATCCAGGCCGAACACCAACAGCCGCGGCTTAATTGCGGTGGTCGGCTCATTACTTCGCCCTGGGCTTTGTGTACCGCCTGAACCCCCCATGAGCGCGATGTACTGCTTTCCGTCTATCACGAATGTGACCGGAGGTCCCATGCCGTTCCGCATGCCTGTCGGGATGTCGGCAATCACTTCACCCTTATCGGCGGAATAGGCGATCAAGCGTCCATTCGGCGCCACCTGAAATACCAGGTTGGTCGCGGTGCTCAGTGTCCCGCCGTACCGGCTATTGCCGACCGGGACTCGCCACCGGATCTCCTGCTTTGCCGGATCATACGCCACCAGCGTGCCTAACCGGCCGCCTTCGAGCGGCTCAGGACCTATAGCCGCTGCCGGCGGCTGCACCGTTAGCCCGCGCGTGTTGAGCTTCAATCCCGTCTGCCCTGCCCCGCCCACGCGCGACGGGTCCGGTTTGAAATCCAAATCCGCGGCGTACGAAAACGTGTCCCAACCGCGGCTCGGAATGTACACCAGCCCGGTCTGCGGATTGTAAGACATCGGCGACCAACTGTGGGCGCCGCCTCCTCCCGGCGACACCGGCACCGGGTCTTTCCCATACTTCACTTCCGTATTGATAATGGGCCTTCCCGTCTTTTGATCGATCCCCTTGGCCCATGTGACCCGCGAGAAAGGCTGCGCCGAAAGGAACTCACCGGTGATGCGATCGAGCACATAGAAGAAGCCGTTCTTGTTCGCCTGCATGATTACTTTGCGCGTCCTGCCGTTAATGTTCAGGTCGGCGAGGATCATCTGCTGCACGCTGTCGTAGTCCCACTCGTCTCCGGGAACCATCTGGTAGTGCCACTTCAGTTCGCCTGTATCCACATGGACGGCAACGATAGAGGCCACATACAGGTTGTCATGACCCGTGCTCACGTCCTTCGTGCGAAGCGCTTCGGGCCAAGGCTCGGCATTACCGGTGCCGACATACACCAACTCGCTCTCCGGGTCGTAAGAGATCCCGTCCCATACCGCGCCGCCTCCGCCCAATTTCCACCACTCGCCATCCCAGGTGGCGGCCGCTTTGCGCATGGCCGAGGATTCGAACCCTTTCGCGGGATCGCCTGGAACGGTATAAAACCGCCAAGCTTCGTGCCCCGTATCCGCGTCGAACGCAGCAAAGAAGCCGCGCGTCGGACGGTCGCCGCCGGCCGCTCCCACAATCACCTTACCCTTGGCAATTCTGGGCGCCATGGTAAGCGTCTGTTCGTTCTGGACGTAGCTGACGCGCGCTTCCCACACCGGCTTGCCTGTATCCACATCGAGCGCCTCCAGCCGGCCATCGTTCACCGGGACGTAGACTTTATTGTGGTAGAGCGCCAGCCCGCGGTTCACAACCCCGCAACACATCTTGTCGCTTGTGGGCTTGCGGTTGACCAGCGGATCCCAACGCCATTTCTCTTGTCCCGTCCGCGCATCCACAGCGAATACGATGCTCCAGTTAGTAACGCCAAAGATTGTGTTGTTCCAGACGAGCGGCGTAGCTTCCTGATCTCCGCCGCCCTCGCCCACCTCATACGACCACACCAGCCCCAGCCGTTTCACATTAGAAGCATCGATCAGCTTGAGCGGACTATAACGTGTCTCGCCCGGCGTGAGGCCATACGAGAGCCAATCGCCATCCGACGCGGATTTGGCGGCATTCTTGAGCGCCGCATCATCCACACGCCTGGCCTGTCCCCAGAGCGGCAAAGAGAGCGCAACGGCTAAAAACCAACGCATATTCACTCCGACGTTTACTCCCGAAACTGCTAGCTGCACCGGTCTGCAGGGTTTCGTTTCTGCCGATAACGGTCGTGGCAGTTCTTGCACGCCGTTGTCATCACATCCGCGGCCTCAATCATCTTGTCCTGATTTTTGGCTTGCGCCGCCGCATAGGCCGTCATTCCCGCATCCCGAAGCTGTTGAACGAACTTGCCCCAATCCGCATTCCTCACCGGAACATCCACACCATTCTGGCACTTGCGTCCCGGAAGCGTGAGAAGAGTCGCAAGCTCAGTGATCGCCAAGGCGCTGTTCTCCACGGCTTCCCATTTTCCATAGGAGCTTGTCAGGAGGTCGGTTGCCATGTTTGGATCTTTGGCGCGCGGCACGTCCGCCGGGTTCTCGTTTTGCGCCGCAAACATCACGTTCGAAGCCGGGTAAAACGTACCCTTCATCAATTGGGCAAGGTTTGCGGGAGCCGGCGAAGCTGGAACTGCCGGCGCGGCCTCCCGCGCTGGTGATTGGCCCTGGGCGCGTTCCGCAACAGAACTCGACATAACGCTCCCCACGAGCAGCGCCCACAGCAATCTACTCATTGGAATCTTCTCCCTCTTCGGAGGATCAGTGCCGAATCTGGGAGCTGATGCTCTTAAGTTCGTACACTTCACAGTTGCCTCGCTCCGGCAACAGGCCGACCTCGGCATCCGGGTTGAGCGTCAGCGTTTTCGGTGTCATGACCCAAGGCTCCACCAGCACCTCGGGGTCCTCCACTGTGACTTCGTACCGGATCTGATTGCCTTGCCGCGTGAGCCGCTCGACCACGTGCATCTGATCGGAGTGGAAGAAGCCGCCGCGCGCGAGCCAAGTTGCATCGACGAACGAAATAGAGTCCAGCACCAGCGTGTCGCCTTCCCATCGTCCTACGGTGTATCCCATGTAAAAGCTTTCAATCGCCTTCTGCGGGTCGTGCTTGCGGCCGTCCGTCGGGATAATGCGATACTCCCCATATCCGCCCCCGCCGTCCGCATACCTGGTGTAGAAGAAGATGATGTCCGTAGGGGTCTGCACAATGCGGCGCGGCGGTCCCTCGCGCGGAATGCCCAAGGGCTGGCACGTCATCACCGGGTCTTCCTTGTTCGTCCACATGTCAAGCTGCTGCACCTTGTCCCAATACTCGGGTTTATACAGTGGACGATTCGGCCCAAACCGCGAAGGCGCTTCAAATTCGAAATCCATCGTCTGATTGAGGGCGCGGCTACAACCTTCCTGCTGCGTCGGTGCGCACCGGCGATTGCCGTAACGCCAATTCATGGCGTTGAAGTTCCAGTTTCCCGTCAGGTCGGGTTTGCCATTGGCCATCCGTGGCGTCTGTTGCTGCCCTGCAGGAACTTCCGGGCTCTTGGCGCTTGCAGACTGCTGCCCTGCCGCTTGGATCGCGGCCCTCACGCTTGCCGGGACGGGCATGACCACGTAAACACTGCCCGTCTCCGTCTCGACGGTCGTCAGATCGCGCACAGCCGCGCCGTTCCGCCGCTCCGTGACTTTACCGGCGTACAGCACGTCGATCTTATTCAACGGATTGTTCCAATCCCGGTAATCGCTGTAAGTGAACTCCGTAGTGGCCGATCCCAATTTGACCACTACGCGTTCCGCCATGTACTTCGCGCCGAGAGTAGCGGTCGCGGTCGCCCCGGGAACACCCGGAATCGGGAACGTCACCGCCGGCTTACCCGACTCCCACGAAACGGAGGTCTCGCCCGCCTTCGCAACACCATCCTTCAGAAGCGTGCCTGGATTCGCCCCTAGTTCGGCTCCCGGCGCTACACCGGCCAGTGCGGCTTTCGGCGCGCCCTGCGGACTTGCCCACAAACGGATCAGCCGCTCTGGAACCGCAGCCGGCATCGGCGTCGCCTTCCCTTTACCCGCGATCAGTTCCGCACCGGGGACGTCTTCATTCCAGGCGTACTCTCCGCTCACGACTTCGACATTCGAATACGCCTGTCCGTTAGCCCGCGTGCAGGTGTACTGAACCCGCTGTCCGGGCATCTGGTAATTCGTACTCACGCGATACTTCG
>JAFAWA010000338.1 GCA_019242155.1 Terriglobia bacterium | reverse complement strand
GATGAGGAACGCGGCGGCTTCTTCAATACCGGCGTGTCCCTCTATACCGCGCCCAATCGCGGCGTGTACGAGCAGACTCACAAAACCGAAGACATGGGCAGGTTTCGAGCGCCCTCGCTGCGCAACATCGCCGTAACGGCGCCCTACATGCACGATGGCAGCTTAACGACTCTTGAAGAAGTGATCGACCACTACGCCGCCGCGGGCCGGCTCGAACATCCGAACAAAACTCACATCCTGCGCCGGTTTTCACTTACGGAGGGTGAACGCAGCGATCTGGTTGCGTTTCTGAAATCGCTCACCGATGAAGAACTGCTTAACGATCCTCGCTGGAGCGATCCGTGGCCGAAGGTTTCCGCGCAGGATCGGCCGGCTCGCGCGCCTTAAGAAGTTTGGCCTCACTCAGGCCGCTGAAGCTCGTGATGATGCCTGTCTGGTAAGCCGAGGCGATTCACGGTATCGGCTTGGAAATCCACTTCAATCAGCACCGCCGCTTCGTCGCCAACCACCCAGCCTTCATGCCCCGGTTGCACCGCCACGAACTGAGGCGCCTTGAACTCTTCAACGCAGCCATCCGCATACCGCACGTTGATCTGCCCTCGCGCCATAAAGCCGACGTGAGAGTGCATGCACAAGGGTGACCCGAGGACGCCGCTGAGATCCTTGGCCCAGGTGAATCCCGGCGGGTAGATCATCCGTTTCATGCGAACGGAGCCGGTCTGGGCGACATCCACCTCCACACTGCCAACCACCTTATGATCGGTATCTTTCATGGGCGCGAGTAACGGATCGCTGGTGCTCATAAGCTGTTCGCCATTGTAGCGCGGGAACTGCTACGGCTAGGACGGCTGCGCTTCCCCGGAAGGCGCATGAGTGCGCTGCTGTTTTACGATTTCATCGATCAGGAACAAATCGGTGAGCAACGCCCGCAGATGCATTGAGGCGTTCAGATTGTCGATCAGTTGCGAACTCAACACCGGCTGTGCAAGCACCAGTTCCAGAGCGGCCAGGGAATCGTTTGCGTCCCGCCGCAGAACCGCGAGGAACGCATCGTAACGCGCCGCCGGCTGCAAGTCTGCCTCGCGGGCCTCCGACGCATACGCGTCCGCAAGCCCGGTTAGAGCGTCGACGGATCGCTCGAGCAGATGCCGCACTTGCGCGCCCGACTGGTTGTCTCCATCGCCGGGCAGACCCTGCGCGGCATACGCCAGCATGAACTCGTAACACTCTTCAATTGCGTCGCAGCGTTCCTTAAGGCTTTTCCCCATCCGCTCAGGCCGTCATTTGCCGTTCTTCCGGCGAACTGCCTGTAACGGGCCATCTCTGAGGATCGTGATGGTGGAGATAATGATCGCGATCGAGTGTCCCGAAGACCATCGATTTCGTGATCACCAGCTTTTCGGGCCGCACGGCAAAGTATACGTGAACCATAATCAGCGCAATCAGCCCCACGCCGGCTAAGCCGTGCAGCACGTACATCATGCCCCAGGTCATGTCGCCGAAGAGGTAGGGGTTCCGCAGAAAGATCGGCGTACGCACGCGCGACATCATAAAGACGCCGGTGATCATTACGGAAAGGCCGGCCAGCACGATTACCGCGTGGTACATTTTGTTTTCGAGCGGATATTTACCAGAACGCCGCGGAACCGGAGCGTTTTTTCCGGTTGCCCGCTGCAACCGGCGGACACCATCTTGCAGATCAATCTTGTCCGGCCAAATGGACTTGAAGTCGAGCCAGAAGCTCGCATGAACGATATGAAAGAGGATCGATGCGGTCAGCACGAGGCCCGCTATCCAGTGGTAAGTCACCCACGGAAACTGCACGCCCACCTTGGGAAGGAACGCGGTAATCAGCAGCGCGAACATAGCAGCAGCCATGATCCAATGAAACAGGCGCGCGGCGAGTGAGTGCCGCGGCACTTTGGCCGGGATGCTTGAAGCCAGGGCAGGCGGGGTAGCGCCCGCGAACGCCTCAGCCTTGGCGAAGTAACGCACCCAGATCGCATGAATAATCAGGAACAGCAATCCGGCGATCGCCGATACCCACAGCAGAAAAAACGAGATGTGGACCGGGACATCTTCGCCCCAAGGACTCGTAGCCCAATCTATGATGCCCACGCTGCCTCCTGAACTCCGCGGATCGATCGCTTCACCAGATTCCGCATGAGCGGAATTTTGTAGCCGTTATAGCGCAACGGTTCGGCGCCTTCTATGGCCAGTTTTCCGGCCATTTCCGCGGTCGCTTCGTCCCGTGTTTTGCCGGTTACGGCATCTTCGACTTTCTTCAAACGCATGGGATGCGCGGCCACCCCGTTCACGGCGAGGCGGATTCTCTCAATCCGGTCGCCCGAGAAGACCGCGGCCGATGCCACGTTCACCAGCGGAAAATCCCAGACCTGACGGTCGCGGATCTTCTCGAAATAGAAATGCGCGCCCGCCCATGTGGACGGGATGCGTATCGCGGTGAGCAGGTCGCCCGGCCGGAGCACCGTCATGCGCATAATGTCGGTCCCCGGCCCGATGAAGTAGTCTTCCGCATTCACTACGCGCTCTCCCTTGGAGTTGCGAATCACCATCTGGGCATCGAGCACGATGAGCGCGGGCGCGGTGTCGGACGGATTCACAGCAACGCAGCGATCGGCGCCGAGAATCGCGTGTTCGCGGTTAATCGCCGTGGGTGTATCGGCAAAGCAGATATTGCCGCCCGCGCGATAGCACTTCCAGCCGCCGCGGTAATACCAGCAGCGCGCATCCTGGGAAACGTTGCCGCCGAGGGTTCCCTGATTGCGGATCTGCGGAGACGCGGCCGCTTCGGCGCCGGTGGAAAGAATGCTGAACCTCTGCTTCACCACCGGGTGGCGCACTACGTCGGTGAGCGTGGTCATGGCCCCAATTTCGAGCCCGCCATTCACTTCGCGCACGCCTCTCAGTTCCTGGATCTGGCTCAGGTCGACCACTACGCCGGGCCGCTTGATGCGGTCTTTGAGCCAGTCAAAGCTATCGAGCCCTCCGGCCAGTACCCAGGCATCCTTGCCGTAGCGAGCGAGCAACGCCTGTGCATCTTCCGTCGTCGCCGGCTGAAAGAGTTCGAACGCCGGCATGATGTCACGAATGATTGCCATATTCCGCTCTCCTAATTCGCCTAAATATGGGCGGTAAGCCCCTCGGTTGCCGGCCTGCCTGCTTCGAGTGAAGCGAGGATCATATCGGCGGTCACTGGTGCGCGCCGGAACACTTCGTCGCCCAGCGCATCCGAAAGCGCGTTGATGATCGCCATACAGCCCGCGCCCACAGGCGGTTCGCCGATACCGCGCGCGCCGATCGGCGTTTCCGGATCGGGAATATCGAGCGCGGCCCAATCCATCTTTTCGGGAGCATCCAGAATGGTCGGCGGCTTGTTATGGTAAAACCGCTTCGCGAGTGCAATTCCGTAGTGCTGGTCGTACACCCATTTCTGGCCGATTGCATGGCCGATGCCCAACATCGACCTGCCGAGAACCTGGCCGCCCAAGGCTCGCGGGTGAATGATCGTGCCCACATCGGCTACCGCGAGGTAATGCAGAATGCGGTATTTGCCCGTCTCGACGTCGACTTCAACCTCAGCGAACCCGACCACATAGGAGTGCGTCTGGCCGTCGCGCGGCATCGTGTCCCTAGCCACCGCCAGCAGACCTTGGCCCGCGAGCGCTTTGGCGGAGCTCGCGGTCATCGGGTTAATCTTCGGTGGAAGCTCATGGCCGTCGTAGATGCCGCCAAGTTCCATCGCGCGCTTCGCCGCCTGCGCCAGAGACATGCCCTGTCCGCCGCCTTTGCGGAACACGCGCTCGTTGGCCACCACATAATCCTCAGGCGCGCCGCCGAAATCTTTGGCAGCGATCTGCCGCAGTTTATCCACCGCGTCCATCGCCACGGCATACGCTGCGCGCGTATGAGCGTGAGTGGTCTGGCTTCCGCCGGAGGGGCAGCTCCAAGGCAGGTTTTTATTGGTAGCACCCCAGGTGATCTCGCATTTTTCCCAAGGCACTCCCAGGATCTCCGCCGTGACACGGTGACAATCGCTCATTGACTCCGTGCCCAGGTTGCCGATTCCCGATTGGATGTACAGCTTGCCGTCAGGCTTGATTACGAACAGCCCGTCAAAACCGATCGAGCCGCCGACAAAGCAGCTTGTGGCCACGCCCATTCCGCGCACCTTGGAACCCATGCGCTTGGGCAAGGCTTTGCGCTGCTCCCACTGGAACTGCTCCCTGCCTCGGTCCAATGCTTCCTGAACGTAGGCGCTGGTCACGTAGAGGCGCTTGCCGTCTCTTCCAGGAGGTCCGATGGGCGCCTTCCCCACGGGCGCGTTGATGCGATGTATGGCCACCTGATCGACACCCAGTTTCCGGGAAGCCTTCGACATAATCGGCTCCATGAGCGCAATTCCCTGGAAACCGCCCGGCTGGCTTTGGGATAACCGAGGCGGCGTATTAGTCAATACGGTGATGCCCCGCCAGCGCATGGCCGGCGGCTGGTACATCAGGGACACCATGCGGCCGGACTGGTTCGCGTCGCCCTGAGGATCATAAGGCCCGTTATCCATGACCACAAACATGTCGATGGCCGTGATCTTGCCTTCCTTGGTGAATCCCACTTTGAGACGCCCGTGCAGGCTGGGGCGGGCGCGGCCGATGTAATGCTCCTCTTCGCGGCTGATGCGCATCATTACCGGCGCACCGGTCTTCTTCGAAAGCAGCGCCGGAATGATGGCTGCGATGGAGCTGGTAATCTTGCTGCCGAAGCCGCCGCCGGTATACTCGCTGACCACGACGACCTTGCTCAGATCCGGTTGGCCCTTATCGTCAACGAATCCCAGCCACCGGGCAATCGCGGGGGCCGTTTGCGCAGTGCTTTGCGTAGAGCAGTGGACGAAGACCTTCCCGTTCTGCCAGTACGCCATCGCGGTGCGCGTCTCAAGCGTCTGGTGGCTGGTGTTAGGCGTGACGAACGTTTCGTCCAGCACCAGCGCGGCATTTTTGAGCCCGCCTTCCACATCGCCGAAAGACCATTCCGGATCGGTCGCCTTGCCCATGGGCAGCCGGCCCTCTTTGTATTCGCTGAAATCCGCCTCGGTCCACTTCACCTCGGATACGACCGGCGGAGGTGCGGGCGCTGGGGGCCGCGCGTCGGCTACGACCTGCGGAGGCGCGGGCGTTTTCCCAGCAGCCCCAGCGCGCCGCTCGTCGGGTGCGGGCGGAGGCGCGGAGGGCCGCGTCCAGACATTGCCTTCGGGGCGCGCATTGGGACCGCCGGGCCGTAAACTGACCAGCGGGTCCACCACGTGCGGCAACCGCTCGATATCGAGTTTGATCTTCTCAATCGCCTCGGCCGCCGTGGTTTCATCCACCGCGCAGACCGCCAGAATCGGCTCGCCCTGATAGACCGGGTGATTGGTAAGGCCGCGCTCGCCCAGCGGATTAGCGGGAATTCTCTGCCCCAGGTCGGTCATCGCATCGGCCGGCTTAGGCATATCATCCACCGTCAGGATCGCCTTCACGCCCGGCATCTTCAGCGCTTCGCTCGCGTCAATATTCCGGACGCGGCCATGCGGCACCGGACTCAACAGCAGCTTCGCGAACAACATGCCGTCGGCGCGGTAATCCTCGGCATATTTGGCGCGTCCCGTAACTTTTGCGACCAGGTCCGGAGTGGAATAGTTCTTCCCGATGAGTTTATAAGGAGGATGGGTGGGAAGCTGGTTTTCGATTTTCGCCACGATTATGCCCTCCGTGCGAGTTGCTCGCCATGTTGCGGCTTTTGTAACTGCGCTCCGCCCTCGGTCCTCATAATTTCTGCGCCGCGGAGCATCGCCGTCAGAATCTTGTCATAGTCCTGGCACCGGCAGAGATTGCCCGAAATGCCGTGCGCCAGTTCCACTCGTGTGGGATTGGGATTGGTCTTCAGATAACCCACCGTCGCCATGATAAAACCCGACATACAGAAGGCGCACTGGAATCCCTGTTCTTCGATTACACCCTGCTGCACCGGATGCAGTTTGCCGTCGGCGGCGGCCAGGCCTTCGATGGTCACGATCCTTTTGCCGCGCGCGGTATGCGTCAACATGGAGCAGGAATAGTGCGGCACATCGTCGACGAGCACGGTGCAGGCGCCGCATTCGGCACGGTCGCAGCCGAGCTTGGTGCCGGTAAGCCCGAGTTTGTAGCG
>JAFAWA010000122.1 GCA_019242155.1 Terriglobia bacterium | reverse complement strand
ACCCTCGCGGCCGCCGCTGAACACCAGGTCCGAGGCTGTGCTCAGCACCCCCGCATAGGTGACGTCGTTCATCTTGTATTCCCACTTCTTTTCGCCGGTTTTCATGTCGAACGCGCGCACGAAGCCGTATCCCTCCTCTGCGCTCCTGTCATTGAGCACCAGATTGGGCGCGCCCGGCGGAATGTTGCCCACCGTTCGCGGCCGTTCGCCCTCGATGGCAATGCTGCCCGTGTTCTCCCAGCCGGGAATATAGAACAACTCCGTACGAGGACTGTACGACGGCGGATACCAATTGGTCGCTCCGTTCACGGTCGGCATAATCAACGTGCCTTCCTTCGATGCCACCTTGCCCGGCACGCGCCTCGGCCGGCCCTTCTCATCGAAGCCGTCCATCCAGTTCACCTTCGCGAATGGCTTGCCCATCAAGAATTGCCCGTTGGTTCGATCGAGGACATACATCAGCCCATTGCGGTTCGCCCACAGCATCACCTTGCGAGGCCGCCCCTGCCAGTCCATATCGGCAAGCACGGGTACTTGGGTCGCATCGTAGTCCATCTCGTCATGCGGAGTGAACTGGTAATACCACTGGAGCTTCCCGGTATCCGCATCCAAAGCGACTACGGAATCGCTGTACAGATTGTCGCCGAGCCTCTGCCGTCCGTCCCAATCCGGCGCGGGGTTCCCGGTGCCCCAATACGTCAGGTTCGATTCCGGATCGTACGCGCCGGTGTTCCACACGGCCCCGCCGCCGCGCTTCCACGATTCGCCGCTCCAGGTTTCGTTTCCAGCTTCGCCGCTTTGCGGAATGGTGTGAAAGCGCCAAACCTCCCGGCCGGTCTTCGCGTCGAATGCCGCGATGATTCCCGGCGCGCCCCCATCCCCGCCGGCCGTACCCACGATGACCTTGTCCTTAACTACCAGCGGGGCGTGAGTGATCGCATAGCGTTCCTGAGCTTCGGCGACCTTGGTCTTCCATACCGCCGCGCCGCTTTTGGCATCAAGTGCAATGAGGTGCGCGTCCAGCGTTCCCATAAACAGGGTCTCGCCCAGAATGGCCAGGCCGCGGTTCACTCTTCCGCAGCAGTTGCGGGCCTCCGGGAGGTTCGAGTACGGGTAGGTCCAAATCGGCCGGCCGGTGACGGCGTCGAGCGCCACCACATCGTTCGGCGCCTGGATGGTATAGAGAATGCCGTCGCGCACGATTGACGTGGCCTCGAACTTCTCAACCGAGCGCGCCTGCCACAGCCAGGCTAGCTCCAGATTTTTGACGTTCTGCGGCGTAACCTGAGTGAGCAGGCTGTGCCGCTGCCCCATGTTGTTGCCCGAATAGGTGAGCCAGTTCTGGGGCTCCCGGTTCGAGTTCTGAATGCGCTCGAAAGTTACCGGCCCGGAGGATGTCTGAGCGATCGCCAATCCGGCCACGGCAGTCAGTAACAAGGCGTCAAGGAAGGGACAGCGCATGAGCAATAGCATATAACTGTGGCCCCTCGCAGTGTCCTGCCACAAGCGGGCACTGCCGCCCGGTGCGCGCTCGATCTCGTCCGGCAGGAATCCGTTCCTAAGACCCGAACGTAAGTATTTAGGAAAGGTGAAGGAGGTAACGTGGAACACTTCGATGTAGTGATCGTGGGCGCCGGGTTCGCCGGCTTGTATGCCCTCCATCGCTTGCGGAGCCTAGGCTTCTCTGCTCGCGTCTACGAAGCCGCGAGCGGTGTGGGCGGCACATGGTTCTGGAATCGCTATCCCGGCGCTCGCTGTGACGTCGAAAGCCTGGAGTACTCCTACTCCTTTTCCGACGAACTCGAGCAGGAGTGGCAATGGACCGAGCGGTACGCTTCGCAGCCGGAAATCTTGCGCTACCTCAATTACGTCGCCGATCGCTTCAACCTCCGCACGCATATCCAATTGAATACGCGCGTCACCGCAGCCGGCTTCGACGAAACCGCCAACTGCTGGACGATTCAGACGGATGGCGGCAGCGCCGTTTCTGCGGCCTTCTTCATCCTTGCTACAGGCTGCCTCTCCAAACCGAAGGCGCTCGAGTACAAGGGTCTCGAATCGTTCCAAGGTAAGTGGTATTACACCGGCCAATGGCCGCACGAACGAGTCGACTTCACCGGCCGGCGCGTCGCTGTGATCGGCACCGGCTCCTCGGGTATTCAATCCATTCCTGTGATCGCGGAGCAGGCCGCGCACCTCTTCGTTTTCCAGCGGACTCCCAATTTCAGCATTCCGGCCCAAAACCGCCCGCTATCAGGGGACGTCAGGCAAGACTGGGCAACGAACCGCGGTTCCTACCGGCAGGCGGCGCGAGTCTCGCCATTCGGCATGCTGGTGGAACAGGGGACCGGATCGGCTTTGGCGGTGGCTCCCGAAGTTCGCGAAAACGAGTACGAAAAACGCTGGCAGCGCGGCGGCCTGTCCATGTACGGCGCCTTTGCCGATCTCTTCGTCGATCCGCAAGCAAACCAAACCGCCGCCGAATTCGTACGCACCAAAATTCGTGCCGCTATTCGCGATCCTGAAGTCGCGGAGAGACTTCTGCCGAAGAGTTACCCCATCGGAACTAAGCGCATTTGCTCCGATACGGGGTACTACGAAACGTTCAACCGCGATAATGTCACGCTCGTGGACACCTGCGCCACGCCGATCGAAGAGATCACGCCCACCGGTCTGCGAACCACCGCGGGCGAATACCACGTGGACAGCATCGTCTGTGCCACCGGCTTCGACGCCATTACCGGAGCCTTGTGCCATATAGACATCCAGGGGCGGGGAGGTGCTCGCCTCCGCGAGAAATGGTCCGCGGGGCCGCGCACTTATCTCGGAGTGGCCACCACCGGATTTCCCAATCTGTTCATGATTACCGGCCCTGGCAGCCCTTCGGTGTTCAGCAATATGGTGGTGTCTATCGAGCAGCACGTGGACTGGATCGGCGGCTGTCTGGCCTGGATGCGGGATCGCCATGCCGCCGGCATTGAGCCCACCGAGGACGCAGAAAACGCCTGGGTGGCGCATGTGAACGAAGTCTCCGGCTACACCCTGTTCCCACAAGCCAACTCGTGGTACGTGGGCGCAAACGTACCCGGCAAGGTACGCGTTTTCATGCCTTATGTCGGCGGCGTCGGGGCGTACCGCGAAAAATGCGACGCCGTGGCGCGCAATGGCTATGAAGGATTCGCGCTAAGCATGGCGCGGTCCTCGGCGGCATAACAGATTCCTCAGCGCTCTGAGCGGGCCCAATCCGGCCTTGTGTATCATGATGAGTCTGGAGCACTAGTGCACAATCCCTCTACGTCCAGCTACGCAGTCTCACGACGAAAATGGCTGACCTCGGCCTCAGCCCTGATCGGCGGCTCCGCGCTCGTGAGCCGTCTCTCGGCGCAACGGCCGCTGCTCCCTCTCAATACCACCGGTCTCGATCATCTTTCGATCATAGTTCCTGATTCCAGGGAGGCGGCCTTGTTCTATGGCCGCATCTTCGATCCCCAGGTCTTCCACGAGCGCAGCGGCGTGCAGCGCTACTACGTCCGTCTCGGTTCGGCCTACATTGCGCTCGGGCCGCAGCCGAACGCCGCTCCCTACATTGATCACATTGCCGCCGCGGTGGTGGACTTTGTAGAAGCCGATTTCGGCAAGCCGGAGATTACCGCGCAGATTACAGCCGCGGGACTGACGGCGCCGCCCGGCGTCCTGCCCATGTTGTCCGACCCGGATCGTCTAAGATTGCAGCTTGTGAACGCTACCCATGGCCTGTTCGACACACTCATGCCGGGCGGACGTGTCACCACGGAGCCCGCCGCTGTGACGCCGGTTGCGCTCGATCACATTATGGTTTCGGTGACCGATCTCGACAAGTCCGCCGCCCACTATAGAAAGCTGTTTGGCCCCGAAGAGCGTGGTGGAAACAAAGACAGGCGCATCTGGTTCAAACTCGCCGGATCGAGGCTGGGACTCGAGCCTTGCGCTGAGGGGGCGAAGCCCGGCTTCTCGCATTTTTCGGTAAAAGCGGCCGACTTCAACCACGCCACCGCGACGGCAAGGCTTCAGAAGCTCGGCATCAAGGTGGAACCGGGCTCGGAGAAAGGC
>JAFAWA010000053.1 GCA_019242155.1 Terriglobia bacterium | reverse complement strand
GCCGATCCGGCCGTGATGCACCAGGTAATCACCAACCCACCTTCTGCGCCGTTCAGTTGGACCGAAGACGGGCACTGGGCCTGGGCCAACGCCAAGGCCGGCCAGTCCATCCCGGTGTGCGGGTCGTTTTACAGCCAGGCGCCATTCACCCCGTGGGAAACCTGGTTTGACGAGGTCCTGTGCGTTGCTACCGATGGCAGCGGGACCGTTTGGCGGATGGCGCATCATCGGTCCACCTACAACGGAAACTTCTGGTCGGAGCCGCGCGGCAATGTATCGCAAGATGGCCGGTTCTTCATCTTCACTTCCAATTGGGACCAGACGCTCGATCCCACAGGCCAACGGCTCGATGTCTTCCTAGTCGATCTGGCCTCGGCCGGCGCGAAAAAAGTTTCCAGCCCCATAGTATTGCGATAGCGGTTACCGCGCCCTATGGCAATCACGGGATGATGCGGAAGCCGGTTATCCGCCGGCTTCCGTTCACATCGTTCAGGTTAGGCCGAAACTTTAGAAGCACTTCCCGCAGGCTTCTTCGAGCGCAAGTACCGGTAGACTTTGTACCCGCAGAAAGAGACCAATCCCCCGGCGATCGTGCCGAGGCCAATCACCAGACCTGCCGAGAGTTCGGTTGCCGCCCCCTGAGCGGCGAGTTCCAACACGCCGGCCGTAGCACCGCCCGCACCGCCAACACCGGCTCCGAGCGAAGCCGCCGCGGCCGCCTTAATCCTCTCTTTGTTCCCTTTGTTGATCAACTTGCCCATCTTGGTAATACGTGGGCGCGGGCATCCTAAAAGCTCATGTTGTCTTTGGCGGCTTCGATTTTGCGTCCGTCCACGCCGTAGATGGCGAGCATTTCGCCCCACTCGCGAAAGGCGCCGTGCCGCTGCCGGTAATCCACCACGGCTTTAGCTTCGTCAGGAGTTAAGCCGAGGCGTTTTACTATGTCCTCAGGTGCGGCCTTGTTGACGTTTACCTTGGTGCCGTCGTCGAGCTTCGGATAATTCGTGGCCAGGTATTTCTGAACCGTTTCGAGTTCTTCTTTGGTTGCCGAATGGACGCGCTGGCCCATCCGGATTACGATCGCCTGCCACTCCTCATTCGTGTGGCGGTATTTGGTGAAGTGATCCGGCAAATGACACGCGGTGCACTCGCGCAGAATGATCTGCTTGCCCGCGCCCTCCGGCATAACACCGGCGTCCTGGTTCTGCGCCAGTAGCGCGGGCGCGGCGAGCAGGCAGGCGAAGAAGACGGGTCGCATGGTGACCGGTTACCTGGCCTGAGCCAGGTTTTGTGCCGCAGCGCGGTCCATAAGCTTGCGGATGAGTTCGGCGGTGCTCAAGTGCGCGCTGCCCCCTGTATTCGCAACGCCGCCGATGCCCAAAGCGAGATCGAGCGGTGTGCGGCCCGATTTATTTTTCACATCGAGTTTCGCGCCGTGATCGGCCAGAAACTGCACGATCTGGTCGGCGCCCCGTTGCGCCGCGGCGTGCATCGGTGTATCGCCGCGGTCATCAGCGGTGTTGATGTCCGAGCCCTTTTCCAGGCACAATCGAATCGCCTCGACAAACTCCGGTTCCGGGCGTTCCTCGCCTCCGGCAAATCGAGCGCCTTGGCCGGTAGCCGCCGCAAGCAGCGGAGTGGTGTGATCACCGCTGGGGCGGTTCGGATCAGCGCCTTTCTCGAGCAGCAGACCCATTGCGGCGAGATCGGCGGAACGGGCCGCCCGGTAAAATGGTGTGGCTCCAGGCGGAACCGAGATCGCCCCTTGTGCCATGCGGCCCGGCAGCGTAGTTTGGAGTACAGCGTTCGGGTCAGCTCCGTGGTCAAGCAGAAACCGAATAAAGCCTAGTTCGTCCAGTTTGTCTGTTATCGGCTTGCGCGGCCGGTTGCCGAAGTAATCCAGGTTGCGCATCTCCACTGCCAAGTAGAGCGCCCCATCCAGCTTGGCTTTTCTTTCGACTAATAGCGCCGCGAAATCGTAATGGTCGTTGTAAACGGCTTCGAGCAGCGGGGTAAATTTGAATTCAGGCTCGGCTAAATTCACGTCGGCGCCCGCATCGAGCAACGCTCTTCCCGATTCGAGTGCGCCCTGCCGCGCCGCAAACAGGAGCGGCGTCAGGCCGCCTCGATAGTAGAGCGCCTGCGTGCCTCCGGAGGCCACCTTGCGGAACTTGAAATCGTAGTAGGTGGACTGGGCATTCACGTCGGCTCCGGCATCGATCAGGATCTTCGCAATCTCAGCATGATTCTCGGCCACTGCCCACATCAAAGCCGTCTCACCCCGGTACGATTCTTTGGTATTCACAGCGGCCCCGGCGCGCAGCAGGGCCTTTACACCCGCGGCGGTACCGGTGCGCGAAGCAGTCATCAGCGGAGTTTCGCCTTCACCAATTGCGGCGTTCGGGTCGGCCCCCGCTTTCAACAGCGCTTCGACCATTTCCCCGTTGCCCAGGTTGCAGGCTTCGGCCAGCGCCGTAACGTGGTACCGGTTCGCGGCTTTCGCATTCGCCCCTGCGGCAACGAGCAGCTTCACCAGGTCGAGGTTGTTCTCGTGCGCGGCATAAATCAGTGCAGTGGTACCGTCCACATCGGGCTCATTCACGTCCACATGCTTCTGCAGCAATGAGCGCGCGGCCGCCGTGTCCTGATTCCTCACAGCATCCACCACACGCAGTTCCGCGCTCCATAGCGCGCCAGTAGCCGCGGCCACCATCGCCGTCACTCCGCAGAAACGTAAAACCGACATGGCTGCCTCCGTTCTCGCTAAATCTCAATCCGCCCGGTGCTATCCCCGAAGTGGCTGGCGGGAACATCGGCCTTATCCAGAACGCTGACCAATAGATTCGAAAGCGGCGTCATCAGCGGCGCCTTCACGTGCAGATTGCCTTTTAACCGGCCTGCCGCTCCGCCCGCGATTACAGCGGGTAGGATGTCGTGGCTATGCACATTGCCGTTGCTCATGCCGCTCCCGTAGAGAATCATGGAGTGATCGAGCAGGTTGCCTTCGCCGTCCGGAGAGTTCCGCAGCTTAGTCAAAAAGCCGGCCAGCAGGCCGATATGATAGGTATTGATCTTCGCGTGTTTTTCGATCTGTTCCGGGACATTCTGATGATGCGAAACCGGGTGGTGGCCTTCGGAGACACCAATCTGCGGGTACGTCCGGGTGCTGAGTTCGCGCGCCATCATGAAGGTGGCGACTCTGGTAATGTCCGCCTGAAAAGCCAAGGCCCAAAGATCGAACATCAGCTTGGCATGTTCCTCAAACGAATCCGGGATGCCGGCCGGCGTTTCGGGCGCGGCCAATTCCGATTCGCTGTTCTTGCGTTCGGCCTGGCTAATACGCCTTTCGATCTCGCGCACATTCTCGAGGTAGTCGGTAAGCCGCGCCCGGTCCCGCGGATCGAGGCTTTTCGAGAGGTCTTTCGCGCTTGCCGTAACTCCATCGAGGAGGCTGAGATTGTCCTTCAACCTGGCAACACGCTCCGCCGCGGTTGCGCCATCGCCGCCGAACAGCCGTTCGAAAACCACGCGCGGATTCAGCTCCATCGGGTTCGGGGTGGTCGGGTTACGCCAGGAGATCGTGTTCATATACGCACACGCGTAATCGCCGCCGCAGCTGCCTAACTCCGCCGCGTGATCCTCTGTCGCGAGTTCGAGTGAAGGAAAGGTCGTATCCTGGCCGATTTTGGCTGCAATCAATTGATCGGCGGTGGTCGCCGAACGAATCTCGGTTCCGTGCGCCGGGCGGACGCCGTTCAGCCACATGGAATTGCTGATGGCATGGCCGTTCTCCGCGTTGATGGCGCATCCCGTAACCACGGTGATGCGATCGCGGAAGGGCTCGAGAGGCTTCAAGATCCGCGAAAACTTAAAGTCGCGGCCGTCGCCGATCGGTGTCCATTGCGACAGAATGGCGCCGTGCGGCACATAGATAAATCCGGCGCGTAACATGGGCCTGGCCGCGGTCTTTGCGAGAGGCGTCTGGGCCGGAACCATGGAGTCGAGCAGCGGCAGTGCAACCGCCGCGCCCGCGCCACGCAAGAGGGTACGGCGGGAAAGATGGGTCTTGGTGAGAAACGTCATATCACGACTCCTTCCGCTATTCAGGGATGCGGCTCTCCGCCGGCTTTCGCAGCCGCGACCGTATTCGCGGGCTCCTCCGGCTTCACCTGCATTTGAAACGGCGGGCTCTTTACGATGCCCAGCACCAGTTCCGAAAATCGGTAGTCTTGCCGCGCGCCCTGCCGGGCCACCGCGCGCACCACCGGCATATCGTAATATTCGAGCCCGCGGCCCAGAGCGTATGTAAGCATCACGGCCGTCATGGTTCGCACGAACTGTTCCGGATGTTGAGCTAATGCCGAAATAACCGCGGCCGGTCCGTCCACTTTCGTTCCATCGGGCAGCCCTCCTGACGCATCTATCGGAGCGCCGGAGTCCTTCGTCCGCCAGTGCCCTATCGCATCGAAGTTTTCCATCGCGAATCCCACCGGGTCCATCACACTGTGGCAGCCCGAGCAGGCCGGATTGGCGCGATGCTGAACCATCCGCTCGCGTACCGTTCCGCTGGCGCTCTCATTGAAAGCCGGGACATTCGGGGGCGGAGGCGGCGGTGGAGTACCTAGAATATTCGTCAAAATCCACTTGCCGCGCAGCACCGGCGAAGTGCGGTTGGCATAAGAGGAGACCGTAAGCACGCTCCCTTGGCCGAGCAGGCCGCGCCGCGCCGGGTCGGAGAGGGTGACGCGCCGGAACTGGTTGCCGTATACATCCGGAATCCCGTAGTGTTTCGCCAAACGTTCATTGACGAAAGTGTAGTTGGCGGTGAGCAGGTCGACTACACTCCGGTCCTCCCGGATAATGCTCTTGGTGAACAGCTCGGTTTCACGCAAGAAGGCCTGGCGTAGATTGTCGTCGAAATCGGGGAAGACCTGCTGGTCGGGAGCGGTGGCCTTCAAATTTCGCAGATAGAGCCACTGCCCGAAGAAGTTCTCGACCAGAGCGCTCGAGCGCGGGTCGCGCAGCATGCGCCGCACCTGCTGTTCGAGCACCGCCGGCTCGTTCAGCTTGCCCGTCGCGGCCACTGCGAGCAGTTCATCGTCGGGAACGCTGCTCCACAGAAAGAAAGAGAGCCGCGACGCCAGATCCAAAGCGCTCACCCGGTACGTTGCACCCGCGGCAACTGTAACCGGCGCCGGTTCTGTCCGGAATAGAAACTGCGGATTTACCAGAAGGAAGGCGAGCGCGGTTTCGATTCCGGCATCGAAACTCTTTCCTTCATTTTCCCCGCGTTGAAAATACCCGAGCAGCCGTTCCATCTCGCTCTCTGTGACCGGCCTGCGGTAAGCGCGCCGCGCGAGGGCGGTGAGAATCTGGCGCGCGCACGGAACGGGATCCGCGCCGGCCGCGGGACGGCAGATGAAAATGCGGCGCCGGCTGGGCGTGTCTCCGGGACCGGTCGGCTGGTAGGGACCGGATATCGAAACCCAATCGATTTCCGGAATACCGGCCGTGTTGATCGGGTCCACCTTCTCCCGCAAGTAGGGCTGCAGCAGTTCCACAGTGGGCCCGCTCGATTGCTGTAAAAACGCAAATCCCAGATCGTGAGGCCCCGCCTTCACCGGGATCTGCAGCTCTACACGCTTCGAAAGCTGCTCCGCCGATGCCGTGGGGTTAGTGTTGCCGAGGTCGGCGTCTGCCTGGCCGCCCATGGTGGCCAGTTTCACCCGGGCGCCATCGAGCGTGACCTCCACCTGGCTCGGCAGCTCGAGACCGCGAACCGTATTCACCGTGTTTCCCCAAAATCGCACCTTGAAACGGTATTCGGCATCGAGCGGGAAGTTGTACTTCACCAAAATGCCGCCGCGGGTGCCGAGCGGCAGTCCCTCGATGTGGCGGTCCTGAGAAAGATCCGGACGGTTGCGAAAGGTGTACGTGGTCGGAGGAATTTTGGAATCACCGGTGGCGATGCCGCTGATCTTCCATGCGGCGCTCATGTAGCGCTCCATCAGCACGGGCGACACACTGAGCGAATCGGCGATGTTGTCGAAGCCGTAATTCGCGTCATCGGCGGGCAGCAGGGAAGTGACATCCATTTCGAGCCCGAGTAAATCGCGGACGGCATTTCCGTACTCGGCGCGATTCAACCGGTGCAGGCCGACGTGGCCGGGATAAGCCTTCTCCGAGTAAGCCTGATCCAGTTGCTGCTCGAGAGACGTGACGAACCCATCCAGGGCAGCGCGATCGGGCCGCGGCATCCCGACCGGCGGCATCATGCCGCCGCGAATCTTCTGAATGACCTTTTCCCACATCTCGGCGTTCGCGGGAACGCTCGCAAGATCCGCTTTGTCGAGAGTCAGGCCGGCGGTCCGTGCCTTCTGGTTATGGCAAGTAACGCAATATTTGTCGAGGAGAGCGCGCTGCTCGAGCGCCGGCGAAGGCGCCGCTACTGAAGCAATGCAAGTAAACAGGGCCAACCCGCCCACCGACCAAGCCGCAATATTTCCCATAGGTCCGGAACGCCTTCAGGTAGCCGAGAGTATATTAACTCCCACCACCGGTGTCAAGGCGTGTGTAGCTCTGCAATCTGCTGATGCGGAGCGACTTAGCGTTAATTGTGCAGAGCAAATCCGACCACGAGTGCCAACCCCGTTTGTCTGCGCAAGGCGCCACGACAGGCAAATTTACTCTTCTGCGCCGAGGCTAGACTTTGCGACAATCCACACATGGCGCGCAGGTCGGCAACCGCAATGACCGGGATTCAGTTTCTAACCAACGAAAAGGGACGCAGAACCGCGGCCGTTATCGACCTGAAGAAGCACGGGGCGGCGTTCGAGGAGCTT